>JBJTIO010000177.1:0-24194 GCA_046095045.1 Actinomycetota bacterium
GGGTAGGGGTGCTCGGGGGCCAAGCGGTAGTCGACCGAGACACCGACGATGTCGAACTTCTGGCACCACGCGTCGAAGCGCGCGTCGTCCATCTTGTTGTCGCCCAGCACGAGCCCGCCTCCGTGCATCCAGACGACGCAAGGCGCGTTCTTTCGCTGCGAACGCGGTCGGTGCACGCGCACCGAGGCCGTGCCTCGGCCAGCGAGTGACGCATCGGAGCGATCGACGAGATCGGACAGCGGCGGCGCGGGTGTGGCCGCGAACATCTCGCGCACCGACACCACCGACTCGGCCGTCAATGAACCGAGAACCTCGCCGATGTTCACCGGCGACGCCGCGAGAAGGGCGACGATTTCGGGGTCGAGAAGAGAACTGACGTCGATCGATGTGGTCATGACCGAGTATCCCACATGTTCGTACTCACGCGTCCACGACTCGATAATCGGTGACTTGGGTGTCGTCGACGCCGAGGTCGGTGAAGTTGTCGTAGGCGCGTGCAGCCATGAACTCGCGCCATTCGAAAGCGCGATACCGCGCACCGGAGGAGCTCAGTTCGGGAACGGGCGCGATGACCGAATCACGGTGCGGGTTCTGGAAGTACGGAATGCTGAAGCGACGATTGCGCGTCATCGGAACCACTCGGTGAACCGCCGCGCGGTATCGATCGTTGGTCCAGGCCTGCATGCAATCACCGAGGTTCACCACGATCGTGCCGTCGGTGGGCGGCACGTCGATCCAGCCATGATCGAGCGACTCGGTCTGCAGGCCACCGGTGTCGTCCTGCAGGAGCAACGTGAGCGTGCCGGGGTCGGTGTGATAGCCGAGAGCGGTCTCGCCGAGGGGCGGCAGTGCGTCGCGTTCGGCCGCGGGCACCGGATCGTCGACCGGGTAGCAGTTGAGACGAATCATGCTGCTGTGCCGACTGCCCGCAACCTTCGATTGCGAATCAGGCGCGAGTTCGAGCGCGTGGTGAATGAGCGTCATCGTCCGATCGGCCAGTGCACTGAACTCGTCGAAGAGTTCGGTCATCGTCTCGCGAAAGCCGGGAAGGTCGCGCGGCCAGCGATTGCGTGCGTCGATAGCGGGAACCGTCGGGTCGAGGAAGTCGAAGACCTCCTTGTTGTCGCGTTTGCGCTTGGTCAACTCGCGGTCGAAATAACCCATCGGGTTGTCGAGGTCGCGCCCGATCTCGTCCTTGATCGCACGTTCGCAGTCGAAGAAGCGGGCCGTCTCGTTCCAGGTGCGGGTGATCAGGTCGTCGAGCCCATGGCCGCTGAGAAGGAAGAAGCCGTGGTCCCGACACGCAGCGTCGAGGGCCTCGATCGAGGTGGCGTTGGGGTTCGAGATGTCGACGGTCGGCACGGAGAGCATGTCTCATGGTGCCACAGTCGGGTCGGGGCGGTCGGAGCCGCCGGCTCGACCTGTACGCGGACCCCTCCATCGGCAAGAATGGCGCGCATGATTCACCACTACCTCGCCGCCCGAGCCGAACTCGATTCAACAGGTTCGCCCTTCGCGACCCACATGACAACCATTCGGGGGGTGCCGGCGAAGTCGTACGTGGCGGCCCCGCCCCACATGCGGGCGATCTGGGAGACCACCGCGGCGCACGGCGACAAGGACTACCTGGTGTACGAGGACGAGCGTTATTCCTACGCCGAGATTCATGCCCAGGTGCGCAAGTTGGCGGCCCACCTCGTGGCGAATGGCGTCGCGCCCGGCAGCCGAGTGGCGATCGCGATGCGCAACTATCCCGAGTGGGTCGTCGGCTACTGGGCCGGTGTCTCGGTGGGTGCGGCCGTGGTGGGCATGAACGCGTGGTGGACACCGCCGGAGATGGAGTACGCACTCAACGACAGCGAGCCGCGCGTGCTCATCGCCGACGACGAGAGACTCGAGCGCTTGACGCAGATGCCGACGCAGCGGTCGATGCACATCATCGCGGTGCGCACCGAGCGCGCCATTCCCGGTGACGGAGTTCGTTGGTCGAAGATCATGGAGACGTCCGATCCGGGCTCGTTGCCGGACGTGAGCATCGATCCCGACGACGACGCGACGATCTTCTACACCTCGGGCACCACTGGATTCCCCAAGGGTGCGCAGTTGACCAACCGCGGATCGGTGCACAACATTCTGAACATCGCGGCGATGACCACCGCGGTCGCCATGGCCGAGCAGAAGGCGATCGCCGCGGGTGACGTTCCGCCTCCTCCGCCGCCGCCTCCGGCGCTACCAGCGACGTTCATGGCCCCGACCCCGCTCTTCCACGTGACGGCATGCAACTGCATCCTGCATCCCGCGACGCTCACCGGAGGCAAGGTCGTGCTGATGTACAAGTGGGATCCAGGTCGCGCGCTCGAATTGATCGAACGCGAGAAGGTCACCAACTTCTCCGGTGTCCCGACGATGAGTCGCGAGATGTTGATGCACCCCGACTGGAACAAGCGTGACACGTCGTCGCTCGCCGGACTCGGCGGCGGTGGCGCGGCATTGCAGCCCGACCTCGTGCACAAGATCGCGGGCGCGCTGAAGAACGGCCAGCCCTCCACCGGTTACGGAATGACCGAGACGCACGGCATCATCACCGCGAACTCGTCGCGTTGGTTCGTGGCCAAGCCCGAATCGTGTGGTCCGGCCGTGCCGACACTCGAGACGAAGTTGGTCGACGAGGAGGGTCGCGATCTGCCCGCCGGTCCGAACACGGTCGGTGTTCTTTGCGTGCGCGGATCGGTGACCATCAAGGGTTACCTCAATCGCGCCGAGGCCACCGCCGACACCATCAAGGACGGATGGTTGAACACCGGTGACATCGCCCGCATCGACGAGGACGGTTTCATCTACATCGTCGACCGCGCGAAGGACATGGTGATTCGCGGCGGCGAGAACGTGTACTGCAGCGAGGTCGAAACGGCGATCTATCACCACGACGCCATCGCCGAGGCGTGCGTGTTCGGTATCCCCGAGGAACGACTGGGTGAGGAGGTCGCCGCGGTTCTGGTGCTACGTCCCGGTGCGAAGTTGACCGAGGACGAGTTGCGTCAGTTCCTGTCGTCGAGCCTCGCCAAGCACAAGATCCCCACCAAGATCTGGTTCCGCAACGAGCCGATTCCGCGCAACGCCAACGGCAAGTTCCTGAAGCGCGAGCTGAAAAAGGAACTCACCGGCTCCTGATCGTCAGACGGCGGCGCAGGAGCCGTCGACTTCGCGCACGGCGATATCGGTGGCGTCCTCCTGCACGACGATGCGAACGGCGGTGTCGGCCGAGGCACCGGCGATGAACTCGCCGATCAGTTCACAGATGGCCACGCCATCGACCGAATCGGCGTCGACGAAGTCCATCGTGATGTCGGTGTAGTCACCGGCGCTGTTCATCGACGTCGAACCGACATAACCGTTGGGGAAGTAGTCCGCACCGTTGGCGTCGACGTAATCGGAGATGTCGCCGGCGCTCATGTCGTCGAAGATGTCGCCACTTCCAATATCACTCGACATGTCGTCCGATGGAGCGTCGGTCGTGTCGGTGAGGCCGCAGGTCTCGGTGCTGAATTTTTCCAGGACTGCACCGGCCGCCACGATCTTGGGGTCCATCATGATTTCCATGGCCTTGGCGAAGGCATCGGGGTCGTTCTCGTCGACTCCTTCGAGCTCTTGCATGACCGGTCCAAATGCCTTGATCGCGTCACGAAGTTCCGCGGTCGGCGCACTATCGGCGAGATCCGCGAGCACGGCGAGCATGGTGGTCATGTCGACTTCCTCGGTGTCTGTGCCCTCGACGGAGGCGATCTTGTCGCAGAACTCCGCCTCCGAGAGGGCGTTCGATCCTCCAGAGTCACCACCACAGGCAACCCCGAGGGTGACGCAACTGATCGTGAAGGCAGTGAGAAGTGATGTGCGCATGTCGGCAGAGTACCTAATCGACGACTCGCCCCCGAACCATGTCTTTGTAATGGTCGCTACATTGATGCCATGGGGTCACGTCACGATCGCGACGAGTTTCTGGAGGCCGGTGTCGACCTTGTGCTCGAGGAAGGAATCGCCGCGCTGACCTTTGGTCGTCTCGCCAAACGGCTCGATATCTCCGATCGCATGGTCGTGTATTACTTCGCGAACAAGGATGTTCTGATCAGCGAGGTTGCCGCCGTGATGGGCGGTCGACTGCAGGTGATACTCGAGGAAGCCTTCGAAGAGAAAGCTCCGGCGAGCGAGATGTTGCGGCTGGCGTGGCCTCTACTTGCGAACAGCCGGGTCGATCCACTGATGGCTGTCTATTTCGAGGTGGTGGGGCTGGCGACGGCGAAGAAGGAACCGTTCGTGGCGCTCGCGTCGACGCTCGTCGAGGGATGGGTCACGTGGCTCGCCGGACGACTACCGGACGGAACCGCGCCGGAGAGACGTCGGGTTGCGCATTCGATCATTGCGACCATCGACGGTCTGTTGATGGTCCGACAAGTGTGCGGGGCGCGGGCCGCCAACGATGCGGCGCGGGTGCTCGGGATCGCCGGCTGAGCGACTCAGCCGGCGGCGGCCATCTGGGTGACGAAGACGTTCAAGTCGAAGTAGTCGCGCCATTCGGTGATGCGACCGTCGACGACCACGAACACTCCCATCACCGGTAGTTCGACCCAACTGTTGCCGACACGGTGGCGGTCGAGGCGCTCGACGAGAACGGTGTTGCCGTTGGCGGCCATGTTCCTGATGATGAATTCGTTGCGTGAGACCGTGGCGAATGCCGGCTCGAGCACCGATCGCATGCCTTCGGGACCGATCACGGTGCCGGCCTCGAATCCGAAGGGAACGTTGACATACACCAGATCGTCGGAGACGAACTTGATCGCTTCGTTCACGTCGTTGCCTTCGAACGACGTGAAGAAGTCCTTGACCACTTGGGCCGGATCGGTCGAACTCATCGTGCGGGGGCCTTTCTGTTCGGGAACTTCGAGATCGGCATGAGTTGGTCGGACAGCAGGATGAACGCGGCGCCGAACAGAATCAGTGCCGCGACGACGGCGAGTGATGCGCCTTCGTGGCCGTAGACGCCGGGCCAGATGCCGACGAAGAGTCCGTCGAAGGTCACGGCTCCGGCAACCGACAGGGTGGTGAAGCGGCGACGATCGAGATGCAGAAAGTCGGCCATGACCCGCAGAACGACAACGGTGATGGGGCCAAGGACCGCGGCGAGAACGTATAGCGCAACCTTTCCTCCGCCCCCGGTCACGAAATCGTCCGTGAACAGCGAGAAGAAGAGCGCGAAGAGAAACGCCAGAACCGCTCCGTTGATGACCGCGACCCACATCCGATTTTCCGAGGAGTGGGAGGGTGCGGGGGTCGAGTTTGATGTAGTGATCACTACAAAAAGGTAACCCGGGTCGGATATCGGAGTCAAGGAAGACCTTCGATGAAGAAGTTCGACTCTCGTGATCCGGCGCATCGGCCGTTCGGTGGCCTATCGTTTACAACCCTGTGACTACCAAGCCCACCGCCGCCTTCTCCATCGCCCTCGACTGCCAACTCGACAACGTGCCGGGCACCCTCGGACGTCTCTGCACCGCCATCGGCGAGGCGGGAGGAAATATCGGTGCCCTCGACGGTTTCGACGTGCGTGGTCCCGTGTTGCGCCGCAGTCTGGTGGTGCACTGTCGCGACGAGGAGCACCAGAACCGCGTCGTCGAGGCCGTGCGCAAACTGAGCGGAGTCACCCTTCTCGACTGGTGGGACCGCACCTTCAAGATGCACGAGTCGGGCAAGATCCACGTGCTGTCGACGGCTCCGGTGAACGACCGCGACGACTTGTCGATGGCCTACACGCCGGGCGTCGCGCGGGTCTGCACCGCGATCGAGAACGATCCGGGTTTGTCGCACACCTACACGATCCGCAAGAACACCGTCGCCATCGTGAGCAACGGAACCGCGGTTCTCGGCCTCGGTGACATCGGCCCCGAGGGAGCCATGCCCGTCATGGAGGGCAAGGCGCTGCTCTTCAAGGAGTTCGGTGGCGTCGACGGGTTCCCGGTGTGCATCAACGCCCGCACCGCCGACGAGGTCGTCGACTTCGTCCAGCGCATCGCACCAACGTTCGGTGGCATCAATCTCGAGGACATCAAGGCTCCAGAATGTTTCGAGATCGAGGAACGTCTGCGCGTGAGTCTCGACATTCCGGTGTTTCACGACGATCAGCACGGAACCGCGGTCGTCACCCTTGCCGCGCTCTGGAACTCGCTGAAGATCACCGGCAAGAAGATGGAGGACCTCACGGTGGTCATCGCCGGTGTGGGCGCGGCTGGCGTGGCCATCGGCAAGATCCTTCTGAATGCCGGAGTGGGCGAAGTGATCGGGTGCGACCGTGTTGGCGCGATCTACACCGGTCGTGGTGAGATGAACTCGGCCAAGGAGTGGTTCGCCGCGAACACCAATCGTTCGCGTCGCATGGGCACTATCAGCGACGTGATGAAGGGCTCCGATGTGTTCGTGGGTGTCAGCGGCCCGGACCTCATCACGGCGGCCGACGTGCGCTCGATGGCAAAGAACCCGATCGTGTTCGCCATGGCCAACCCGAATCCCGAGATTCGTCCCGAACAGTGCGACGGGTTGGCTGCGGTGATGGCCACCGGCCGAAGCGATTACCCGAACCAGATCAACAACGTGCTCGCGTTCCCCGGAATCTTCCGTGGCGCCCTCGATGCTCACGCCACCGACATCACCGAAGGTATGAAGCTTGCGGCCGCTGTCGCGATCGCCGAGTCGGTGACCGACGCCGAGTTGAAGCCCGAGTTCGTCGTGCCGTCGGTTTTCGATCGTTCGGTGGTGGCCCGCGTGGCTCCGGCCGTCGCGGCCGCAGCAGTGACCGACCTAGTCACTCGACGCTGATCACGCGGACAATTGAGATGTGTCACTTGTAGTCCAACCGTGTTCGGAGGTTGGTTTTGACTGGGAAAAGAGGTTCTGTCCGTGAGGAACCTCAAATTGGGAAAGTTGACTGCGACGGTTGTTCGCAAGGACGAGGGTTGACGGGGACGGCTCGGTCCCAGTTGGTTATGGTGATTTTGTGGTGTCTAGAGAAGTGAATCAACAACTGGGGCACTACTCGCGATTGAAGGGCCGACTCCTCAACATTGGCGTTCCAATGTTGGTGGCGATGTTGTTTGTCGGACCAGGTCTGGGACCAGGTGCGTTGATGAACTTGGACTTGATCGCTCTGGAACACATGGACGTCCCCAAATCCTTTCTTGGCGTGGGCACCGAACTTCCCCGTCAGATGCCACTTTGGGCTTTCATTTCGGTGCTTTCAAAGGTTCTTGACGGAACTTTGGTCGTCAAAGCATTCTTGGTGTCGTCGATCGTCCTTGCCTGGCTCGGCATGAAGCGCTGGGCCACAATTCTCGGAGTCCGTCGTCCAGTGGATGCAGGGGCGCTCTACGCGCTCAGTCCCTTTTTGCTGACTCGCCTCGGTATCGGCCATCTTGGCCTTTCTCTCGCGGTGGCTCTACTGCCTTGGGTGGCTCCGGTTCTGCTTCGTCCGACGAATGATCTTCGACGGACTTTCCTATGCGCATCAATTCTTGGTGTTTGTGGGTATCAAGGTGGATTTCTCGCGGTGAGTTTCGTGTTCGTCGCGTCACTTCTGGATGCATCATCGGCTCGGAGAAAGTTGGGCGCCTTCGCTGTGACCTTTCTGGCTCAAGTTCCATGGCTCGTCCCGTCGATTTTCGTGATTCTGTCAACACGATTCAGACCAGCCTCCGGAGCATTCTTTGCGGTGGAGACAGGCGCAAACCCCCTTGGAATTCTTTCGTTGTCCTCAGGACATGGATATTGGAATCAGGTTTTTCAGGTCGGAGAGGCGGGGTGGATCGCCACGATTTGCGGGGCCCTCCTCCTTGGGCTGGCGATCAAGGGATCAAAAAAAATTCGCGACGATTTTCGGAAACCGCTTGTGGTGGTCGGAGTTGGTTCGTGGTTTGTTGCTGCACTTTCATCCATTCCGTGGTTTGCTGATTGGTACGGTGCGCTCACAGGAAACGCTGTGACTGGGTTGGCCAGAGACCCTCATCGTCTGCTGGTAGGGCACATTTTCTGGGTCCTACCAGCAGCATGTCTTGGCCTCGATCAGCTCGCGCAAGCTGCGCGAGCAAACATTCGGGTGCAACAAGTGATCAGGGTTATCCCACTCGCAGTGGTGCTCATGGTGTCCTCTCCGGGAATTTGGGGACTGGACGGCAATCTGGATGCCCAGCCCGTTCCGAATTCCTGGCAGGACGTTCGCGAAATCATCGACTTAAATCCTGGTACGACGGTCGCCCTTCCATGGGCGCTGTACCTGAATCAGGAACTTCCTGGAGGGTCGAATCGCAGAGTCCTCAACCCGATGAAATTTTTCTTGTCGGGAGACGTGATCACATCGTCAGATACAGGTTTGGGATTTCGAAACCAGGAGTCGGGGGACAGGCGTGAAACCGTTCTTGAGAAAGCGATAGGTGGGTCACAAAACGCTGCAGCAGAATTAAGTCCGACCTTGGAGCTACTGGGCGTTCGATGGCTCGTCGTGCAAATGACCTCGCCATTGGCGCGAAATTACGACTTTCTGGTCGATGACGAGGGATTGGAACTCATCGTGGATGCCGCCGAGATTCGACTCTTTAGAGTGAGGTCGTGGCCGGCCGCGTCAGCGAATATCAAGATTGTTCCGCGACCCCAAGGCATCTTCGGAGGTCGGCTGGATGAATCGAGGGGTTCCGCTGCTCTCGTTGCGATGCCAGGCGCCGCCGGATGGATGGTAGGTACGACATCGGCAGAAGTGTCGCCGGAGGGTCTTTTGTACGTTCCGAATGCTTCGGGGATCCTTTGGAACCCCTTTCAGGTGGCTACGCTCACACTATTTATAGTATATATAATTAATGTGCTCTTTTGCGCAATAGTGATTGCAAGAGGGGCGTCTCCGGGCTAAGGTTAACGAAGGGCGAAAGGAGCCTAAAATGAAAAAGTTTCAGAAAGCTTCTCTGTTGGCGGTCATTGCCGGAGCGAGCGTGGTCGGTATTTCTTCGACCTCCGGTGCGTCAGCGGCGTGCAATGCAGCTGACTACACCTCCGGTGGAGTCTTCGACCTTGAGGGCTACACAGCTTGTCTGGCTCTGCCAACCACTGGATCGGACCTCGTGACGCCGATCGGAACCGCAGCGGGACTGCTCGTGCTTGTTGGCGCGGGTGTCCTCGTGAGTGGTCGACGCAAGAGCGAGTCGCAAGTCTGAAAATGTGTCGAGCTGATTAGCTCGACACATTCAAAGAAATCTGTCAGTTCTTCATCTCCCGCCTCGTCTAAGAGGCGGGAGATGTCGTTTTCGAAGAGACTTCATCTGCTCTCACGGAACGGACAGATGACTCCCGATGGTGCCACAAAGGGACCCCGAACAATCCCGTAGTTCGCGCAGCAGGGTCGCGGCATCTGGGACTGCCGTGGCGTATGCAGGGTCAGTGGAGCGGTTCTCAAGTTCGTCAGGGTCGATGACAAGATCGTAGAACTCAACTGAGCCATCACTCATCTCGATGTATAGGACGTCGCCGGTGTAAACCGCGTCGAACGGGATGATCATTCGCCCTTCCGGAGCATGACCTTCAAGGTAGACGGCGCGGCCACGTTCCGCTTCACGTCCTTGTTCAAGCATCTTGGCCAGACTCAAACCATCCGACTCTCGAATCAATGTAGTCGAAGTCCACTCTGCGATGGTCGGTGCCAAGTCAACATTGGAGACCACACTCCGCAATGTGACCGAACGTTGGACACCGGGACCACGCACAATGAGGGGAACCGATCGTGAAGGTCGGTAAGGCAAATACTTTCCGAGTGGGAATCGATGCTCGCCGAAGAACTGACCGTTGTCCGACGTAAAGATCACGTAGGTCTCATCCAAGGTGCAGTTTTCTTCGAGCGCAGCGATCACCGCTCCCACTGAATCGTCGACGGAAAGTAGTGTCTCAAGGGAACGTCGGTACCGTTCGGCGACTTCGTCAATCACGGAAGAGTCCATGATCCGGCGCTGATTAATGACCGACTTGTCGGAGATGTCCTCTTCGTTAAATGCTGGGGATTTCGGCAACTCCTCACGGGTGAATTTCCCCCGATATCGGGACTCTGGGATCGGCAAAGACTCGTAATCATCTGAAAGAACGTCCAAAACCCAGTCCGGGTTGATTTGGCTAAGCGGAATACCACCTGGAGAATGGGGAGCGACGTGTCCGATCTGCACGAAAAATGGATCGCCGGTGGCGGAAAAGTTATTGATCATCGCGAGCGCTCGATCTGTGATCGCGTTCGTTACGTATTCGGTTGGCGCTGTCTCCACGACTTGGCCGTTTTCGAAAAATGCCGCCTCGTAATAGACCGATTCTGCGGGATACACCAGGCCCCGAAAGTCAGTCCAACCTGGGGGAACCACCCGGTCCTCATTTCTCTCGCCAAAACGATTCATGTACTTTCCAACGAATCCCGTTTGATAACCACCTCTTGAGAGGACAACCGGGAGAGTGGTCTCTTGGCCTTCAAAGTTTGCGAACCCGCCGGTTGGCGGAGTGTTCCACAAAAGCCCATGATGTCGTGACTGCAGACCAGTGAGAAAGGTTGCGCGTGAAGGGCAGCAATCCGAGTCATTAACGACCATGTTGTCAAAGCTCGTTCCTTGGGCGCTGAGAAGTTCCTGAACATTCGGCATAACTCGCAACTGCTCGCTGGTTTGATCATCGGTCATGATCACAACAACGTTCGGCAATTGCGACTTTGATCGGACATCCGAATCGCAAGATTTACTCGGATCGGGGACACGAGCCCCACTGACGCACGCCGAAATCAAAGAGATTCCCAGAACGAGAAGCAAAGTGCTTCGACATCTCACAGGTATAGACCTGACCTGCTCAACGATCATCGGTGTGCTCACGTCCCTCTTTGCTTTCGCTGCACATGACGACCGAATCATCAAATTTCTTTCCGACTCTGGCGATTTTCGAGCGCTTTCCAATCCGATATCCGTAGTGACGGGCAACGGGAGCGTTTAAAACTCCCAGAAGGAAAGATCGCCATTCTTCCTGTTCGGATCGCCACGCCTCATCTGGTTTGATTCGTACGGGGGAGTTGTCGAAGCGATTTGGATTACCCCACGTGACATGACCTGGCTCTGGAGTAAAAATGTCGCCATCAAGAACTGACGAGAGGTCGATGTCCTCGTCGACGAAGTCTGAGATCTCGGAGCAAGTGCGAACTGGATCCGAGACGAAGTCCTCGTAGCGAAGCAAGCGATACCGGTCGCGACGCTCCTTCCAAATCAGTTCTGCCGCAAGGTCGGAAACCGTGTAGTAGACACTTGTTTTGAGTGTTCCTCGGCGTTCCATATCTGCTCTACCCCCGAAGCCGGCCTCGGACTTCTTCTTTCGCCAACTATGACCGACAGCTCTCGGGTCGCGGACAAGATGCAGAAAATAGATATCTAAGTCCGATCCTTCGCGCAGCAGATAGCTGTAATGGGTGTCCTTCGACGAATCGATCAATATTCGATTTCCTGATATCTCAAGTGCTGCGCTGTAGAGTCGACTCACTGCTTCGGGAAACTCCCTTGTTTCGGCCAATCGACTTCGACTGAATGAGTTGAACGCCATGAGTGGTAAGTGAATTGACCAGAACCGCTTCCGCAGTTCGATCATTTTGAGCGGGTCGATCGGATGATCGATTTCAGCACGTTGGAGTGATTCGGACCACAGTGGACATGACCTAACGGGATTTCCGCAGGAGCAGAGTCCGCCACCCAAGATCCCATGACGCCAAAAGAAAGCTAATTCACCCCCTGAGAGCCAACCCGGGCAACTTCCGAGCACTCGATCAATGAGTGTGCTTCCGGTTCGACCCGTACCACCAAGAAACAAGACTTTGGTCATGCCATCAAAGATACGCTCACTTGAAGTGAAGAACTACTTCAAAGATGGAGCGATATGAACAAGTCGACTGATGCGATGAGCACCTTTCAATTGATAAAGCTCTTCGTAACGAGCGGTAAAGGTGCAGGTGAGGACTTTGCGTCGGAACTCGCGAGACGCGCGATCAAACAATTACCAGGCCCAATTTCTGGAATGAACATTCTTGATCTCGGAGCGGGACCATGTATTTACTCAGAGTCGTTGCGACAGGCAGGAGCAGTTGTCGTTTCATCCGAGATTGACATTGACGAGTTGCTTCGTTCACCATTCGACCCGGAACGGCCGCTCGTGGCCGATGGTCGCGAGCTCCCCTTTAGGGATCGTGTTTTTGACGGAGTTGTATGTTCCAATGTGCTCGAACACACTCCGGATCCATTTGCCATCATCGACGAAATCGGACGTGTGCTCAAATTCGGTGGCTGGAGTTACATCAGTTGGACGAATTGGTTGTCGCCGTGGGGTGGGCATGCAGTCGCACCGCTTCATTATCTTGGGGTACAACGAAGCGTGAAGATCTGGAAGCGATTGTTCGGAAATCCTCGAGGGAAGAATCTCCCTTTGGCGGGTGTATGGCCAACGTATATCGGCCGCACCATTCGCTACGTTCGTTCGCATCCCCGTTTGGAATTAGTAGATGCCTATCCTCGTTATTGGTCAAAATTGAAAATACTCATGAAGATTCCAGGACTGCGGGAAGTGCTTTCATGGAACTGTGTCCTCATCGTGCGGGTGAGGACACAGGGTTGAGTCCCATGAGCAGTCAATGTGTAACAGTCGTCGGTCGTTTCAAAATGTTCATGACTGACCAGAGTGATGGGTTAAATAGAGAGATTGCGCCACCAATTGACCACCCAATACCGATTCCTGTGGCCCCACCGATTGCTGCTCCCATTACGGCACATACAAGCGTCAGAACTGTGTATGGGAAACTGATCAAAATCACCTGGTTGCCCCGTCCAATGATGCGTGATCTACTCACTGCAACGAATACGACGGCTACCGTCGCATTTCCAAGCATCAAAAAAGTCATCAGAGCGCCCCAGTGAGAAAACCTTGAACCGAACAACAGACTGAGAACTTGGCTTCCGCCAAAGATCGAAATTACAGCTGCGCTGAGTGAAATACCTACACCAATTGTCAACGCTTGACTAGTGCGTTGACCCACATTTCCTTGTTTGACAGATTCAGCCAAGAATGTTTGATTAAGGATTTGGATCAGAATAAGTCCAGCAGTCGAGACGGACCAGGTCAGATAAAACCCTCCGTAATCCGCAGAACTGAGAAAAGGCCGAACGAGCACTGGCGTTGCAAAGATCGGTGCTTGGAGGAAGAGTTGAGCTGCAAAGTTCCTCGCACAGAAACTAATGAGCTCCGACCATCCCTCGAGCCCACGCCACGTATTTTTCATGACGCGAATCTTGTGAGTCATTGAATATTTGAGGAATGGCAAAGCTGAGATGCCGTATGGCCAAATCGCGACGAGGCAGAGAAAGGTCGTTGAATTATGGGTGGGTGCAATAATGAGAAGTACAAAACGTGAAACTGAAATGAATGCCACTCGAGTCGCGTACAGTTTGACCTGCAGTGTGGCGATTAATCGAGCGTCGACCACTGTGGAGATCGACACGGCGGCTACGCAGAGAACTATGTTCACCACCGATGAAAGATTGCGACCTCCAAGGGGATCAAGAAACGTGGGGGGAGCAACAACTGTGAATGCGAGTCCGGCGATGATCCCGGAAATGCTTGTTACGACGAGCGAGACGAGAGTGATGATGGAAGATCTCTCGCTGGAGTCGTTTGCGTATCGGGTAATAAGGATTGGAATCCCGAGATTTGTGAGGTACACAAGAAAAAAGGTGACCGAAAAAATCGAGCCAGCAGACCCAATGTCATCTGGGGAGAAAAATCGAGCGGCCACAACCCAAAAGAGGAAGCCACTCACAGAAAGGAGCATTGTGGCTCCCATCGTCCAATAATAAGGAGTCCGAAAACTCATGAGGAGCAAGATCCAGACTGCTCAAGTTCGGGCCCACTGTCTTTAGAGGTGATCGCGTCTGATCCATTTATCGCAGTCATCACGATCCCGAACGCAATGATTAAACCGAGTGTGTGGGCTATGGGACGTTCCGAGACGAATCTTAAACTTTGGTTTCGTGGTCCCTCAAATAATGTTGCAACGATCATCGCAACAAACGTTGGAATCAAAAAGAATGAGACGAATCGCTTTGTCTCACGAGAAAACCTGTAGACAGGGATTGCCACGAGAGCACCAACAAATCCAGCCAAGACGAATCCAGCAAAAACCGTAAACAGGATTCCAAGTCTGTGCCGCAGATTCATCGTCTTTCTTTCCGTGTCGCGAGGATCAGACACACAATGACCAAAGCGCCGCTGATGCCTAGAGTCATTTCGTAGAACGTTTGCGCTCGGAAATAGGTTGTTGCGGTGGTTTGGCTACCCTCATCGACCCACCAGATCGTCTTCGCAAATCCTTGGAGCGACTGCGCACTTCTGAATGATGCCTCAAATCTCCATGATTGATGGCGGGGAGTATTTGTCGCCAGGAATCCTGATCCGGCAGGTAAAGAGTAGGAATGTTCGTACGCAGAAAAACGAGTGTCGGTAATCGGCATCGTCAAAGAGTTGAGGGGTCGTCGCAGGCGTTGGGATCGATGATCAATGAGTGTCAGACCGGAAATTCGAGTGGTGAAAGTGAAGTTTTCCTCAAGAGTATGTGGTCCGATGGCAAGCTGAATTTCCTCGCACCCTTCAATATTCACGGTCTTTGTCGCCCAGGTTGACCCCTCCACCGGACGCACATAAATCGGTCGACCGTCGATCTCGATAATTGGCAGGCACAGACGGTCCTTGTTGGTGCGAACCGAATCGACGGCACCCGCAAGATTGAATACTTGATTCTGGGAGGTGGAAAATTTCCGACGAATGACTTCCTCAGAGTTGTCGACAAGTCGGCTGAATAGAAATGAAATGGGAGTGTCGAAGCTCTTGAGAGAGTCGGCTTCAGAAGGGAGTCGAATGTAAGGAGATGGATCGAGCTCAGCATTTCCCTCAAAAACGGCTAGGTCCGTAATGCCGTAGGTTCTACTGTCACCGGAAACCGATGTGATTTCTAACGAAATCTCCCTAACGTTTTCGGAAATTTCGATCACGTTTTGTCCTGGGGAAATATTGATGTCTCGGGTTGTCGATTCTCGCTCGGAGTGCAACGTGACCAAAACTTGGTCTATTGAACCAGCGCTGTCGGCTGGTTGCTGAAGCACGATTTTTGAGACGTTTGTCAGTCGGTGGAAGTTTAAGACGACGGTAGCACCTATCGGGTTCGCTGGACGCTGGAAGAACCATCCAGATGAATCATTGTTCGCGTCTACGAGAAGGCCACGTTGGGATTCGGGATTCCAGATATCAGGATTTCCGGACGGGTCGAACGTACGAACATCGAAGTTGTTGAACTCAAGAATTGATTGCGATGTCAGATCTGAAGGGGATGTCAATAAAACAGGTCGTACTGATGTCTCGCCATCGCTGAGGACCAGTGAGTTGATACGTTGGCGACCGAGACGCGTCACGCGGCGTTGTGAGCCGTCGGCAATGAGAATTTCTGATCCGCTGTTAGTAAGTTCAGCAAGTTGTCCGTCGGTTAATGCTGAATAATTGACGGACGATTGGTCGAGCCAGCCGAGTTCAACAATGGGCGATAACACGCCCTCACCCCCGCTAATTATCAAAGGGGAGTTTGAAGTCCAAAGTGCTGACGTCGGATTCGCGTCTTCCAATTCGTAGAGAGTTAAAGCCGTTGGCTCTCCATATTGTCCAATGATCTTTAGTCCAGGGAAGTCTTTGAGCGCGATTTTCCTCACCGCACCCGTTGGAAAATCGTTTTGTATCAACAGGAATCGCGCGCCAAGTTGTTGCACGAGTGGTGCAACTGCGCTAGGTGAAATTTCCCCAGAGACCATTCTCTCGTTGAATTCGTCGATGATGTTCTGAACGTCGGGCATTGTGCTTGGAAGCGTTTGGCTAAACAACGCCGAGGGGCCATCTGACGAGTCGAAGAGATTATCATTGACGTAACCCCAAGTGTATTGATTACGAGAAAATCCGGGCACAACCAACACTCGGTCGTTGGGAAAATTCTTGAGGGCACCGAGCGCTTGATTCCAATACGCCGGCAGTGTTCGGTATGAATCCTCCTTATTGAATGGACCGGCGATGAATGGGTAAATGCCGATACACAAAACGAGAACGAGGGTCGCAGCGATTGCTCGAGGGGGAATCGTAAATCGATGACCCAACCTCAAGAAATTATTCAGAAGCACGCGAATTCCAGAGGGCGCAATGATTGCCATTGCGAGAGCCAAAATCGCACCCGCCTTGTAGGTGGATCGAAAGACCCTCAACGGAAGGACATTTTCGAAAAGCCAAACGATCGACTGCGAGAGTGGTGTGAACGTCACGGTGTTTGATCCAACCATGATGAAGATCGACGCTCCGATGATGAGACACCAAGAACGCCAGAATCGGACACGGCTGCCTATAGCAATCAATGCGCACAACGGCACAACAAACGTGAGAGCTATATAGGGTGCCGAGTTTGTGAAAATTCCAGACTGTGGACGCACGGTCCCACCAATATTGAGATAAGAGATCCAGAACCCGAGCCCTCGCCAACTTTCGGAGGAACTAGTTGTACTTGCGACAACGTTGGGTAACTCCGTGGTGAGAAGATTTCGTGCTGTGGTTGACGCCGAGGTGATGAGCACCAAGATCGCCGCGGCGCAGGTACCAATTGAGAGAAGAAAAGTACGTGTCAAAAATATGCGTAGTGAACGCCAAGTAAATCGCTTTTCGACGGCAATGAATGAAATCGATAGAAGGCCAATCGGAATGAGTGAATAGAGAAGCGATGCCGTATTGAGAGTTCCGATGCTTGCAAGTAAGAGCGCGATCATGGCTGGGTAGCGCCAGGATCTGCTCGCAAGACCGCGAAATGTGAAGAGAATCAACCACGGAAGGATTGCGGCGCTGAGATAGAGACCAGATGGAAGGAGAAAGTTGAATGAGTAGGGGCAGAAGGCATACAAGATTCCGCTCGCCCCACTCATCCAGGATTGCTTGTCGTAGATGTGATTGGCGAGTCGCATCGCACCGATACCGGCGATACTCAAGTAGGCGGCCAAGGTCAGGCGTCCTATCAGCCACGGTGGAATACCAATGACGTCAAGGACACTCTGAAGCGACGAAATGAGAGGTGAGTAAAAAATCGTTGGCGCACCGGCACCCCTTGAGTCGTCCCAGATCGAAGAATGTCGGAAAAGGAATTGGCTCGGGTTGAGCAGGTGCTCAAGTCGGGCGTCGGCAATGATCAATCCAGGCGAATCAAAGACGGTGACGAGTATCGCTAAGGCGACGATGAGCAAGGCACAAATAGTCCCGGTCATCGAGACGTTGGTTAATTTGAACCGTTTTTCAAAACCTGTCGACCAGGTTTCGCCACTCTTCACACCGGTAGGCAACTCAGACATCTGCTTCTCTTAGCGCGTCTCCGGTAATTCGATGAAACAATGATTCATATCCGTCGACTGTTCGTTGCCAAGTGAATGCTTGGGCCGCAACCCGTGATTTGTCGCTCAATGAATTGACCAGTAAGGGGTCATTGGCTAGTCGGAGAAGTACCTCTCGCAAATCTTTTGAGTCACCGGGTCTCGCTAGGAGACCATTTTCTCCTACAACTTCACGAACTCCGGGTAAGTCACTCGCCACCGGAACGCAGCCGTGTCGCATACCCTCGAGTAAAACAATTCCAAAGGCTTCCATTCTCGTACGTGACGGAAGAAGAATGACGTCGTTCGACTCGTAGAGATTTCGCAGCGCGGAGTCGCCTACTTTGCCGAGAAGAGCGATGTTTTCTGAAGTACTCGGGACAATTGTTTTCACCGACTCAAAGGTTGGCCCGTCGCCAACGAGCGTCAGATGAATTTTCGGAGATTCAAGCGCGGCGCGCACGGCAATCGCCATTCCCTTGTAGCGCCGGAACTGACCGACGACCAGCACTCTCAATGGCCGCCTACCGTCGTAATCATTTTTGGGAGTGTCAATAGTGTCTGCCGGGGACAGACCCCAAGGAATCACGACCGCGGGTTTTTGAGCACTTGAATACGCATTGGCATATGAACGGCTTGTGGTGACGACGACCGCAGATCGAGTTGAAATGAATTTCAAAACAGAATCATAAAGCGACCCCACCTGGTCGATTCCTGGGACTCCAAAGTGCATGGCAAAATGGTGGGTATAAACGATTGGCGGGTGCTTGCGCGACAGCGCGAGCGTGAGAAGTGCCAGATCGCTAATTGTCGGGGCTGGACCGTGAATGTTGACAATATCGAACGGACCATTTTGGCGGAGCCTCTTCCTCAACGTCAGCCCAAGGGAAGAAACTCGAAGACGATCCCAGCGCAGGCCCGGTGAGTCGGCTGAGGACCAAACAGAAACCTGGTGCCCGCGTTTAGCTAGCCCGTCGGCGATTTCACCAACCGACCTCGCAACTCCGGAGACCACCGGAGGAGCTTCGGATGCGACAATGAGTATCTTTAAAGGTTCCATTCTGACCCCTCCCGGGGGTACAATGATACCGTCTCTGCGGTCTCCCAGACAGATGAACCCCTCGTGGCGTAGATTATTTGAGAGTTTCAAGGGATAGGGAAACATCGATGATCGGGCTACAAACCGCGATAGTGCGCCGTCTCGAAGACGAAGCCATCCACATCATTCGCGAGACCTACGCGCAGTCCGAGCGACCGGGTTTGCTTTTTTCAATTGGCAAAGACTCCATGACTTTGCTCCATCTCGCGACCAAAGCGTTCTTCCCTCAGCGGCTTCCATTTCCCCTACTTCATGTGGATACAACGTTCAAGTTTTCGGCGATGTACAAGTTCAGGGACGAAATTTCTCATCGATACGGCGTCGAGATCAAAGTTCATCGGAATCCCGAGGCTCTCAGGGAGGGAATCAATCCATTTGATCACGGTTCGTCGGTTCATACCGATAGATGGAAAACGGAAGGCCTGAAGCAAGCGATTGAAGAGTCCCGATTCGACCTGTTGTACGGTGGCGCACGCCGTGACGAAGAAAGAAGCCGAGCCAAAGAACGAGTTGTTTCCATCCGAACGGCTGAGCATCGATGGGACCCTCGTTCTCAGCGACCAGAACTTTGGAACCTGTACAACGCTGGACGAGCGAGTGGAGAAACTATTCGCGTATTTCCGATGTCCAATTGGACTGAATTGGACATCTGGCGATACGTAAAACTTGAAAGTATCCCAGTCGTCGATCTGTACTTCGCGGCACCAAGGAATGTAGTTCGGCGCAACGGTTCTTGGATTCTTGTAGACGATGACCGTATGCGAATCTCGCCAAGCGAGGAGATATCCACTCGGAATATCCGCTTTCGAACACTGGGCTGTTACCCGTTAAGTGGTGGCATCGAATCAAATGCCTCGTCAGTTGATGAAATCATCTCAGAACTCGAAGGGTCACATACCTCCGAGCGCCACGGCCGTTTTATTGACGTTGATGGTGCTGGATCGATGGAACGCAAGAAGCAGGAAGGCTATTTCTGATGGAAGAGTCACCGATTCTTCGCGTTGTTACTTGTGGCAGCGTTGATGACGGAAAAAGTACCCTAATCGGGAGACTTTTCTTCGACCTCGATCAGATCCCAACCGATCATTTGGAGTCAATCAGAGAGGATTCGAAAACAGTCGGAACTCGCGGCGGCGACTTGGACCTCGCGCTATTGACGGATGGTTTGATTGCGGAAAGAGCACAAGGAATCACGATTGATGTTGCGTACCGGTATCTGTCAACGGAACGTCGGCGGATCATCGTCGCGGACACTCCAGGTCACGAGCAGTACACGCGCAACATGGCTACTGGAGCGTCAACCGCCGATGTGGCGATTGTTCTCATGGATGCTCGAAAAGGATTATTGGGGCAAACTCAACGACACACCCGCATTGTGCGTCTGCTAGGGGTGCGCAACATTTTCGTCGCTGTCAACAAGATGGATCTCATCAATTTCGACGAAGAGCAATTCCGGAACATTGCGACAACCTATGAAGAGTTCGCTCGAACTCTGGGAGACTGCAACGTGGTCCCTATCCCTATTTGTGCACTGGACGGAGACAACGTCACAAGTCACTCGGACCGCATGGATTGGTACGACGGTCCCCACCTACTTGAGGCGCTTGAGGGGTTTCGAATTCCGAATTTAGGTGAGCACCCCTTCCGATTGTCCGTACAATTAGCGATTCGACCCAATGAATCCTTTCGTGGGAGTGCGGGCCTCGTTGAGTCTGGTCGTGTACGCGTGGGCGACTCAGTGGTAGTACAGCCGTCAGGGGCGCGGGCAACAGTTGCACGTATCGTCACTATGGGTCGTTTGGGTGAGGCAGTCGATCTACAACAAGCTGTTCGTGGTCAATCGATTGTTCTGGTTTTCGAAGAGCAAATCGACTGTGGTCGGGGCGACTTGGTGTGTAGTTCCGACGATCCTCCAGAACTCGCCAATCAATTCAGGACAGCGCTGGTATGGATGTCCGATTCGCCGATGATTCCAGGGCGCTCTTATCTGTTGAAAATCGGCTCCCAAACGGCAGGGGTGTCACTTTCCGCTCCAAAAAGTGTTGTGGATGTTACTTCTGGGGAAAGTAGTGGCAAGGCCGTTCTAGGACTCAATGACATCGGATATGTCAATGCGAACACTGACCGGATGATCGCTTTTGATCGCTATGAGGAGAACCGTGAAACAGGTGGCCTGATCATCATTGATCGTTATACAAAGGAAACGATCGCCGCCGGAATGATCCAATACTCTCTGCGGCGTTCACACAATCTTCATCGACACGTGACGACCGTCGATAGAACGTCTCGAGCTCAAATGAAAAATCATCAGGCGGCGGTGGTTTGGCTGACAGGTCTTTCAGGTGCAGGAAAGTCAACAATCGCCAATGCTCTTGAGTCAAGTTTGTATGAAAGCGGAATTCATACCGCGCTTCTAGATGGAGACAACGTTCGACTTGGACTCAACAAAGATTTAGGATTTTCTGAAGCAGATCGAACGGAGAATATCCGGCGCCTCTCAGAGGTCGCAGGGCTGATGGCTGAAGCAGGGTTAGTGGTGATTGTCGCCTCGATCTCTCCATTCCGCGCCGAACGAGATGCGGCTCGTCGGGTAATAGAGCCCGTGAAATTCATCGAAGTGCATTGCGACATTTTGGTCGCTGATGCAGAACGGCGAGATCCGAAAGGGCTTTACGCCAAAGCTCGTTCAGGGCAATTACCAAACTTCACCGGTATCGATTCGCCGTACGAGGTCCCACTTTCGCCTGAATTGCGCCTTGATTGCTCGAAACTTTCTGTACAGGAAGCTGTCTCTTCCATTCTTGAGGCGCTTCACTCTTCTGAGGTGATGCACAGATAGTTGCTCCAGTTTCGTCGTGACGTCGTCCCGGGAGTCTGACTGTTAGTGTTAAGTCCGTGAAACACTTTGCGCGACTGCTGACCATCTGTTTGCTTGGACTTTTTGCTAGTGCAGATCAAGCGTCGGCTGATGACAACTGTGAACCTCTGGACCCTTCAACGTGCAGCTTGGGAGAATTGGCATCCGAATTAGGAATCAGGCTCGGCTCCACCTTGGAGGATTTCGAAGTTTCCGACGCAGGTTACGTCAACAAGTTGAAAGCAGAGTTCACTTCTGTCACTCCGGAAAATGATCTCAAGTTGTCTGACACGCAGAAGATTAGGGGGACTTGGGACTTCGCCGCGGGGGATGTCGTTGTTGGATACGCCGAGAGCGAAGGACTCGCGATCCGAGGTCACACATTGGTGTGGTCTCAAGATATCCGGATGCCCGAATGGGTTCTTACAATTTCGGATCCTGAAGAATTGTGGAGGGTTGTTTCCCTACACGTCACTGAAGTGATGAATCATTACTCGGGCCGTATTCACCGGTGGGACGTGGTAAATGAACCACTCGCCACACTGAGCGCCGAAAATTCTGAGAGTGTTTTTTGGACGATGGGTTCGGACTGGATACAGCGAGTATTTGATCTGGCTGATTCGATTGATCCTGAAGCTGAATTGTGGATCAATGAATACGGCACCGATTGGGTGCCAGGCAAACACGACGCTTATCTGACGTTGGTGCGGAGTTTGGTTGAGGCCGGAGCTCCCATTGATGGAGTCGGAATCCAGATGCATCGATTGCCTGGTCTCACTTTGGATCGAACGAAGTTTGAAGACCAACTTCGCGATTTCACTGAACTAGGTCTGAAGGTTGCAATCACAGAGCTAGATGTTCCCACTACCCCAGGGGACCCCAACGCCTTAGCCTGGCAAGCGCAAGAGTATGCAAAAATTGTCGGAGCCTGCTTGTCGGTAGCAAATTGCACCGAAATCACATTGTGGGGACTCTCCGATCGCGATTCTTGGTTAGACAGTCTGGGAGCCTTCGTAGCTCCGACTCGGCCTCTGCTTTTTGACGAGGAACTTTCACCCAAGTTGGCGTATTACGCGGTGCGCGATGAGATGGCCGAAAAATTGATTCTTCGATCCCTACCTGCGACAGGGAAAATGTCGGTGGAATTGTTGATCATTTCTCTTTCGATAGTTGCGATTGGCGTTCTTCTTAGGTCGCGGGATCCGAAGAGATTAAGAGGAGATATTTAGTAATCAAGTATCACGAGGTGTCGTGCCGGAACGGTGAATGCTCCGGCGACGATGATTGACGTGGCGTGACCGTAGACCGACAGCACGGCTCCATCGAACGCCGGTTGAACTGGTAGCGGCTCGAGTTCTCCCTCGGCCGAAAGGCGTATCAACGACGGAGCAGGCTCAGAGAACCAACCCCCGACGAGGATCGAGTCGTCGTCGAGAATCGAGACTTTCTCGACGTAATCCTCGATGAGGGCACCCGCTCCAGCTTGATAGGTCTCGTTGAATGCATCGTCGGGTCGACCGTCGAGACCGAAGCGTGCGATCGAATTGGCCGGCGAAGTGAACTGACCGCCGATGACGATGCCGTCACGGTGGCGTTCGATCGTCGACACGAAACCCGAGACCGATCCCGCGACGTTGTCGGCGAAAGCTTGATCGAAGACGCCTTCCGCGCTGACGCGGGCCAAGGACGGACTCGGAGTCGTGAATGTTCCGCCGATCACGTACGAACCATCGTCGAGAACGACGACCGATGCGACGGGTAGATCGATGCTTTCGCCCACGACCGTATTGAAAGTGGTGTCCATCGTTCCGTCGGCGTTCACGCGGGCGAGCGAGCGCGAAGGTGCGGTGATCTGTCCACCGACGACGATGCGACCATCGGACAGCACGTCGATCGACATGATGCCGCCAGCGAAGTTCTTGCCGACGTTGAGGTTGAACGCTTCGTCAGGAGTGCCATCGGGATTGAAGCGCGCCAATGACTGCGCCGGGGTCGAGAAGTAGCCGCCGACGACGATCTTGCCGTCGGACTGCACGGCGACCGCGTAGACCGATGAGTCGAGGGTGGCGCCGACATTGGCGTTGAATGCTTTGTCGGGACGTCCATCGGGACCGAACCGCGCGAGCGATGAGGCGGGCGTGGTGAAACCGCCACCGACGACGATCTTGCCGTCGTCCTGCACGGCGATCGAACCGACCGTCGCGTCGAGTCCAGTGTCGGACGAGGTTCCGCCGCACGAAACGAGTACCACGAGACCGGCGATCAGCAGGTGGCGGGTGCGCACACGGCGAGAGTAGTCGCCGAGTCGCGCGGGCGAAATCAACTCGTCGTGGCGGCCTTGCCGAACGAGTAGCCCGGACGCAACAGAAGGTTGTCGGGGAAGTTCGGTCCGGCGAGCACCGATTCTCCTTCCCAACCGATCGGACCGAAGGGCATGTTCGGACGACCTTCGGCGCCGTGTTCGCGCGCTCGTTCGCCGTCGGGTGTTCCGAGCACGCAGGCGGCGCGTATTTCGGCGTCGTTCGGAAGTTCGATCACATCGTCGCCGTGACCGTCACCGGTGCGACGAGGAACGGGCAGTCCGAGACGTTCGTACTGCTCGATCGGACAGTCGTTGCGCGCCATCTCGCGCAACATCAAACGAATCATGCGGGCTTCGATGTCGATGTCGTCGAGTGGATTGGTCTGACCGGGGTCGGCCTCGACGTCGAACAAGAGCGTG
>JBJTIO010000178.1:0-4703 GCA_046095045.1 Actinomycetota bacterium
CCCTCCCCCATCCTCGACAGCCCCACCGCTTGGGTGCGTGATCACATCGGTCGCTATGTGGCGACCAACGGAGCCGACGGTCACGACTGGAACGGTGTCCCGTGCATGTTGCTCACGACCAAAGGTCGTCGCTCCGGATCGTGGCAGCGAAGCGCGTTGATCTACGGCATCGATCCCGACACCAACGACGTAATCCTGATCGCGTCCAAGGGCGGGGCCCCCGAGAATCCGCTGTGGCTCGAGAACCTGCTCGTCTCCCCCGAGGTCTGGATCCAGATCGGAGCCGACACGGGTTGGGCCACGGCATCAGTGCTCGACCCCGCCGCCGATGCCGCGCGGCGCGAACGACTGTGGGCGATCATGCGCGCGATCTGGCCGAGCTACGACGAGTACCAGGAAAAGGCCGATGCGGCGAAGCGCGTGATTCCGGTCGTCACGTTGCGACGTTCCTGAAACCGTCAGTCCGACGGCCACACCGCCGCGGTCGAGAGCAATTCGTCGCGGAAACTCGGATGGCTGATGAGCGCGAGTGCTCGCGCGCGTTCGCTGATCGACAAACCGGCGATCTCGGCCGCCCCGTACTCGGTGATCACGACGTCAACCTGATGACGCGGCGTGGTGACGACCGTGCCCTCGGGCAATCGACCCATGATGCGCGACACCATCTTCCCGTCGACGATCGAGGTCGAGGGCAGACACACGAGGCTACGCCCGTTGTCGGACAGGCCCGGGCCCGACACGAAGTCCTCGTGTCCACCGATACCGGAGAACTGTTTCCCGGCGATGCTGTCGGCGATCACCTGACCCGACAGGTCGACCGCCATGGCACCGTTGATCGACACCATGTTGCGATTGCGCGCGATCACCTCGGGTGAATTCACGATGCCGACCGGAAGGAAACGAACGTCGGGATTCCCATCGAGCCATCGATACAACTCGGGCTCGCCGGCGGCGAACGTCGTCACCGAGAACCCGTCGAATTCGGTGCCCTTGCGATTGGTCACCTTGCCGGCCAAGTGCAATCGCATGAGGCCGGTCGTGAACATCTCCGAATGGATGCCGTAGTCACCGCCGCTTCCCTCGGCCAGACGCGCCGCCACTTGGGTCGGGATGCCACCGATGCCGGTCTGAATGGTGCATCCGTCATGGATGAACGACACCGCGATGTCGGCGATCGCTCGTTCGGCATCGTTCGGTGTGACATCGGCGAGGTTCAAAGGTGTGCGATCGGAGAAGACGAGGTGATCGATGTCGGAGACGGAAATCGAGTGCTCGTACGTGCCCAGACCCTTGGTGCGAGGAAAGTGCGGGCTGCATTCGACGATCACGACCCGGTCAGGATCGGCGATCGCGTCAGCGATCGCATCGGTGAACGCTCCCGCGTGCAAGCTGAGCGACACTCTCCCGTCGACGGGCATCGCACCCGCGAGCGCGATCACCCGAGGCTTCAAACGATGCAGAACGGTTTCGAAACGGCGAAAGTCGGCCGGCACGAAATCGACGTCGGCTCCCGTATCGCGCAGAAACCGCTCGGCGGGTCCGAAAAAGCCGCTCTTCAGGTGAACGGTGGGTCGGGTGAACAACGCATACAGATCGGGCAACAACGCCCCGAACACGCGGAGGTCGACGAAACGATCGACGGGCGTGTCGTCGCCGAGTGCATGGACGAAACCTCCCGGCACACCGGGACCGAGGGGCAATGCGAGGGTGTCGGTCGGGCGAATCGCCTCGATGGCCGCCAAGAAGTCGTCGATGTCGGACACGACGCAAACCTACTCTCGGTGCTGCGATCGCTGTGATCGCCGGGATCACTCAATCACCGACGAAGCCCGGCCACGAACGCATGTAGCCGACGAACCCGTCGCTCAATCCTTCCGCGCGCAGAACGTCGGCCGACACCGGAACCGCGCGCATCGTCACGTGCGGATCGGCCTCGAGCAAACGCGGGAAATCGTGATGGAGGATCGCCGCCCGACCGAGTGCGACGATGTCGGCACCGGCATCGATCGCCCGCGTGATGTCGTCACCGCCGTACAACTTTCCGGCGACGGCGAGCCGCACCGAGCCACGAGGAATCGCGGAGAACACGTCGACGAGCCGCTGTTCGGCGTGGGCAGGATCCTTCGGATGCGCGAAGCAGTCCCAGAGCGACATGTCGATCATGTCGACGTCGCCACCGTCGACCAACCGTTCGAACACGGCGCGAATCTCGTCGATCACCATGCCGAACCTCTCCGGCGAGAGCCGCACACCGATGTGGAAGTCGGCGCCGCATCGCGCGCGGATGCCATCGATGATGTCGAACAACAGACGCGAACGATTCTCGAGCGATCCACCGTATCGGTCGTCTCGTCGGTTCAGTTCGGACTACAGGAACTGGCAGATCATATAGCCATGGGCACCATGCAGTTCGATGCCGTCGAACCCGGCACGTTGGCAACGCTCGGCGGCCGCGACGAAGTCGTCGGTGAGTTGCTCGACCTCCTCGGTCGACAGCGCACGTGCTCCAGTCGAAGGATCGTCCGACGGGCACACCGGATCGGACCCGATGAGATCCTTCGGCGATCGATTGCCGGCATGGTGAAGTTGGACGATGGCCACGCTTCCGGTCGCACGAATGTCGCGGGCCAACCGCGTCAGACCGTCGAGGTGATCATCGGAGTGGACGCCCAACTGACCGGGGAATCCACGACCGATCGACTGCACGCTCGCCGCACACGTCATGGTGAGACCGAATCCCCCGCGCGCTCGCATCGTGAGCCAATGATGTTCCTCGTCCGACAACACGCCGTCGGCGTGACTCTGCATGTTGGTGAGAGGAGCCAGCATGATCCGATTGGTCATCGCGGGTCCTCGCGCGAACGCGACGGGATCGAACGGAGAGTTCATGGCGACAGCCTCGCAAACTTCGCGAGCCGAATCCTCATCGACTCGTGTCGGCGACGAAACGTCGACTGTCGTAACGCCAGAGTTCGGGGAGCAAGGAACGCATCGAAGCCGACGAGCCGACGCACAACGCGCCTCCGATGATCAGCGAGCCGCGAACCGACGTGAGCCGAGCGGTCACCGTGGATCGCACCTGGCCGAGTTGCGGACCGATCGAATACGAGAGCAATTCGATCCCCGCCATGCGTCCGCGAAGTTCGTCGGGAATCGTCAGATTCCAGATCAACATCCGGAACAGTCCGCTGATCATGTCGGCCGCGCCGGCGAGCACCAGACATCCGAGCACCCACCAGATCGAGCCGACGAGACCGGCGAGACCGATGGCGGCTCCCCACGCCATGCCGGCGAAAAGAACCATGCGTCCGTGATGCACCACGCGCTTCGACCATCGAGAGGTCGCCGAGGCGATCAGTTCGCCGACCGACAACGCGGTGAACATGACCCCGAGACTCCATTTGGCGTCGTATTGGTCGGCGATGAAAGGGAACAACGCGAACGGGAACGCGAACAACATGGCGAGGGTGTCGCAGACGTAGGTCCCGAGAATGTCGCGCCGCGTCCGCACGTACCGAAACGCCTGTCGCAAATCCTCGAGCGGATGCGGATGTTCCGACCGGGTGTTCGGCACGCGATCGAGCCGAAAGATGAGGGCGGCACTGACGATGAACGTCGCCAGATCGAAGAGGTACGCGACCTCGACGCCACCGAAAGCGATCAGGAAACCGCCGATCGCCGGACCGGCGACGCGCGCCGAACTTCCGCGAATCGAGTTGAGAGCTCCAGCGGCGGGCAATTGCTCCGGTGGCACGACCCGCGGAACGATGCTCTCGAGGCTGGGTCGCTGCAGGCTGTCGATCGCCGAGATGAGCACCGCCACCACGTAGATCGGCCACACCTGGGCGCCGTCGCCGCGCATCGCGTTCCAGAGCAGGATCGCGACGCCCGCCATGAACGCCGTCTCGGTGACCAACACCATCGTGCGACGGTCGAGTCGGTCGGCCAACACCCCACCCCACAGGCCGAAGACGATGAGCGGAAGGATTTCGAGTAGGCCAAGCACGCCCACGGCCACGTACGACCCGGTGATGTCAGCCACCTGAAAAGGCATGGCCACGAACGTCGCCGCCGAGCCGAGCCCGGTGACGAGCCCGGATCCGAACAGCAATCGGTATTGCCGATTATCGCGAAGTGGTGTCAGGTCCACCGCAACATCTTGACGGGTTCATCGAACCGAGGTTCGGAAAAAATGGCCAAAAAACACCGGAAATCCCCGATCGGTGCGCATGCGTGTAATAAGTTCGCAGGCATGAAGAAACGTGACCTCATCCAAGCAGTATCTGACCACACCGGACTCGACAAGAAGTCGGCCACTGCGGCCGTCGAAGGGACGATCGACGTCATCCTGGCCACGGTGGCCAAGGGTGAAATCGTGAACATCTCCGGGTTCGCCAAGTTCGCCAAGATCAAGCGTCCGGCGCGCATGGGTCGCAACCCAGCCACCGGCCAGACGATCAAGATTGCGGCGAAGACCGTGGCCAAGATCACTGCGCTCAAGGGATTCAAGGACATCGCCCTCGGCGCTGCTCCGGCTCCCAAGTTGAACAAGGCTGGCGCCGCCAAGGCCGCTCCCGCCAAGAAGGCCGCTCCGGCCAAGAAGAAGGCAGCTGCGAAGAAGCCCGCCGCCAAGAAGGCTCCGGCCAAGAAGAAGGCGGCAGCGAAGCGTCGCTGATCTCACCGCCGCGAGGCGCTGACGAACG
>JBJTIO010000179.1:0-2710 GCA_046095045.1 Actinomycetota bacterium
CCTTCAACAGTTCGGTTCTCAGTCCCAGATCGGCGAAGCCGGAATCTGCGCTGCTTTCGTTGTCCATGAGCGCAACTCCTGCTTCGTTCGATCTCCGAGCCTACGGCATCATGCGTCCCATTCGTCGCGAATGCGGCGAACAGTCTCTCGCGCCCGACCAAGCGCGATCGACGCACGCTCGCGGCGGATGTTCATGAGTTTGGCCGCCTCGGTGACGGTGTATCCCTTGAGATCGACGAGGACGAGCAACTCTTGTTGCATCGGTTCGAGCGATCCGAGCAACGACTGCAGAAGATGTCGGTCCATCGCATTGTCCTCGACGTCGATGCCTGCGTCGATCTTGTCGAGGTCATTGCGCTTCTTCCCGGTGGGATTTTCACCGTCCTCGAAGTCGCGGCCGGCAACTACGTGGATGGGTGCAGTCGCGGTCGGTCCGTACATCACCTCGTCGAGATATTGCATGTGCATCCGCGGATCATCGACTCCCGCTTTCCAAGGGAGTGCCGGTGTCTGACGATGCTGGGCGCGAAAGTACTCAATCTTGCGTTGCTCGTACGACACGCTCACGATCGCCGCTGGCGAGTAATCCGACATCACTTTCGGTCGCATGAGGACCCAGACGCAGAAGAAATGCACGAAGTCGTTCGCCTCGGAACTGCGGAATCCTCCGAGATACGTGTCCCGACTGACCCTTCGCTCGAGGAGGCGCACCAATTCTCGGAAGTACTCGTCATATGTCATGTGGTGTCCTTTCGCGGTGATGATGTCGCTGGGGTTGTTGGTGGTGTTGGCAGCGGTGCCCTTTCTGTGCGTGGGGTCGTTCGACCCGTTGTTGTTTGGAACCGTTGACGTGGTTGACGTCAGAGTCGTCGTGTGCGACGTCGTATTTACGTCGTGCGAGGCGGGGTCACCCGGCGTGTCGAACGCGCTGAAGAGCGTCGATCATCTCGTCGAAGCCGCGTCGGCTGACCGTGCGGAATCGCACCACCTGAACACTCGTCTTGGTATCGAGGAGCGTGCGGAATGCGATTTCGTAGACGTCCGGGGTCGGAAATCCGTAGAGGCCCGATGAGATGGCCGGCGAGACGAGGCGCGCCAGATCGTGATCATCGGCGGCCTTGAGTACCGATATCCACGTGCGCTTCAGTTCTTCTTCCTTCGTCTTCTTCTCGACCTTGTCGCTATCTTTCCAACGCGGGCCGTGGGCATGAATGACCGCCTCGAATCCGAGGCTGGCCCCGCGCCCGGCACTGGTGACCACGGCGGAGCCCACATTCAGTGGCAATTTGCCTTCTTGGTCGAGTCGCACCCGCTCGGCTTCGAGTTCCTCGATGCCACAGGCATCCCAGATGCGCGCCGACGCACCTCCGCCCGCGGTGAGTTCGGCGTTCGACGAATTGACGATCGCTCCGGAAAAATGGTCGGCGATGTCGGCGAGCTCGATTTCGATCTTCACCTGACCGGTCGGAACCGGCATCGACACCGCGTCGGGTGGCGCGAAATGCGTTCGCACCACTTTGGACAATGCGCGAACTGCGTCGTTCGACGGCCTCGGTCCCGTGCCGTTGAGCGTGAGCCCCGACCAGAACGTGACCGTCCAGGCGTCGTCGACGATGGGAGCAAGGGAAGGTTCGCTCGGGGACAACACGATCTCGTTCGTCTGGAGAGCCAAGTGGAGCGGGGCGGCCATCGAGTTAAGTTCGGTGAAGAGCATGCGACGCATCGACAGGTCATCCAAGCTCGACGTGCGCACGCTGTCGCGCTTGTCCTGTCCGCCCAACTCGGCGACGGTTCGACCGGCATCGAGTTGGCGCTTGATGTCGACGAGCGCTTCCACATCGCGCGGAGTGAAGAACCGTTGGTTGCCCTTGTGGTGCAACTCTCGTTGCACACCCTCGGGCAACTTGCTGACCATCACACCCTTGGTGAAGAGACCACGTTGAATGTAGAAGCGCACGGCGCGAACCGAGACCACGACCCCCGAGTTGTTCGCACGTGCGACCAACTCGTCGATGTCGAAGTACTCGAGATCCTCGTCGGACACCTTGGAACTCACTTCAGCGAACCCTTGCGCATCCCGAGAATGCGCCGGGCGGCGCTCAATTGCTTGGACGCCCACTCACGCCGCACACCGAATGTGCGGGCAACTTCCGCCACCTTGCAACCGTGACCCTCCACCAGAACGAAGATGGTCCTCTGGTTGGGGGTGAGGACGGACAAAGCTTCCTCGAGTTGCTCGTTGACGCACAACACCTCGCAGATGTCCTTGCCTTCAGCCAAAGTGTTCGCCACCGCATCGGCCAAGGTGAAAAGGTCTCCGTCCTCGGATTCGAAGAGCACATCATCGAGGTGTGCCACCTTGTTGCGGACACACTTCTTCTTGGAGTCGTAACCACCCTCCGGGTTTTGGCGACCCATCTTGCGAATGAAGTCGATCGCCTTCTGGTGGATGCTCACCTTCACCAATGCCACCGGTGAATACTGATCGCGAAGGTCTGCACGAACGAAGGCCCACTCTGCGTAGCTCTGAATGAAATCCTTGCGCTCTCGAAAATCAACGAACTTGGGGATCAGACGTTCTGCCACCTTCAGGAATTCCGTCATGTAGATGGTGTCTGTGTTGCTGTTCGGATTCTGGTTCTTGTTCATGGTTGCTCGTTCCTTTCGGTGTGCGTCGTGAGTGGGCGTCCAAGCAATTGAGCGCCGCTCG
>JBJTIO010000180.1:0-3969 GCA_046095045.1 Actinomycetota bacterium
TTGTCCGCACGTCTTGGGTGTCGTGCCCGGTCGAGCCCCGCTACCGGAGCACGTCTCGCATCGGGCATCGCTCGTGAGATGCACCGTGGTGGTGATGCCGATCACGGCTTCGGTGAATTCGAGCCGAAGTGTCGCTTCGAGATCGGAGCCTCGACGTGGTCCAACGCCGCCGCGCGATCGGCCGTTACCGAACATGCGAAACAGATCCTCGAATCCCTCGGCGCCGCCGGTGTTGAAACGCATGCCACCCATGCCGCCCGCCATCGGACCGAGGCGGCGCACTTCGTCGTATTCCTTGCGCTTGTTCTCGTCACTCAACACGTCATAGGCGGTCGAGATCTCCTTGAAGCGCTCTTCGGCCGCGGCGTCACCGGGCTTGGCGTCGGGATGATTCTCGCGTGCCAACTTGCGATAGGCCTTGGTGATCTCCTTCGGGGTCGCTTCGGGTGCGACACCGAGCACCGCGTAATAGTCCTTCTCGTACCATTCGCGTTGCGCGGTCATGACGGCGTCAGTCAGCCCTTCACTTTCACCAGGGCCGCGCGAAGCACGCGCCCCTTCCACGTGTAACCACTGCGCAGAACGTCGACCACCATCGTGGTGCCATCGCCGTCGCCCGGCTCTTGGATGACCGCTTCGGCCAACGACGGATCGAAAGGTTGACCGTCGAGGTTCATCGCCTCGAGACCCTGCTTCTTCAGTTCACCGAGCAACAGGTTGAACAACGGTTCCACTTCGGCGGGATGGGCGACGAAGGCCGCCTCGCACGCGTCGAGCACCGGCAACAGTGCTTCGGCGATGCGCCCGGTGGCCCGATCTATGTCGTCGGCGGTCTGAGCGCTCACGCGCTTGCGGTAATTCTCGAACTCGGCCTGCACGCGTCGAGCGAGTTCGAGATACTCGTCGCGTTCGGCGGCCAGCTTGTCGAGTTCCGACATCGGCTCGGCGACGTCGACCACGGCATCACCGTCGCCGACGGATGGGTCGGTGTCGCCGACCATCGGTTCGGTCGTCTCGTCCGACATGGCTCAGTTGTCGCCGTCGACGATCTCGGCGTCGACGATCTCGTCGTCGTTGGCGGACGCGCTCTGACCCGAAGCCGAGGTGCCCGCGGCGTTGGCGTCGCGCGCGGCCGCTTCGTACAGCTTCTGGCTGAACTCCTGGCTCGCCGACATCAGGGCCTCGGTGGCCGACTTGATCGACGCCGAATCGTTGCCCTCGAGAGCCGTTTTCAACAGAGCCAGCGGCGCTTCGACGGCGGCCTTCTCTTGCGACGACACCTTCTCGCCTTGTTCGCGCAACACCTTCTCGGTTTGGTACACGAGCGAGTCGGCGTTGTTGCGGATCTCGACCTCTTCACGACGCTGACGGTCCTCCTCGGCGTGAGCCTCGGCGTCCTTCACCATCTGATTGATGTCGTCCTTGGACAGCGTGCTTTGACCGCTGATGGTCATCGACTGTTCCTTGTTCGTCGCCCGATCCTTGGCCGACACGTGCACGATGCCGTTCGCGTCGATGTCGAAGGTGACCTCGATCTGCGGCACACTACGTGGAGCCGGCGGAAGATCGACGAGCTGGAACTTTCCGAGCGTCTTGTTGTACGACGCCATCTCGCGCTCGCCCTGCAACACATGGATCTCGACCGAAGGTTGCATGTCCTCGGCGGTCGTGAACACTTCGGTGCGCTTGGTCGGGATCGTGGTGTTGCGCTCGATGAGCCGCGTCATCACGCCACCCTTGGTCTCGATGCCGAGCGACAACGGCGTGACGTCGAGCAGCAACACATCCTTGACGTCGCCCTTCAACACACCGGCCTGCACGGCGGCCCCGATGGCGACAACCTCGTCGGGGTTCACGCTCTTGTTGGGTTCCTTGCCGGTGAGCGAGAGCACCAGATCCTGCACCGCCGGCATGCGCGTGGAGCCGCCGACGAGGATCACGTGGTTGATCTGGCCCTTGGTCAGTCCGGCATCTTTGATCGCCTGCTCGAACGGCACGCGACAACGCTCGATGAGGTCGGCCGTCATCTCCTGGAACTTGGCGCGAGTGAGCGTCTCGTCGAGGTGCAACGGACCCTCGGGTGTCGCGGTGATGAAGGGCAGGTTGATCTGCGTCTGCTGCACCTGGCTCAGTTCGATCTTCGCCTTCTCGGCGGCTTCCTTCAGTCGCTGCGTCGCCATGCGGTCGTTGCCAAGGTCGACACCGTGCGCGCTCTTGAACTGTGCGACCAACCAATCGATGATGCGCTGATCCCAGTCGTCTCCACCGAGAACGGTGTCGCCGTGCGTGCTCTTCACTTCGAACACACCGTCGCCGATCTCGAGCACCGAAACGTCGAATGTGCCGCCACCGAGGTCGAACACCAGAACCGTCTCGTCCTCGGAACCCTTGTCGAGTCCGTAGGCGAGGGCGGCCGCGGTCGGCTCGTTGATGATGCGCAACACCTCGAGTCCGGCGATCTGACCGGCCTCCTTGGTCGCGGTGCGTTGCGCGTCGTCGAAGTACGCCGGCACGGTGATCACGGCTTGGGTCACGGAGTCTCCGAGGTACGCCTCGGCGTCGCGCTTCAACTTCATGAGGGTGCGCGCGCTGATCTCTTGGGGTGCGTACTTCTTGCCGTCGATCTCGTCGCTCTTCCAGTTCTCACCCATGTGTCGCTTGACGGACCGGAAGGTGCGATCAGGGTTGGTGATGGCCTGGCGCTTGGCCACCTCGCCGACCAGCACCTCGCCGGCCTTGCTGAACGCCACCACCGACGGGGTGGTGCGGGCGCCTTCGGAGTTGGGGATGACGACGGGTTCGCCCGCCTCCAGAACGGCGACCACCGAGTTGGTGGTTCCGAGGTCGATGCCGACTGCCTTTGCCATGGGGGGATCTCCTGCGTGTGTGATGGGTCTGATGATCTGGACTGACGCAGAACTCAGCGGGGGGTTCTGAATCCTGCGTCAGTGCGTATCAAGTTAGCGACCGGTGTCCGCCTTCGCAACGCGAAAGACCCCGAACATGAGTCACACTGACTCAGGTTCGGGGTCCGTCGGGGGATCAGTGTTCAGCAGGGGAGGTTGAACGACTTCTGCGTGCTGGCGGTGCGACCCGCGGCGTCGGTGGCGACGATCGTGATGCGATCGACCGTTCCCGCGATGTTCACGCCATTCCACACGTTGCCCGCACCGGTGTCAGGTCCAAGGGACGACAGTCGGGTCTCGAGCTCGGCGTTCTCGTCATTGGCGCGCTTCACGACCACTCGCGAAATGTCGGACGAGCCCTTGTTGACCTCGGCATTCACCCGCAGACCACGATTGAGGCAATCGACGGTGACGTTGCCGAAGGTGGGCCCGGTCTCCGCCGGGGCGGCCGCCGTGGTGGTGGTCTCCGCCGACTGAGCAGGGGCTTCGGTTGCCACCGGGGCATCCGGGGCCTCGGTCACCGGGGCATCCGGGGCTTCGGTCACTGCTGGGGCGTCGGTCGGGGCTGTGGATTCGGCGGGGGCTTCGGGGGCGGCCGACTCGGTCGGGGCCGCCGAGGTCTCGCTGGCGTCGTCTCCCCCGCAGGCCACCAGGCCCACGGCGACGAGGGCGGCGAGAATCGAGGTGCTCAGGTACTTCTTCATGGTCTTTCTCCGTTTCAGTCGTGGGACGCTCCGTGCGTCCTCGAAGTTCAAGAGGCGCGAGGGAGCCTTTCCTGACACTTTCTTGGGAATTTTCTTACCGGCGTCGCAAGGTCGGGAAAGTTCGTTTGGAATTGGTCAAGTCCGATCCCTTCGGGGCCGATGACGTGACGTGCTTGTCGTCGTGATCGCAATCCTGGCGTTGCTGGTGGTCGTCATGTCCATCGCCGTCGTCGACCGCCGACGGCACGAGAACGCCCTGCTCGTCCTGACCACCGAACACGAACGCGTGTTGGCCGCCCACCACGATCTGGCGCACATCGCCACGCACGATGCGATGACCGGTCTGCTCAACCGTGGCG
>JBJTIO010000181.1:0-5795 GCA_046095045.1 Actinomycetota bacterium
GCGAGCCGAAGCCCCGGGCACCGCCTTCCGGATGGTGCGGCGACGTTGAGGTGAGTGGCCGACGCGGCCGCGCGGCCCGCGAGAGCAGCTCGCCGGACCTCGTCCTTCGGGTCGCGGCGCGAGCGGGCCTCTTCGCTCAGCCCGCGCGAGAGCGGGCTGCCGCCGCGTCGCGGAAGTCGAGCCCTTCGAAGCGTCCCGACTCCCGCCAGTCGTCGATGTACTGGAAGTAGGCGACCGGACCGAGCGGGTGGCGACCGACGTTGAGCCGGTCGCGCGCGGTCAGCGGCTTCCCCTCGTTGTTGTAATAGCCGGGCGTGCAGTCGGGGTTGCCGAGGAAGGTGTCCGGGGCGCTCCGGATGAGGTCGACCCATCGCTGCTCGGCTTCGGCCGTCGGCTCGACGCGCTCGCAGCCGGTCTCGACCGCGTGGCGAACGACCGCCGCGATCGTCGTTCCGGCCTCCACCAGGTTCTGCGTGATGTTCGAGATGAGGCCGCCGCCCTGCGAGAGGCTCACGATGAAGAGGTTCGGAAAGCCGTGCACGTGGATTCCGTGCACGCTCCGCATGCCCTCTCGCCAGTGCTCGGCGAGCGTCCGGCCCCCGCGCCCCCGGGTCTCGAAACCGCAGCGGCGCGTGAAGTCGGTGGCGAACTCGAAGCCGGACGCGAACACGAGACCGTCGAGTTCGAAGTGCCTGCCGTTCGCCCAGGCTCCCGACTCGTCGATGCGCTCGACGCCCTTCCCGTCGGTGTCGACCAGGTGGACGTTGGGGCGGTTGAAGGTCTGCAGGTACTCGTCGTGGAAACAGGGTCGCTTGCAGAACTGTCGGTACCACGGCTTCAGCGCCGAAGCGGTGGTCGGGTCGGTGACCAACTGATCGACGCGCGAGCGGATCTGTTCCATCTTCTCGAAGTCGGCCAGCTCCATGTTGCGGGCGAGCGAATCCGGTGAGAGATCCATCTTCTCCTGAGAACGCAGACGGATCAGGAGGTTGGTGATGATGTCGGTCCAGCCGTCGTTCACCAGATCGACCTCGGCGTAACCACCGCTGACGAGAGTGTTGAAGTTGTCCATGCGCTCGCGTTGCCAGCCCGGCTGCAGGGAAGCCGCCCACTCGGGATCGGTCGCGCGATTGTTGCGGACATCGATCGACGATGGCGTGCGCTGGAAGACGTACAACTCCTTGGCGGCGGCGCCGAGATGCGGCACGCACTGCACGGCGGTCGCTCCGGTGCCGATGATGCCCACGCGCTTGTCGGCGAGTTTGCTCAATCCACCCGTCGAGTCGCCACCGGTGTATTCGTAGTCCCAGCGACTGGTGTGGAACGTGTGGCCCCCGAACGACTCGATGCCGCGAATGCCCGGCAGTTTCGGTCGATGCAACGGACCGTTCGCCATGATCACCCAACGCGCCTTCATGCGATCGCCACGATTGGTCGAGATGGTCCAGCGGCGAGACGACTCGTCCCACCGCAACTCGGTCACCTCGGTCGAGAAGCAGGCGTTGTCGTAGAGACGGAAGTGCTCACCGATCGCGCGACTGTGCGCGAGGATTTCCGGGGCGTCGGTGTACTTCTTCTTCGGGATGTAGCCGATCTCCTCGAGCAACGGAAGGTAGATGTACGACTCGACGTCGCACGCGGCGCCGGGATAGCGGTTCCAGTACCACGTGCCGCCGAAATCGCCGCCCTTCTCGATGACCCGCAGATCCTCGATGCCGGCCTCGCGCAGTCTCGCGCCGGCGAGCAGTCCACCGAATCCACCACCGATGATCGCGACCGTCACTTCGTCGAACAATGGCTCGCGTGACGCAGGAGCCGTGTACGGGTCGTCGAGGTACTGCGCGTACTCGGAGATGTCGATGTATTGATCGTTGCCGTCCTCGCGCAGTCGCTTGTCGCGTTCGGCGCGGTACTTGTCGCGCAGCACATCGGGATCGAACGTGTCGGTCATGTCATCCTCGATTCACCAGAGTCATTGCATCATGATCGATCGCTTGATGGCCGTGTTGGGTGGCCATCGTCACGAAGAGGTCGTCGCCGCGTTCGGTGCGCGCCGCCATCGATGTGGCCAGCACCGTGATGATGAGGCCCCACAGCGATCCGAAGCGGTAATCGCGCCAACAGGTGTCGCGGTCGTACGTGATGCCAGCGGCGTTCAGACGCTCGCGATACGCGTCGACGAGATCGACTTCCACGTCACGACGGCGCTCGGGGGTGAAACTTCCGGCGATCATGTACGCCGTGTCGACCATGCCGAGACCCTGATTGGCGGTTTGCCAGTCGACGATCACGAGGGGCGGCGCGCTCGCCGATCGCGCGAAGAGGAAATTGTCGGGACGGAAGTCGTAGTGCGACAACGTGAGTGGCGTCCCGGATCCGAGGGCCCATTTACCGACGTGCGGAGCGAAGTCACTGATCAGTCGCACGATCTCGTCCTCGAGGCGCGCACCGAGTCGATCGATGAATGCGGGAAGGAGCATCGAGTAGATCATGGACAGAGCGGCCGCGCGCTCCTCGAGGGTCGACGGGTTCGCGGCGATCTCCGACAACGTCGGATCACCCCACCGCGGTGCGTGCATGAGGACGGCTTGTTCGATCGCGAGTTCAGCCTCGTCGATCGTCAATCCCACGAACTGATCGCCCTGTTCGGATTCGCTCAGGTCTTCCATGATCAGACAGAACTGCTGCGCGGCGAGGTCGAGTGCGGCGTGATGACAATGCGGTGCGCGCACCTTCACGGTCGACGCGACGCGGCTGTAGAAGTTGAATTCGGTGACATACGCACTTCCTCCGAATCCGGTGGCACGCGCCGTGTCGTCGAGCGACGGGAACTTGCCCATCACCGAGGTCGGTCGACCCTGAGGGTCGCTCCAATCGAGCGAGAATCGGCCGTTGCACCCGGTCTGGCCCGTGCCCACGAAACCCTCGAACCGGCAATCGAGCAGGGTCGCGCCCCGCGCGATGTCGCTCAACGCCGCGGACATCCATGCGGCGTCGATCGTGCGCGGATCACTGCGAATGTCGAGAACGTTCCCCATGGTCGTTGTTGCCCCGATTCCACCGTAGACGGCGACCCCACCTTCGAGCATGCCCGTAACCTTGATTCGTGGCCCTGATCCCGGGAATCCGTGTCGGCATCCAGATGCCCGAGGTCGAGCGCGAGGTGCGCTGGCCCGAGTACGTGGCGATGGCCCGACTCGCCGATGAACTCGGATACGACAGTCTGTGGGTCGGCGATCACCTGTTGTATCGGGGTGACGGTCGACCAGAACGCGGACCGTGGGAGGCCTGGACGCTGTTGTCGGCACTGGCGACGGTTACCCGAACGATCGACATCGGACCCCTGGTGGCGTGCGTCGGATTTCATCCTCCGGCGGTCATCGCCAAAATGGCCGCGACCGTCGACGAGATCAGCGGAGGACGATTGGTGTTCGGCGTCGGTGCGGGTTGGAATCGCCCCGAGTTCGACGCCTTCGACATTCCCTTCGACCAACGGGCCGCACGATTCGAGGAAGCCCTGTCGATCATCGCTCCTCTGGTTGACGGAGAAAGGGTGACCTTTTACGGCAAATATCATCGAGTCGATGATTCCGTGCTTCAGCCACGTCCGCATCGGGCCATACCGATCATGATCGGATCAACAGGCGAACGTGTTCTGCGGGCGGCTCTTCCTGTTGCGCGATGGTGGAACACATGGTTTGATTGGTTCGGCAACTCCACAGAGGGCTTCACCAAAGTGAATCAACGTGTATCAAGTATTTGTTCTGAAATTGGTCGGAACCCAGCCACCGTGTCGCGAAGCGCGTGCCTGATGGTGATCACCGATCCGGGTGCTGGCGAACGCCCCCGATCCACGGAATATTCCGCCGCAACCCCGAATGATCTGCGAGCGCGAATTGTCGAACTCCGCGACGCCAAAGCCGACGAGGTGATCATTGTGAGCGATCCGATCAATGAGCGAAGCATCCGAGTACTCGCTGAGGCCCTGCAGTGAAGAGATGTTCGATCCTCGCGCTTTTCATTCTGATGGCACTTTTCTCTGCCGGATTGCCTGAATCTCCTTCGCGCGCCTCCGAACGGACCACAACGGTCAAGACAGAAGCATTGATTAGATCATTGATCATCAAACGTCTGCCCGGACGTACGGCTCTTTCAGCTCGTGCCAGCATCGAAGCAAACACTTCCATTGACACATCTGCTGGCAAAAAATTGGGAAACCGATTCGAAACCATCGTTTTTGATGAATCGCTAACAGTGTCGCAAGCAGAGGACCTTGCCGCCTCGCTCGAGGCAGAAGGCTTGGTCGCATCGGCCGAACCTGACTACCCTCGCTACCTCTCCACCGACGACACATATTGGAATCAACAGTGGTCTCTCCAGTCGTACGATGATTCGAACACCGGCATCGATATTGAGTCCGCTTGGGTGCAGATGCCGAGTAATTTCGATGTGGTGGTGGCGGTCATCGACACCGGCCGCCCGATGTACGGGGGCGTTGATCATCCCGACATGGTTGGCAACGTCGTCGACGGTTATGACTTCCTCGGGGACACCTACGCCTTGACGCGTGATGGCGATGGTTGGGATGCCGACGAAACGGACGAAGGAGACTGGTCCGAGGCCGGAGAATGTGGGAGCGGCAGTGATCCGAGTCCAAGTTCGTGGCATGGAGCACACGTTGCCGGCACCATCGCAGCCGAGGCCAACAACGGTATTGGGATTGCGGGGATCAATCCTCGGGCCAAAGTGCAGCACATTCGTGTTCTGGGAGCCTGCGGAGGGTCAACTTCCGACGAAGTCGCCGCGATTCTCTGGGCCGCAGGACTCCCCGTTCCCGCTCAGGATGGCTACGAGGCGCCACCGATCAATCCCACGCCGGCCGATGTCATCAATCTCAGTCTCGGGGGCGATAGTCCCAGTCCCTGCTCGGAGGCCGAACAGGAAGCAATCTATCTGGCGAACGAAGCCGGAAGCATCGTTGTCGTCGCCGCGGGAAACGACAACGACTATGCGGATCTCTACTCGCCCGCCAACTGCGACGGCGTGATCACCGTTTCTGCCGTGGAGCAAAACGGTTCCCGTCTTTACATTGACTCATGGTCGGCATCGAACTTCGGAGAAATGGTCGAAATTGCCGCACCGGGTGCGGACATCCTTTCGACCGTGAATGCCGGTTCACAAGAGCCAATCGGCTGGGATGTTGCGGACTCTAATATGTACTACGAGTTCAAGTCGGGAACGAGTATGGCCACACCCACGGTGTCTGGCGTCGTGTCTCTCCTGCTTTCTTACGACAACACCCTCATGTTGCCGGACATCCTCGATCTTCTACAACAAAACTCTGCTCCCTTCCCATTCGGTTCGACCTGTAGCGGTGACATCAGCGATTGGAACTTCTGTGGACCTGGAATCGTCAATGCCGCAGCTTCATTGCATGCTCTCACCGGCTACGAACCAATAACTGGTCTGTTCCCTTTGTCCCCGGAGCGCATCTTGAACACGCGCCTCACCGGAAAAATCGGTAGCCGCACCGGCACCGCCAACGCCACCGTGTTCAACGTCTACGACCAAGGCGGACTCCCATCAACAGACATCAGTGCCGTGCTCCTCAACGTCACCGTCGTCGACCCCGAAGTCGGCAACGAAGGCGGCTACGTCACCGTCTACCCCTGCGCCGCCGGCCGACCCGACGCATCAAACCTCAACTTCACCAACAACCAAATCATCGCCAACACCGTCATCGCCCCCGTCGACATCAACGGCAACATCTGCTTCTACAGCTACGGCAAAACCCA
>JBJTIO010000182.1:0-15902 GCA_046095045.1 Actinomycetota bacterium
GCACCAGACCGTCGACGAGTTCGCGGTGACGACGCCACAACAAGAGCGCGATCGGTCCGCCCATCGAATAGCCCACGGGGATGACCGACGACAGACCGAGTTCGCGCACCAATGCCGCCGCGTCATCGGCGCAGTCGGCCAAACGGAAAGGCTTGCGACTGCGGATGCCGCGACCGTGACCGCGATGATCGAGAGCGACGATGCGGTAGTGACGACCCAGAGTCTCGTAGACCGAGAACCAGTTGAGGTCGGCCGTGGCCGTCCATCCGTGCAACAACAGCAACGTCGGTGCGTCCGGCGACGGACCGGGCAACTCGCGCACGAAGGTGGTTCCGCGTCCGGGCAGTTCGATCTCACGACCGGGAGGAAGCGGGGGAATACCGGGCGTGTCGAGTCCGGCGTCGCTCGACGTGGGGGAGACGACTTTGCTCAGGGCAACTCCACGCTGACGACCACCACCGACAGCTGGTGTCCGTTCGGAGTGGTGTAACTCACGGTCTCACCGACCTTGTGATTGGTGATCGCCTGACCGAGTGCCGACTCGGGGGTCATGGTGGTCGCGCCCTCGTACTTCTCCTCGTGCGAGCCGAGGTAATACGTCTCGGGTTCGTCGCCGTCGATCGACACGGTGACCAACTTGCCCGGTCCGACGACGTCGCCGTCATCGGTCTCGACGAGTTCGTAATTCTCAAGAATCGATTCGAGATGGCGAATGCGGCCTTCCATGTGGCCTTGCTCGTCCTTGGCGGCGTGATAGTCGCCGTTCTCCGAGAGGTCGCCCAACTCGCGCGCACGTTCGATCTTGTCGGCCACCTCGATGCGACCACGGGTGGTGAGATCGTGATGTTCCTGCTTGAGGCGCTCCAAGGCGGCAGCGGTGAGGTGATGAACCTTGGCCATGGCGCACAGGGTAACGGCGCGTCCCAAGGGTTGGGATGGCGGACGGGGCCGACTTCGCCCGTGAAATGGGACTCTTCGCGCTCTGCCCGTACCATGTGACCCCATGTCGTCGTCCCAGAGAACACATCGCATCGCCGTGATCGGCGGAGACGGAATAGGCCCGGAAGTCACGGTCGAAGCCTTGAAGGTGGTTCGCGCCGCCGGAGTGTCGCTCGACACCACCGACTTCGATCTCGGCGGAGCGCGATACCTGCGCGACGGCGAGGTCTTGAGCGACGAGACCCTCGACCGTCTACGCGACTTCGACGCGATTCTTCTCGGTGCGGTGGGCACGCCGGCCGTGCCTCCCGGAGTGATCGAACGCGGGCTGCTGTTGAAGATGCGCTTCGAGTTGGACCTCTACGTGAACCAACGTCCGTTCGTGGGCACCGCGCCCGGACACTCCGTACCGCACGACTTCATCGTGATCCGCGAGAACACCGAAGGTCCGTACGTCGGTGAGGGTGGAGTTCTGCGCCGCGGCACCGCGCACGAGGTCGCGACGCAAGGAAGCGTGAACACGCGCATGGGCGTCGAGCGCTGTGTCCGATACGCGTTCGAGTTGGCGACCAAGCGCGAGCGCAAGCACGTCACTTTGGTGCACAAGACCAACGTGCTCACGTTCGCCGGCAATCTCTGGGAACGCACCTTCAACGAGGTTGCCGCCGAGTACCCGAATGTCGCCACCGCGTACAACCACGTCGATGCCGCTTGCATCTACTTCGTGCAGGATCCGCATCGATACGACGTGATCGTCACCGACAATCTCTTCGGCGACATCCTCACCGACCTCGGTGGTGCGGTGTCGGGCGGCATCGGTCTCGCATCATCGGCCAACTTGAACCCGGCGCGCACCGGTCCGAGCATGTTCGAACCCGTGCACGGCTCGGCGCCCGACATCGTCGGCACCGGCAAGGCCAACCCGACCGCCGCCATTCTGTCGGCCGCGCTCATGCTCGACTTCCTCGGTGAATCGGCTGCGGCCGATCGAGTGCGCGCCGCGTGTGCCGAGCCGGTGTCGGGATCGACCACACAGATCGCCGACGCCATCGCCGCGCGGTTGGCCTGATATTCGTCGGGTCCCACCAACGCCACCACCAACTAATCTGACGACACGTATTCGAACGGAGTGCCATGCCCACCTTGATCCCCACCCCGAAAATCTGGATGAACGGCCAACTGGTCGACTGGGACAAGGCGCAGGTGCACGTGCTGACCCACACCTTGCACTACGGAACGGGCGTCTTCGAGGGCATTCGGGCGTACGAGACCAGCAACGGCACCGCGGTGTTCCGACTCACCGAGCACATCGAGCGACTGTTCCGCAGCGCGCACATCCTCGGCATGGAGATTCCCTACACGGTCGAGGAGATCATCCAAGCGACCAAGGACACCGTGGCTTCCACCGGCCTGGCGTCGTGCTACGTGCGTCCGCTCGCGTACTACGGATACGGCGAGATGGGTTTGAACACTCTGCCGTGCAAGGTCGACGTGGCGATCGCCTGTTGGCCGTGGGGCGCGTACTTGGGTGACGATGCGCTCACGAAGGGCGTGCGCATGAAGATCTCGTCGTGGACTCGTCACGACCACAACACCATGCCGCCCGCCGCCAAGACCGTGGGTAACTACGTGAACTCGTCGCTCGCCAAGGTCGAGGCCCTCAAGGCCGGATACGACGAAGCCATCATGTTGTCGCCGAACGGTTTGGTCGCCGAGTGCACCGGAGAGAACATCTTCTGCTCGCGCAACGGTGTCGTCCTCACGCCGCCACTGTCGGCGGGTGCGCTCGAAGGCATCACGCAGAACTCGGTGATGCTGATCGGTCGCGATCTCGGCATCGACATCCGCGTCGACAACATCGCGCGCAGCGACCTCTACATTGCCGACGAAATCTTCGTGTGCGGCACGGCCGCCGAGGTGAGCGCGGTGAAGTCGGTCGACGATCGTGCGGTTCCGGCGCCCGGACCCGTCACGACGGCGATCGGACAGATGTACGCGCGAGTCGTGCGGGGTCAAGAGGCCAAGTACGCGCACTGGTGCGAACTGGTCAAGTGACCCTTTCTCGGTCGGCGAGCGTGGCGATTTCCGCCGCTTTTCAGACCGAGAACGCTCAGGATGCGTTGTTGCGGCGGCGGGCGGCCATGCCGGCCAGGCATTCGAACGCCAAGCGGTGCGCCACGTTGACCGTCAGCTCGCTCACGTCGTAGGCGGGTGCGACCTCGACGATGTCGACGCCCACCACGTCGTGCTCGAGGCAGAGCCGGCGCACCATGCGCAAGAGATCGGCCGACAAGATGCCACCGGGTTCGGGGGTGCCGGTGCCCGGAGCGAACGCCGGATCGAGACTGTCGACGTCGATCGAGATGTACAGGTGATCGGCCGATGACAATGCCTCGGCGACGGCATCATCCATCACCGCTTTGAAGCCGCGTTCCCAGATCTCCTGCATGGTGTGCCAGCGCATGCCGCGCTCGCGCATCCAGTCGAACACCTCACGAGGTGGCCAGTAGCCGCGCAACCCGACCTGTACGAAGTTCGGACCGGGAATCGCACCGGACTCGATGAGGCGGCGCATCGGAGTGCCGTGGCTCGCGAGATTGCCGTCGATGATGTTGGCGGTGTCGGCGTGCGCATCGAAGTGCACCATGCCGACGTTGCCGAACCCCTTGCATTCGGCCACCGCCGTGGCGGCCGGCCAGGTGATGCTGTGGTCTCCGCCGAGAACGATGGGCACGATGCCGCGCGATGCGACTTCGCGAACGCGCGTCTTGATGTTGGCGTGGCTCGTCTCGGTGTCGGCGTGCGGGCAATAGGCATCGCCGAAGTCGACGACCTCGAGCCACTCGAAGATCTCGACACCGAGATCCATGTGATACGTGCCCGGTTCGTAGGGCTGCGATCGAATGGCGCGTGGGCCGAATCGCGCGCCGGGACGATTGGTCGTGGCGATGTCGAACGGCGCACCAACGATGGCCACGTGTGGCCGCCACTCGTCGAGCATCTCGGGATCGGGGAGGAACGGTCGTTGTCCGAACGTCGACAATCCTCCGAACACGTAACCGAGTTCGAGTTGTTCGCGCATGCCGGGCGAGAGATCACGGCGCGGTTCGCTCATGTGCGCACCCTACCGACGCACTCCCGCGCGTCCGTCGAGACGAAACGTGACGGACCTGAAACGCAAGAGAGCCCCGAGGGTGCTGCCGGTTTCCCAGCGCTCCGCTCGGGGCGTCTCCGTTCGAGAATCCACCAGTCAGCGAACTTCGGTTGTTACCCTTCGTGCGCTCACTTGATTCGCCCGTCGGAGTTGCCCCCGGCGGGCGAATTGCCATTTCCGGCCCCGATGCCGAACGCTCTTGCGAGCGTTCCGCTGTCGGTTCCGGACCTCCCCTTCGGTTGCCCGTCGGATCGGAGTGGACCCTCTCCCGAGGTGGCGACTCATCGGAACCGAGTTGCGTTCCGGGTTTCCCCAACTCGCATCCCGGCTGATTCCGCGTGGTCGTCACCGTGGTGCGGCAACTATGGCGGACGTATTTACGCAGGTCAAGCGGTATTTTTCAACCCACAGGGTTATCCACCGACTTTCTCGTTTGTTCACAAGTTCGTCCCCGTTGTGCACCGTGCGTCCACAGGCATGTCCACAGATTCGGGCGGCCGTGGCGTTGATGTGCGCCTCGTCGAACGGTTGACTGACGAGTGATGAACGCCTCGACCGCACTCCGCATCGCGAGCTCTGTCGCGTCGATCATCATTATTCGGTAGCGCACGGGTTCGCTCTCGTGCGCAGTCAGCCGCCCGCGGGCGGCTTTTCTGTTTCTCGGGAACGTCTCACGGCACACAACACGACATCACGACGAAGAAGTGACGGAACCAACATGAGCAACATGATCGAAGTATTCGACACGACATTGCGCGACGGCCTGCAAGTAGAGGGCGTGTCGGCGACGGTCGAGGACAAACTGCGCATCGCCGAACAACTCGATTTCCTCGGCGTGCACTTCATCGAAGGTGGATGGCCGGGCGCCAACCCGAAGGACATCGAGTTCTTCGCGCGCGCGGCGACCGAACTGAAGTTGACGTCGAGCACTCTCGTCGCGTTCGGTTCGACCCGTCGTCCCAAGGGCAAGGTCGACGACGACGCCACCTTGCGTCATCTCGTCGAAGCGGGCACGAGCGCGGTGTGCATCGTCGCCAAGAGTTGGGATTACCACGTCCTCAACGCGTTGCAGACGACACTCGACGAAGGTGTCGCGATGATCGCCGACTCGGTGGAATACCTGCGCGGTCATGGTCGGCGCGTGCTGGTCGACATGGAGCACTTCTTCGATGGGTTCAAGCGCAACGAGGAGTTCGCCTTGCGCGCGCTCGAGGCCGCGGTCGTGAAGGGTGCGAGCCACCTCGTTCTCTGCGACACGAACGGCGGAAGTTTGCCGCACGAAGTTCAGGACATCGTGGCCTCCGTGAAGCGCCACGTCGGCGACGACGTGATCATCGGGATCCATTGCCACGACGACACGGGCTGCGCCGTGGCCAACAGCATGGCCGCGGTCCTGAGCGGCGCACGGCACGTGCAGGGAACGCTTAACGGTCTCGGCGAGCGCACCGGCAACACCAACCTCACCACGGTCATCCCGAACCTGCAGTTGAAGCTGGGTTACGAGTGCCTGCCCGAGGGTCGGCTCGAACGCATCACCGCGGTGAGCAATCACGTCGCCGAAGTTCTGAATCGCCCGCTCAACCCGCAAGCACCGTACGTGGGCACCGGAGCGTTCGCGCACAAGGCTGGCTTGCACGTGAGTGCGATCGCTCGCGCCAAGGATGCGTACGAGCATGTCGATCCCGAATTGGTGGGCAACGGCACGCGCTTCGTGGTGAGCGAGATGGCCGGGAAGGCAACCATCGCGATCAAGGCCGAAGAACTCGGTCTGGCGATGGATGGCCCCGCGGTGAACCAGGTGATCGACGACCTGAAGCGTCTCGAGCACGAGGGCTATCACTTCGAGGCCGCCGACGCGTCGCTCGAGTTGCTCATGCGTCGCGCGACGGGCTTGGAACAGCCGTATTTCCGCGTCGAGAGCATGCGCGTGATCACCGACGAGACCGTGAGCGGCGCGTTCACCACAGAAGCGACAGTGAAGGTGTGGGTCGGAGCCGGCGGATCGGCGACTCGGCGCGTGCACACGGCCGAAGGCAACGGTCCGGTCAACGCGATCGACACGGCATTGCGTGCCGCGGTATCGCAGGCCCACCCGTCGGTCGATCGCATCCACCTCACCGACTACAAGGTGCGCATCCTCGACGGAGGTTCGGCCACGGGAGCGGTCACTCGCGTGCTGATCGACGCCACCGACGGTGAGCGTTCGTGGACCACCATCGGCGTCAGTGCCAACATCATCGAGGCGTCGTGGCGCGCCCTCGAGGAATCTTTGGTGTACGGACTCCTGCACGCCGCCGGCTGAGCAATTACCTTTGTAGCGATGTCCGCGCCCAAGCATGCTCCCACCCCGGTCCTCGACGAGGTCCGCACCTACTCGTCACCCGACGTGGTTCCCGCGCCGTGGTCGAACGACCGCCCCACCGATATCGAGGGTTTCCAGCCGACCGGCGAACGGCTCGGTTATCAAGGCCCCGATCAGGGGTACGGGTTGATGTTGGCGAACCGGTTGCGGCATCGCATTCACACGGCCGGAGTCGTGTCAGTCGACGACGCGGTGCGTGGTTGTCTCAACATCGCGCTCAAGCGAGCATCTCTGTTCGGACGAGCACCGGTCATTCACGATCTCACGATCGCCTTCACGATGTGGGGCTTCTTCGACGCGAATCCTCCGGCCGATCTGGTGGCGCGACGCAACGAACTCTTCGCGGGTGTGGGCAGTGTTCATCACTACAAGGAAGGTCGCGCCATCGCCGACCTCGTGCCCGAGACCACGTTGCGCATGACGCCGGCCGCGGTGTCCGCGTCGTGGACCGCGGCATGGCGCACGTTGACGGGCGCCTGAGATCACGTGCACACTCACGGGCGCCTGAGATCTCATCGACGCCCGTCGGGTCGTAACCTGAGAACGTGACCGACTACCGCGCTCCTCTCGCCGACATCGACTTCGTGCTCAACCGCGTCTGCGGCCTCGATCGAATCCTGAAATTGCCCGGTTTCATCGACGTCGACTCATCGGTGGTGCGCGATCTGCTCGAAGAAGCGGCGCGCTTCATGGAAGAGGAAATTGCTCCGCTCAACAAGGTGGGCGACAAGTTCGGCGTCCGTCTCAACGACGATCACTCGATCACGACGGCTCCGGGTTTCGCCGACGCGTATTTGCAGTACGTCGCCGCGGGTTGGGGAGCGGTGCCCTTCGAGACCGGATACGGCGGCGGCGGCTTCCCGTGGGTCGTCGGTATCGCACTGCAGGAAATCCTCACCGCATCGAACATGGCGTTCTCGATGTGTCCGTTGCTGACGCAAGGCGCGATCGACGCGATCATGCACCACGGCAGCGAAACGCAGAAGATGACCTACCTGCCCAAGATGATCACGGGCGAATGGTCGGGCACCATGAACCTCACCGAGCCCGACGCGGGAAGCGACGTCGGAGCGGTGCGCACGAAGGCCGTGCGAGCGGCGGATGGTTCGTATCGCATCTCGGGGACCAAGATCTACATCTCGTTCGGCGAGCACGACATGGCCGACAACATCGTTCATTTGGTGTTGGCGCGCACGCCCGATGCTCCTCCCGGGACGAAAGGCATCTCGTGTTTCATCGTGCCGAAGTATCTGGTGAACGCCGACGGTTCGCTCGGTGCGAAGAATGACGTCACGTGCGTGTCGGTCGAGCACAAGCTCGGCATTCATGCCAGCCCCACCTGCGTGTTGTCGTTCGGCGACGCCGGCGGAGCGATCGGCTACCTCATCGGTGAGGAAAATCGCGGCATGCAATACATGTTCACGATGATGAACCAGGCGCGCTTGTCGGTGGGTCTGCAGGGTCTTGCCCTCGGCGACCGCGCTTTCCAGCAGGCGCTCCAGTACGCCAAGGATCGGCGACAGGGTCGTGCGCCGGGAGCGCCGGCCGGAGAGTCGTCTCCGATCATCGATCACCCGGACGTGAAGCGCATGTTGCTCACGATCAAGACCACGTGTGAAGCGTTGCGACGACTCACGTATTGGAACGCCGCCTGCCTCGACGTGGCCAAGTACCACCCTGATGCGGCCGAGCGCGAGTTCGCCGCCGACCTCGCCGCCTTGTTGACTCCGTTGTCGAAAGGCTGGGGCACCGACATGGCCGTCGAGCTCACCGGCATCGCGGTGCAGATTCACGGTGGGATGGGATTCGTCGAGGAGACCGGAGTCGCCCAGCACTATCGCGACGCGCGCATCACCACGATCTATGAAGGCACGAACGGTATTCAGGCGATCGATCTCGTCGGACGCAAGTTGGGTCTGCAGGGCGGTGCGGTGATGAAGCGCCATCTCGACTCGATCGATTCCTTGATCTCGCGCCTCGCCGATCACCCGGAACTCGCCGGTTGCCGTGCGGCACTCACCAAGACGCTCGCCGCGACGCGCGAGGCGACGAACTGGCTGGTCGCGCACGGTTCGAATCCGCTCGATTTGCTGGCGGGCGCCACGCCGTATCTGCGATTGCTCAGTGTGCTGACGGGCGGGTTCTTGATGGCCGAGTCGGCCGTCATCGCCAAGGACAACGCGCAGGAAGTGGGCGCAGACGTGGTGGCCGATCGGGTGGCTTCGGCTCGTTTCTTCTGCGAGCAGTTGATGCCCGCCGCCGACGGACTGGTGCCGTCGATCACCGGCGATTCGTCGTTGTTGATGACGTCGATCTGATCTCGGTCAGGTGTTGCGGCGGATCGTTTCGTCGACCGCGAAATCGAACAAAGGTTTGAAGATCAGTCGGGTGTCGACACCGTGGGTGAGTCCCGTGCACTCCTCGATCAGCATCATTCCTTGGGCGAGAATGCGCAACATCTCGACCCCGGATCGCACCACCTGAGGGTCGAGGCCGAACATCGAGTTGAAGATGTGCGTGGCATGTGTGTTGGCGTCGTCATCGGCGTGATGTAGTGCCGCGCGAATGTCGGGATCGTGGATGGCGGCCAAATGGAACTCGAGTCGCAACCGGCGTTGTTCGCGTCCGGTGGGGGCGAGCAGCGTGCGATTCGCGATGACGGCTTGATTCTGCAGGGCATTCTTGTATGCGTTCACTCGTGGATCGTCGTGCGAAGCAAGTGGTCCGATCGGGGATGTTTGATTCGACGTGACCAGATAATCGCTACGACCTCCGCGATACAGACGAGTGAGAAGTTTCGACGCCACATCTCCGAACAACGCTTGACGGGTGCGGTATTCGGCGAACAATGCCGAGGTCGGAAGGCCCGCGGCTCGCGCGATGCGCTGGGTGGTTGCACGTTCGACTCCACCTCGCGCGATGACTCGAGCGGCACCATTGACGAGAGCGTCTCGCGCTGGCTCATTGGTGTCGACCGTGATGTCGAAGAGCAACTCACCACTCGGTTGTTGCCATCCGGACACGTTTCGGTTGTCGAGCACCGAATGTGCCAACGGTTTGATGAGTTCCCAGTTCTCGGGATCGAACATGTCGACGGCCGCGAAGTACAGACAGCCGATCACGAAACCGACGGTGAGCAGACGACGATCGGATTCGACATCGCCGGGCGTCTCGTGTACCCCGAGGTCGATCAACCATTGCCGAAATTCGGGCTGCACCACTTCGGCGAGTTCGGGAATGCGCGGTGCCGCGATCATCAGGCTGATCGCGGGCGTCAGCGGACCGGCGGGGTTCGCCAGTGCGCGGGCGATGGCCATCTGGGCCTCGTTGCGCATGGGTCCTGGATCGAGGGTTTTCATCGAGATGTCGATGAACGAGCGCATGGCTCCCGACAGTCGGTTCTGCCAGAGGCCGACCAGGATCTCCTCGGTGTTCTCGTAGCGCGCGTACACCGCTCCGGTGGTGAGTTCGGCCGCGCGGGCCAGGTCGAGCGCCCCCATGCGGTCGGGGCCCTTCTCCCTCAGTAATTCGATGCCGACGTCGAGGAGAAGTTCGTCGTTTCGGGCAGCATCAGCGCGACGACGACTGGTGTTCACCCGTCGAATGATAACTATCAATGGGTCGTATTGATAGAGGCTATCGAACTCAGACGTCGAGCGCGTGGGCACGTAAGGCGTCGAGGTCGCAGAACTCGAGAGCCAGCACGTGGGTCGCAGCGAGCACGACCTTGGGCGCTGAACCGGCCTCGAACGCCTCCTGCCAACGCGAAGCGCACAGGCACCATTGGTCGCCCGACTTCAAGCCGGCGAATCCGTATTGGGGCATCGGAGTGCTGAGGTCGTTGCCGACCGATTTGCTGAACGCGAGGAACTCGTCGGTCATGACGGCGCACACGACGTGCACTCCCGGGTCGTCACCGCGCGACTCACAACACCCCGTTCGGTAGTAGCCGGTGAGAGGATCGAACGAGCAGGGAACGAGCTCGGTACCGAGCACGTTGCGTTGCGTCATGAGATCGCCACGTCGAACAGTGAACCGATCAGGTAAGTGACTCCGCACGCGACGATCAGGATCAGCACTTGTCGCAACGAACTCCACCACACCTTCTTCTCGGCGGATCGCCCGATGATCGCGCCAACGAGTGCAGCGGCAATCACACCGATGAGCACCGAAGCGACCTTTGCGCCGTTGCCACTACCGACGTACCACGGAATGACGGGCAACAACGCGCCGAAGATGAAACAAATGAGCGACAACGCCGCCGCTTTCCAGGCGGACGGCAATACCCCAGGGTCGACGCCGAGCTCCTCGCGCGTGTGCACCGCGAGTGCCGACTCGGGACGCCGCATCACGTCGGCGGCCGCGGCCGCGGCCCGCTCGGGCTCGATGCCGTGGCTCTCGTAGATCTTGGCCAACTCGAGCGTCTCGGCGGCGGTGTTGACGTTCAGTTCGCGGCGTTCGATGTCGATCTCACGTGTGATGAGTTCGTTCTGCGCCGAGACAGACACCCATTCGCCGGCCGCCATGCTCGCGGCACCGGCGATCGCACCGGCAATACCGGCGAGGCGCACCACATTCGAATCGACACCACTACCGGCGAAGCCGATGACGAGGGACACGTTCGACACCAGACCGTCGCTGATGCCGAAGACCGCGGCCCGAGCGAGACCACCCGACACCGACCGATGACCGGGGTGTTGCTCGCGCGGAACGCTGAATGAATGACGGGCCATGCAGGTGACGCTAGTGCGATGGGAGGGGAGCGTTAGCGTACGAGGCGCATGACTGATGTCGCCCCGCCGAGATTTCGTTTCGCTCCGTCGCCGACGGGGTTCTTTCACGTGGGCGGGGCACGAACCGCGCTGTACAACTGGGCGCTGGCCAAGCGACTCGGTGGAACGTTCGTGTTGCGGATCGAGGACACCGACGAGGCCCGTAACAAGCCAGAGTGGACGCAGGGCATCATCGACGCCCTCGACTGGATCGGTGTGCGCCGCGATGACCCCACCTTCGAGGGTCCGTATTTTCAGAGCAATTACGCCGAGGAACACGTCGCGGCGGCCCATCGGTTGTTCGCCGAGGGACGCGCGTACTACTGCGACCTCACGCCCGAGCAAGTGCAGGAGCGATCGAAGCAGAACAGCAAGCCCGGATACCACGGGTACTCACGCGATCGTGGACTCGAAGCAGGGCCCGGTCGGGTGTTGCGATTCCGCGTGCCCGAAGGAACCACGGTGGTCGACGATCTGGTGCGGGGTCGAGTCGAGTTCGCCAATGACACCATCGAGGACTTCGTGTTGTTGCGAGGCAACGGAACTCCGATGTTCCTTCTGGCCAACATGATCGACGACGTGTCGATGAGAGTCAGCCACGTCGTTCGTGCCGAAGAACATCTTCCCAACACTCCCAAGCAGCAAATGTTGTGGGAGGCCCTCGGACATCGTCCGCCGGTGTGGGCTCACGTTCCGGTTCTGGTGAACGAGCAGCGCAAGAAATTGTCGAAGCGCCGCGACAAGGTGGCACTCGAACAGTTCCGAGACGAGGGGTACTTGTCCGAAGCGATGGTCAACTATCTGATGACGCTCGGATGGGCGCCGCATGGCGACGACGAGATCGTGCCGTGGTCGCGCATCGAAGCCGAATTCCGCCTCGAGGACGTGAACCATTCGCCGGCCTTCTTCGATCTCAAGAAGCTGGCTGCGTTCAACGGTGAATACATCCGTGCCATGTCGCTCGATCGATTCATCGACGCGTGTGCGCCGTTCCTCGTTGCCGATGTTCCGTGGAATCCCGACCAATTCGACGCAACCGTGTTCCGTGCGATCGCACCCTTGGCTCAGACCCGCATGGTGACGATGAACGAGATTGTTGCGCTCGTCGACTTTCTGTTCGTCGACGCGCCGGTGATGGACGAAGCCGCGTGGAACAAGACCTTCGCCAACGATGAGGCGACCGCGATGTTGTCCGATGCGATTTCGGTGTACGACGCGATCGCCGAATGGAAGGCGGAGCCTCTGAAGGTCGCGCTCGAGAACGCGGGCACGGCGCGTGGTCTGAAACTGGGCAAGGCTCAGGCTCCGGTGCGCGTGGCCGTGACGGGACGCACGGTTGGCCCTCCATTGTTTGAAGCGCTCGAGTTGCTCGGACGCGAACGCACCCTCGCACGAATGCGCGCGGCAGCGGAGCGTGCCCACTGAACTCACCCGATGTCGACGACGCGGCGCGCACCGACGACACGCCGATGGAGGTTCGTCGATTCGCCGCGTGGAGACGTCGGTACCTGCGCTCACCGCGTTGGTGGCGCGCGGGCGGATTGCGCCGAGTGGTCGGTGTGTTCTGTTGTCTCGTGTTGGTCGGTCTCTTCTACGGACTGGTGACGCTCACGCAGGTGTGGTGGACCGGTCGTCAGCACGGGGCGGGCCGCGCCGACGCGATCGTGGTGATGGGTGCCGCTCAATACGACGGTCGACCCTCGCCGCAATTGCAGGCCCGTCTCGATCACGTCGTCGAACTATGGAATCTCGGCGTTGCTCCGGTCGTGATCGTCACCGGCGGCAATCAGCCCGGCGATCGATTCACCGAAGCGTCGACGTCGGCGGCCTATTTACGTGACGCGGGCGTGCCCGAGAATGCGATCCTTTCTGAGGACACGGGCCGAACGTCCTGGGAGTCGCTGCAGAACGTGGCCGAGGTGGCGGCCGACCACGGCATCGGGTCGGTGATTCTCGTCAGCGACCCGTTCCACAGCCTGCGCATCAAACTGATGGCCGAGGAATTGGGGCTGCGCGCATCCACTTCGTCGACCTCGACGAGTCCGGTGCGAGGGTGGACCGCCTTCGTGGAGCACCTGACAGAGACTGGGGGCGTCGCGCTTGGACGGATCGTGGGTTTCGACGCGGTCGAATCCCTGACCGACTAGGTGTCGTGCGAAGGCTTCACCGTTACACTTTTGGTGCTCCAGAGCGGTGCTCTGTGGGGAGTGGTGTAACTGGCAACACAGCAGATTCTGGTTCTGTTATTCAGGGTTCGATTCCTTGCTCCCCAGCCAGCAGTAGTTGTGGGTGACCTGAAATCGGACGCCGAACTGGCGTTCGGGGGTTAAGCGCATCTCATCCTGAGATGATGGAACAACTCGATGATGCGCATCCGCTCGGATTTTCTCTGGACTCCAGCAAAACTTTGTGTTGTTTTTCGAGTATGTCAAACATACATTTTTCCCGAACCAAGAAGTTGGCCTTAGTCGCGGTGACTCTCGGTTCCACCTTGATCGTCGCGCAGCCGACATCTGCGGTGGGGCCAAGCACAAAAGTGACCATTTGTCACCGCACACATTCGACCACGAACCCTTACCGTCGGATCACGGTGTCGCAAAGTTCGATCATCGGTGGCGCGAGTAGCAAGCACGGAAATGCCTCGGGTGAGCACAATGATTTTTCATCCGGTCGATTCCCGTTGGCAACAGAGGCTCCCAATCCGAACGTATTCGAACCTACGTACACCTATGCGCCGAACGATAAGAAGTGGGGCGACATCGTCCCAAGCGTGGACGTATCGGACAATCCGATTGGGGGTGGTTTTTCGGGGCTGAACTATTCCGCTGAAGGCCTTGCGATTTACGACGGAACCACCTACCTCGGAACCGACTACTCCGGCCTTTGCAAGCGGATGTCGACCAAGCAATTCGTCGAATCCGAGATCGACGCGGGTCGTACTCCGGAGGAGGTAGTGGATGATTTGGAGGACCAAGACGCGAGCGAGGACAAGGCTGTTAAGGAACAGCTTGGAGGATCAATTACCGTTGCCAATCTGAGTCAGATCGCGTCAGTCGGCGCGGTCACCAACGAACCCAGTTCAGTGACAGGGACAACCGGCCAGCTGAATGGAGTTTTTAAGATTGGTACGAAAACAGCTAGCTCGATCCGTTTCTTGTGGGGCACGGATTCAACATGCAGCGCGGGTTCGATCGCGCTCGCTTCTCCAGCTACTGCTCCCACCGACACCGCGGTATCGGCCAATGTGAGTTCGCTCACTGCTGGGACGACCTATTACTACAAGGTCGTCGGAATCGTGGATGCTGGCACTGATGATGAGTCGCTGATAGAGGGCGACTGTGTTTCCTTTGTGGTGAGTGCTGGCGGCTCGGGCGGTTCGCCCGGCTCGGGTGGTTCGCCCGGCTCGGGTGGTTCGGGTGGCTCATCCGGGGGAACTCCTGCGCCCAGCCTGCCGGAGACCGGTCGCGACACCGATCTCCACCTCACCATGGCGATTGTCATGATGGCTCTCGGCGCGTCGCTCGTCCTTGTGCGTCGCCGACGAATCGTCTGAATCGCACACGGCGAGATCAACCTCTGATCTAGATTTCCCCCATCGCGTCGAGTGATGGGGGAAATCATGGATCGTCGTCATTTTTTGCGGGCGGGCATTCTGGCAACTGGTGCCAGTGCCGCCGTACCAAGCGTGGTCTTCGCGCGCCGTCGCGACATGGCTGTGCCGGGCGAGAGCCCATATGGACCATTGTCCGACACGCCCGATGAGAACGGTTTGCTGTTGCCGGCCGGATTCACGTCGCGCATCGTCGCGATCGGCGGCGATCCCGTGGGGGAGACCAGTTACAACTGGCACCCGTTCCCTGACGGTGCCGCGACGTTCGACGACGGTGCGGGCGGCTACTACTACGTGTGCAACAGCGAGGTCTTCGACTTCATGGCGGCCGCCTCGGGAGGTGTGTCGGCCATTCACTTCGGACCCGACGGCGAGATCCTCGACGCGTATCGCATTCTCGAGGGCAGCAACTCGAATTGCGCTGGTGGCCCGACGCCGTGGGGCACGTGGCTGAGTGGCGAGGAAAACATCGCAGGCAAGGGTCTGGTGTGGGAGTGCGATCCGACCGGAGCAAAGGCGGCGATCTCGCATCCGGCGATGGGTGTGTGGCGCCACGAGGCGGCTGCGGTCGATCCGGTGAACGAGACGGTGTACCTCACCGAGGATGCCTCGGACGGGCGTTTCTATCGTTACACGCCGACGGCGTACCCCGATCTGTCAGCGGGCACGCTCGATGTGTGCGTCGTTGCCGCTGACGGAAGTGTGACATGGGGTGTGGTTGCCGATCCGTCGGGAGAATCGGCGCCGACATCGGCGCAGGTTCCCGAGGCCACCATTTTCCCGGGCAACGAAGGCTGTTGGTATCACGACGGTTGGGTGTACTTCACGAGCAAGGTCGATCATTCGGTGCACGGCATCGACATCACCGCGCAGAAGTACACGTTGATCTGGAAGGGAGACCCCGATGGTCTCGGGATCGAAGGAGCGGTCTTGTCGCACGTCGACAACATCACGGTCGATGCGGGCTCGGGCGATCTCATCGTCGCCGAGGACGGCGGCAACATGGAACTCGTCATCATCACACCCGACGGTGCGGTCGCACCGTTCGTTCGTGTGGTCAGCGCG
>JBJTIO010000183.1:0-6759 GCA_046095045.1 Actinomycetota bacterium
GCGCGGGGTCGCAGTCCGCGCTCGCGAGGTGCGTCGATGACGCCATGCATCTGATCCCCCAGACTTCTCCCGAGGCCTGGGGTCTGCGCGCGCGATCGAAGGAACAGCGATTCGCGCTCGAGCTCTTGCTCGATCCCGAGGTGAGTGTGATCGCCCTCGACGGCCGCGCCGGCACCGGCAAGACCGTCATGGCGATCGCGGCCGGCCTCGAGCAGGTGGTCGAACAACGACGGTACGAAAAGCTCGCGGTGTACCGACCCTTGGTGCCGGTCGGACGAGCCGATGTCGGATTCCTTCCCGGCGGCCTCGACGAGAAACTCGATCCCTGGATGTCGGCGATCCACGACGCGATCGTCGCGCTCACCGATCAGCGCTCGAATCGCGAGGCGCGGACGATGATCGACGAGTTGATCGCCCGCAACCAGTTGTCGCTCGAATCGGTGACGTTCTTGCGCGGGCGATCACTGCATCGCCAGATCGTCGTCGTCGACGAGGCACAGAACCTCGAACCGACCACCTTGAAGACGATCCTCACCCGCATCGGTGAGGGCACCAAGGTGATCTTCACCGGCGACACGAGCCAGATTGATGCGCCCTATCTCGGCGAGTCGAACACCGCCCTCGCCGTTCTGATCGGCGCTTTCCGCGGCCAGCACTGCTTCGGCCACATCACCCTCACTTCGTGCGAGCGCAGTGAGGTTGCCTCACTCGCCGCCGAACTGCTCTGACGCGCTGATCAGCGCCGGTCGTACTTCCCGGTCGCACCGCAGGCGCCCCGTCGAATCAGGCCCCTGAACAGGTGTGACGACGGCGACAGCGGTCCAAAAAGAAATCGTTGACGGACCGGTTTTCACCGTTTAGTGTTAAATGCGTGCGGCAGGGCCAATCCCCCCTCCTGGTCCTGCCGCCCAAATCTCTCCCCCGCAGTCGATAGCAGCAAGCACCCCCGTCCACACGACACCCAGGCGGTCACCATGTCAGCGATCGAAGTCACCGAAGTCCCGATGCCGGCCTCCTTCAACTGGATGGACCACGCGGTGTGCAAGGGCAAGACGAACCTGTTCTTCCCGCCCAAGGCCGAGCGCCCTCAAGCTCGAGTTCGCCGTGAAGCTCAGGCCCGACTCTTGTGTCGTTCGTGCCCCGTGAACGACAAGTGCCAGGTGTTCGCGCGCGATAACCGCGAATACGGATTCTGGGGTGGCGAGTCCGAAGAGGAACGGCATCTCGCTGGCTTCACCGTGGCCGCACCGATCGGCGTTCGCGCTCGAGGCTTGCGTTCGGCAAGCTGACCTTTCACACCCCCGATCTAGGGTGGGGGCGATGTCAATTCCGTTCGACGTGGCCGTCGTCGACCTCGAAACCACCGGTCTGCGCCCTTCGGAGGCGATCCTCCAAGTCGCCGTCGTGAGTTGCCCCGCTCAAGTTTCCTCGTTCGATCAGTGGTGCACGTACGTGCGTCCACCCCGAGTCCTGACCGCGAGTCTCGGCCCGACCCATATCCACGGGATCAAACGCCGCAACGTGTTGTTCGCCCCGAGCCTCGAGTCAACGATGCGCCGACTGGCCGATCTCACTCGCGATCGCGTGGTCGTTGCCCACAACGCTCCCTTCGACGTCGGTTTCATTCGCGCCGCGGCCGAGAGAGTCGGTGTGTCGCTCGCGTGGTCCGGCGTGCTCTGCACCCTCGACCTCTCGCGACGGCTCGACCCGCAACGACGCAAGAACCACAAACTGTCGTCCTTGTGTAGCGACTACGGCATCACGCTCGGTCAGGCGCACGACGCCCTGCACGACGCTCGGGCGACCGCCGAGCTCCTCGGGCATCTCTTGGCACCGAACGGCATCGATTCGCTCGACGCCGCACGCGCCTACTTCTTGCCGTAGCGCTGACGCACCAAACGTGCGGTGTCGGCGGCCAATGTCGCACGATCGCTGGGTGACCGCAACACCGCGTTCGGTCCCAACCGCAACAACATTCGTCGCAACCAGCGCTCGTTCGAGACGGGCACCGACACCACGACCCACCGACGCTTCTTCGGCTTCGTCTCTTCGGTCCGAACACCCGGATACGGCTCGAGGACCCACATCCATGCCGGGTCGAGTTCGATCACGGCGCGACTCGTCTCGGTGGAGTCGGCGAACCACGGGCGACGCGGACCGAGATCGACCGGGTCGACGACGTCTGTGACAAGGTGCGATTCGATGCGATCGAGGCGGAAGATGCGCTCGGCCCCGACCCCTCGATCGAACGAACGAACGTACCAATGATCGAGGTCGGCGAAGATCTCGACCGGCACGATCTCACGCGGGACCGACTCCCCGCTGGTCGGCGACCAGTAGTCGATGTTCACCACGCGACCCTGCTCGGCAGCCGTGATCCACTCGTCGACCGACTCGGGACGATCGATGTCGACGACCAGTCGGTCGTCATCGTCGATGCCCATCACAGCGGCCACCTTGGCGACCGCTCGTTCGAGCGCGCCACCAACGTCGGCGCCGGCGAGTTCACGGGTTGCTCGCGCCGAGGCCACCAGACTGAAAGCCTCTGGGGCAGTGAGCCTCAACGGCCGGTTGAAGTACTTCGGCACACCGAAATGAACCGCCTCCTCGTCGACCCAAAGGTCGATGAGGTCGCGGGGATCCTGGGACACCCCGCACAGGGACGCGAGCGTGAGGTCGGCGATCAGGTCGTCGACCGACATGCCGAAGTGTTCGGCCATCTCTTGCGTCGGCACCGTTCCGCGTTCTTGAAGCCACGGCAACATCACGAGCAACCGCCGTAGGCGCACGTTCACGGGTCGAGGGCCGCGTCGATTCACGAACTCGCCTCCATCGAATCGAGCCACTCGATCACGTGCGCGCGCAGAAGTGGCGGCGACAGCACTTCGGCCCGCTCGACGAAACCCAGTAGCCAGTGATCGAAGGCACGAACGTTCGAACACGGAATGGCGAAAACCGTGGATCCGTCCGAACGCTCGTCGATCACCGCATCGGCTCCGTACTGCCCCAACACCACCCCGACGTCGCTCGCGTCGACCAGGACTTCGGCGATGTCGGAACCCACGTCGACGTTGTCCGGCAACAACTTCGGATCCGCGGGAAACACCGCGCGCACGTCGAAACCTTCCGGCATGTCGTATTCGTCGTGACCGACCCCGATCTCGCCCGAGATACGGTCGACGCGGAAGGTGCGCAATTCTCCGACGCTGCGATCGTGACCGACGAGGTACCACCATCCATCCCGCGCCAACAACCCGTACGGTGCCACGTCGCGCGGTTTCGCGTTGTACTCGAAGTTCACCCATCGGCGATCGGAGAGTGCTCGGTGCAACGTCGGTAGGCGCGGATCGACGGGAAGATTGGCGGTCATCGGGGTGTCGATCGCATCGTCCGACGATGATTCGAGATCGACCTTCCAGAGTGCCTCGGTCCCCCACGACTGACCGAGTCGAATGGTCGCCACCGCCACGCGCAACGCCGCCGCCTCGTCGGGATCGAGTTCGAGTTCGCCGAGTTCGTAATCGGACCGGAGGATTCGGTAACCCGTCATACCGGCTTGATCGCCACCGAGCACCACCGAGTCGATGGGAACTCCTTCGTCGCGCTGAATCGCCGTGTAGCGTTCGAACGCCGAGCGGGCCGCCGTGAGGTTGGAGGGCTACTGCCCGCGCAAGCCGTGCCGGATCTCCTCGAAAGTGACGTGACGACGCGCGGACAAGAGCAACGCCAGGAGGTTGGTGACTCGCTCCAGTTGGTGCATGCCCTACCTCCTCGCCCTACGACGCCTCACGAACCAACGGTTCGTCGGTACCACTGCAGCAACGAGTGGGTCGACGAGTCGGTTCCGCGGCCGTCGGACGTCGCCAGGTCGCGCGCCAATTCCTTGCCGAGTTCGACACCGAACTGGTCGAAACTGTTGATCCCCCACACCACACCTTGAATGTGCACGACGTGCTCGTACAGAGCGATGAGTTGGCCGAGCACCGACGGATCGAGTCGACGCGCGACGATCGTCGTCGACGGACGATCACCCGGGAACACTCGATGGACGGCATTTATCGAGTCCGACACTTCTTGCAGTGTGCGACCGAACGCAAGAGCACGTGACTGCGCGAGCATGTTGAGAAAGAGCGTCTCGTGTCGATCGTCGTCGACCGCATCGGAGGGCTCCGCGAAACCGATGAAGTCGACCGGAACGATGTCGGTTCCCTGGTGGAGCGACTGCATGAACGCGTGTTGGGCGTTCGTTCCGGGTTCACCCCAGATCACCGGACCGGTCGCAAGACCCACCTGCGTTCCATCGACGCTCGCCGATTTGCCGTTCGACTCCATGTCGAGTTGCTGCAGATAAGCCGGGAAGCGGCGCAGGTCGTGCGAGTACGGAAGAACGACTTTGGTCGGGTGGCCGAGAACGTTGCGATTCCAGATTCCGACGGCGGCGAGCACAACGGCGAGGTTGAGACGACCTGTCGTCGTGCGCACGTGCTCGTCGATCGCGTGCATTCCGGACAACATCTCGTCGAAGGCGCGTGGACCGACACCCAGCATCAACGACAGCCCGATGGCCGAGGCGAGGGAGTAACGACCACCGACCCAATCCCAGAACCGAAACACTGCAGCAACCCCGAACTCACGAGCGGCCGTTTCGTTCGTGGTCACGGCCACGAAGTGCCGACTGGAATCGCCGGGCGCGACCGCCGACTCGATCCAACGACGAGCAGCGACCGCGTTGGCCATCGTCTCGGCGGTGGTGAAGGTTTTCGAGGACACGACGAACAACGTGGTTCGGGGATCGAGGTCGGTCAGGTTCGCCGCGAGATCAGCCGGGTCAACGTTCGCCACGAACCTGACTGAGAGACCATGTCCGCGCGAGCCGCGCAGGGCCTCATACGCCATCGCAGGTCCGAGATCGCTTCCTCCGATTCCGATGTTGACCACCGTCTCGAAACGTCGACCTTCGACGGATGTGGTCGAACCGGAGATCACCGAGGCGGCGAAACTCCGCAGATCGGCCAGGACCGCGTGAACGTCGTTGGACACGTCGGCCCGCCCGATGACACTCGGCATCCCGATCGGTCGTCGAAGGGCCGGATGTCCGGCGGCGCGGCCCTCGGTGACATTGACCGCATCGCCCGCGAAGAGTGCGTCGATCGACGATTCGACACCGGCGGATGCGAACAAGTTCATGAGCGAATCGAGAACTCGATCGTCGATGATCTGCTTGGAAACATCGACGCGCAAATCGGCGACTTCGAGAGTGAAACGTTCGGCACGATTCGGGTCGTCGGAGAACAGTCGCCTCAGCGAATCCGGACGCGGCACGGATCGAACGAGACGCCACGCCTCCGGAGTCGCACCGTTGCCCACGAACGAAACGCTAGTGGAGAATCCCGCGAACAGCCGGCCGAGTGATAGGAAGAGGAGGTGGAGTCCGTTCGTTCGCACGTCGACTCGGACGCTCCCGATCGAGGCGGGGTCGCCTCCGGTATCAGCGCCTACGTGCTGTGGGGTCTGATCACCGTCTACTGGAAGGTGCTGCGCGATTTCGCGCCACTCGAGTTGATCGGTTTTCGCATCACCTTGTCAGCGATTCTGCTCGTCGCGATTCTGGCCTGGCAGAGCCGTGTCGTCGCGATGTTCCGTCGACTACGCAGCGAGCATTTGTGGGGGCGCATCGTTCTCGCATCGGTGGTGTTGGCGATCAATTGGACGACCTACGTGGTCGTCGTGCACGAAGGAAAGGTCATCGAGGCGGCACTCGGATACTTCATCGCTCCCCTCGGCACGATGTTGCTCGGAGTCAAGGTGCTGAAGGAAAGATTGCGCCCGATTCAAGTGGCGGCCGCAGGACTGGCCGCCATCGCCGTGGTGATCCTCACCGCGAGTTACGGACGAGTTCCGGTGTACGCGCTCGCGATGGCCGCATCGTGGTGCGTGTACGGCTTGCTCAAGCGCCAGATCTCGCTCAGCCCAACTGAGAGCCTCGCATCGGAAACGCTGGTGTTGGTGATCCCCGCTCTCGTCTTGATCGCGTTCCACCTGCGATACGAGTCATCGGTGTTCCGGTCGGCCTCGGCGACGGAGTTCGTGCTCGTCGCGTTGGCCGGAGTCGTGACCGCGGTTCCTTTGCTCCTCTTCGCCCACGCCTCACAGCACCTCCCGCTCACCGTGCTCGGACCGATGCAATACTCCGTGCCGGTCATCAACTTTCTTCTCGGTTGGCTCGCCTATCACGAGAAGCTGACACCGAGCCGAGTGATCGGATTCGGTCTGGTGTGGGTCGCGTTGATCATCGTGACCATCGACTCGATCAATCGAGCGCGCCGGTCGTCTATCGTGTCGACTCAATGAAACGCGCCGTCGTCGCCCTCTCACTGATCGCGCTCGTCGGATGTTCCACATCGACGAGTGACTACGAGCGAGAAGCCGAAAAGTTCCTCGAGAGTGCCGATCTCGCCGAGGAGGCGGGCTACCGCTACAGCGACGCGGACTGCGAGACACCCACCGTCACGATCACGGGAACCCAGTTCACGTGCTCGGCCACGGACAACGACGGCGATGTCTGGTCTTTCGTCGCCGAAATCACCGGTGACCGCGAGGTCACGATCGTGTCCGGCCAAGTCGAGGGCTGAGTCCCTCCTGAAACGCGTTGGGCCCGCCTCGGGAGAGGGGGGCCCAACCACACTCGACGAGAGACGGGTCAGCTGGCGAACTGGGTGTTGAGGGCACCGATGTCGGGGTACCGCATGGTGTGGGCGG
>JBJTIO010000184.1:0-19300 GCA_046095045.1 Actinomycetota bacterium
CTCGGAACGACGGCTCGACGACGCGGTGATCTAGGCGTACGGCGACTCCTCGGGTGACGATCATTTGTTGGCCATGGCCCACGTCTCCACCCGCATCGGTCGTGCGCCCATTCCCGAGACTCCCGAGCAGCGGGCGGCCTGAGGTGTCGTTGGCGTCGGCATTGTTGCGCGAGGCGCGACCGAAGCAGTGGGCCAAGAACGTTCTGGTTTTCGCCGCGCCGGGTGCCGCCGGAGTGCTCGACAATTGGACGAATCTGTGGCCCACCCTGGTGGCGTTCGCCGCCCTCTCGCTGTCGGCCAGCGGTACCTACTACTGGAACGACATCCTCGACGTCGAAGCCGATCGGGCGCACCCACGCAAACGTCTTCGGCCCATTGCCGCGGGAGAGGTGTCGATTGGTTCGGGTCGGGTCGTCGGCTCGACGCTCTTGCTCCTCGGGCTCGTTCTTGGATTCGTTCCCGATTGGCGTTGCGGAGTCGCCGTTTCGGTCTACGTGGTGTTGACGGTGTCGTATTCGGCGGTGTTGAAGCACGAGCCGGTTCTCGATCTGATGGCCGTTGCCGCGGGCTTCGTGATTCGCGCCATCGCCGGCGCCGAGGCGTCGAGCGTCGAGATGAGTACCTGGTTCTTGTTGTGCGCCAGTTTCGGTGCGCTGTTCATCGTGACCGGAAAGCGCTACGCCGAACTGCGTGACGCGGGGGAGAACGTGGGTGAGACGCGGGCCGCGCTCACCGAATACAGCGTCGGATACCTGCGCATCGTTCTCTCGGTGAGTCTGGCCGCCACGCTCGTGGCGTACTGCACGTGGGCGTTCGCGACGAAGGAGATCTCCGGTTCGTCGTGGCCCTTCTACGAGTTGTCGATCGTCCCGATGCTCGGCGCCTTGTTGCGTTACCTGCTCGTGCTCGAGCAAGGACGAGGTGCCGCACCCGAGGATGTCTTCGCCGAGGATCGCGCCTTGCAGGTGCTGGGCGTCGTCTGGGTCGTGATCTTCGGTCTCGGCGTGTACGTGGGCTGATCCGCCGTTCTCGGGTCGTTCGGTAGGATTCGGTCGCTCATGTCCTCCGAGATCGTGTCCGACCGCGCCCCGACGCGTTTGAGTGGATGGGGACTCACCGCCCCGTCGGCGGCCCACCTCGCCACGGTGACGAACGACGACCTGGCGGCCCATGTGAAGGGCTCGGGAAGCCGGGGAGCCATCGTGCGCGGTCTCGGGCGTTCCTACGGCGATGCCGCGCAGAATGCCGGAGGATCGGTGATCCAGTTGGCCGGGTCGATCTCCGAGGTCGTGGTCGACGCGGCGAACGCGATGGTGACGGCCCCCGCGGCAGTGAGCCTCGACGATCTCCTGCGCCTCATCGTCCCGCGCGGTTTCTTCGTGCCCGTCACGCCGGGAACTCGGTTCGTCACCGTGGGAGGAGCCATTGCGAGCGACATCCACGGTAAGAACCACCATGCCGAGGGCTCGTTCGGCAATCACGTCGTGCGGCTCTCGTTGATGGTCGCCGATGGCACGGTGCGCGAATTGTCTCCGCATTCGGACTCCGAATTGTTCTGGGCGACCATCGGTGGGATGGGTCTCACCGGCATCGTCCTCGACGCGACCTTCAAGGTCATCCCGATCGAGACCAGTCGGTGCATCGTCGAGACGACCCGCTGCGACGATCTCGACTCTCTGCTCGCCGCGATGTCGGTGGGCGACGAGGCGCATCGTTATTCGGTCTCGTGGGTCGACCTGCTGGCGACCGGTCGCTCCTTCGGGCGCGGTGTGTTGTGGCGGGGCGATCACGCGACGATCGATCAACTCGATCCGGCCGATGCCGCCGACCCACTCGGCTACGTGCCGCGGCACCTTGCCTCGGTTCCTCCGGTGGTGCCCGCTCCCGGATTGGTGAACCGACTGTCGACGCGTGTGTTCAACGAGCTGTGGTTGCGCAAGGAGCCGCGGCACAAGAGCGGTCAGATCAAACCGATCCCGGGCTACTTCCATCCGCTCGATTCGGTCGGCAACTGGAACCGTCTATACGGTCCGCGCGGCTTCATCCAATATCAGTTCGTCGTTCCCTTCGAACGTGAGGACACGTTGCGCAAGGCGATCGAACTCGTGGTGGCCTCGCGCTTGTCGAGTCCCCTCGTGGTGTTGAAGCGGTTCGGCGCGTCGAATCCGTCTCCGCTCAGTTTCCCGATGCCCGGATGGACGTTGACGGTCGACATGCCCGCGGGGGCAAGCAATGTGCCCGCGTTGTGTCATCGTCTCGACGAGTTGGTGCTGGACGCCGGTGGCCGTCATTATCTGGCCAAGGACGCCCACACCTCACCCCGAGCGATCGAGCGCGGATATCCCCGCCTCGATGAATGGCGCAAGGTGCGCGATGCGGTCGATCCCGAACGGGTGTGGCAAAGCGATCTCTCACGACGCTTGTCGCTGATCGGCTGAAGGTGCATCGAAGGAAACGAACATGGAAAACGCATTCGGAGAACCCCAGAACATCGTCGTCCTCGGTGGAGCGAGCGACATCGGATTGGCGATCGCTCGTCGTCTGACGACAGCAGCGACCAAGTCGGTCATCCTCGCGTGCCGCCGACCCGATGAGGTTTCGGCCCAAGTCGAGGCGATGTCGCGCCCCGGTCTCGACGTCGTGGCCACCGGTTTCGACGGCTCCGACACCGACTCTCACGCATCGTTCGTCGATCGCATTTGTCGCGAGCACGGCGATCTCGACGTCGTGATCCTCGCCTTCGGACAGCTGGGTGATCAGACCCGGTTCGACGAACATCCGGCCGAGGCTGCTCGCGTCGCGCACGTCAACTTCACGGGAGCGGTGTCGATCGCCCTGCACGTTGCTCAGCGACTTCGCCGTCAAGGTCACGGGAGATTGGTCGTGTTGTCGAGCGTGGCGGGCGAGCGAGTGCGCAAGGCGAACTTCGTGTACGGATCGACCAAGGCTGGTCTCGATGGTTTCGCCCAGGGTTTGTCCGATTCGCTCGAAGGAACCGGAGCCGGGGTGTTGATCGTGCGCCCCGGATTCGTGCATTCGTCGATGACCGCGGGTTTGAAACCGGCACCGTTCGCCACGACACCTGATGTGGTCGCCGACCTGACGGTGAAGGCGTTGCGCGCCGGTCGTCGCATCGTGTGGACTCCTGGAATCCTGCGCTGGGTGTTCGCGATCCTGCGCCACCTGCCGGGTCCGGTGTGGCGACGTCTGCCCCTCGGGTGAGTCACTCGGGTTCGATCACGTCGGTTCTGATCGCGGCGTATTCGGGAACGTAGATCCCGTTGCACGTTGGCGTGCACGTTCCGTCGGGCCGCGGCGGCACGGGAACGCGCACCTCGACGGCATAGTCGTACTCGGGTCGATACGGAGCGTCGTACGGACCGACGCCATCTCCCGTCGCGCACTTCTGATACAGCCGCACGAGGTCGTACTGATACGAGCCGCGCAGGCAGAAATCATTCTCGACGATCTGATTGGGGGCGTCGGAGCCGAACACCGTCGAGTCGTTGGGTTCGATCCATCCGGCCCAGAAGCGAGTGAGGATCAACCAGTCCGCCGAGCGCACATCATCGGCGAGTCGCGAGTCCGGGGCGTTGGCGATACCGGGGTCCATCTCGATGAAGTACGTGGCGGGATCGAGTTCGGGGAAGAGGTGATAAAAGAATGCATCGCTGTAGACGGTCGAGCGCAGGTCGACTGGTCCGACGAAGAGTCGTTCACCCGGACGCGACATGCGGTCGAGATCGGCGATCACCTCGCGAGACGCGAGATACGGACGTTCGTCGCCGAGATAGAAGTTGCGATCACCCCGCCGCACCTCGAATTCCGGTCTCGTGCCCCGCAGACTGTCGGACGCGAGATCGAACCAGGTGCGCGCCGTGTAGGACGGCGTGACGATCAGGACGAGCACCACCATCATGATGGCGGCGGCGAATCGTCGCACCGTGGGTTGGGATGTCGGTCGTCTGATCCGCATCCATTCGATGACCGCGGGAATCATGAACGGCCACGGCACTGCGGCGACCCAGAGCAGATGCGCGCTATCGGGCCGTTGGATGGCTTGTGGCAAGAGGCCAACCGAGAGTGCGCCGACCACGATGAGCACGAGGGACCGCGACCGTGCGGCTCCGTCGGCCGAGGACAATCGTCGTCGCGCCAGCACGCCGCAACCGAGAACGAAAATCGCCGTCAGAGGTAGCAAGAAGAACCAGACGAAGAGTTGCTTCGACTCAGAAACGTGGGGAATCGGCCATGATGGAGCGACCTTCTCGGCGATGATTTGCAGGGCGCCATCGAGATGCGACCACGACGGGGGCCGGGGGAGTGCACGTCCGGCGCGCAGGTCGAAGACCGGCTCGATGAGCATGCCTCGGATCGCACGACTCGGACCGGCTTGCACCAGATGGACCCACAGTGACGTCGCTCCGACCACCACGCCAGCAAGGGTTGCCACGATCCTGCGTCGGCCCGAACGAGCGGTGGCGATCGCGAGCACGAGACCGATGGCGAGCACCATGTCGGGTCGGAACGTCAGGGTGAGACCGGCGACGACACCGGCGATCAGGTGATCTCGTGTGCGTCGACGATGAATCGCTCGCACCACGAAGACCGCGCACCATGCAGCGAGTCCGAGACCACCGCTCCAGGCCAGAGCTTGCAACCCGATCGGAGTGAGGACGAAGAGCGATGCGATGGCGCCGACGCTGACCGCGACCTTGCGACCCCATGGTCGAGCGAGCACGTACAGGGCGGAAATCGTGAGCAAATGCTGGGCGAGTCCGAACAACCGCTCCGTGGTGAGCGACGCACCGACGAGTTCGAACCATCCCGCGAGTAGGTGAAGTGAGCCCGGACCGTAGAGGTGCAGGAAGTCGACGTTGGCGACATCTCCCTTGGCGACGCGCTCGGGGAAGACGAGCATGAACCCCTCTTCCATCGTTGCACCGACGCCTCTCATCAGAGCGGGCAAGGCGACGAGCACCGGAGCGAGGACGGCACCCACGGCAATCCAGGAACGAATCGCGCCGCGGGTGAACGCACCCCGCACGTCGAAGGTCGAACCGGTGACGAAGGTCGAGGGTGCGGGCTGGGGGAGTTCCCGGTGATTCGCCGGGAATCGGCGACGGAGTCGTTCGAAGATCGGCAAGGCTCCGAGGGCCGCGAGAACACAGAGAGCGGGTTCGGCGGGGACTCGGAATCGAGTCGTTCCATAGGCGTACGCGGCGGTGAGCGTGACACTGAGGAACACCGACGCGAGTGGAATGAGCGTGGTACGACGTCGGCGCAATGACACGACCCCGACTCCGGCGAGGCCGACGAGCCCGTAGTACATGAAAAGTCCGGCGCGGGCCGCCTCCTTGTCGCGCCCTTCGATGGGAGCGAACTCGACGTTCTGCATGGGGCGGAACAGTTCCCACTGACGACCGACGCGAGCGGCGATCACCTTGGGTAGTTGGCCGGCGTGCTCCCGTGCGTAGTCGATACCGACCTTCCGCCAGAAGAGGGCCTTGTCGGCCTCGTCGCCGGTGGCGTCGATCCCTTGATCGCGTAGATCCTCTTGACACGCGTACGACCAGAATCCGAGGAATTTGCCCGAATAGGTCGACTCGCAATTCGCGTACACGAACAATTCGTTCCCGTTCGTCGAGAGGGGAACGGAGGAGTCGAATGAGCGCTCGTTGCGGATCGCCCATGGTGCGATGACGACGATGCACGCGACGGCGGCCCACGCGATGTTGGTGAGACGTCTTTTTCCGGCGATGTCGCGACGTCGGATGATGAGCGGAACGATCAGTAGAACGGCGAGAAGCAGTCCTTCGCCGCGAGTGAGCGCGGCGAGTCCGGTCAATAGACCCATCGCGACGACCCAACGTCGGGCGGGAGTCGACTCCCATCGATGCGCACAGACGAGCGTGAGCGTCGTGAAGAGGGCCATCAGCCCTTCGGGAAAGAGCACGCTGTCGACGATCCAGAGGTTCGGATACACCGCTCCGATGATCATGGCGAGAATCACAACGCGGTTGTCGCGCGGGCTGAGCAAACGAGCGAGAACTCCGATCGAGGCGACCACGGCGGTGCCGATGACGAGAGACAACATCTTGTGGTCGAAGAACGTCGTGCCGCCGAACCTCGACGACAACGACAGCACGATCGGATACATCGGACCGTGAAGGGCACTGGCGAACCATCGTTGGTGAGCGATGAAATTCAGTGGTTCGGGAAAGCCGAGACCTCGAGCGAGCAGGTTGGCGGTGGAATGGTAGAAGAGTGGATCGCCGGCGTCGGTGCGAGTGGGGGCGACGGTGAGAAGCGTGAACAGTCGGACGACGAACGCCAGCGAGGTCGCCGACACCCAGAGCATCATGAACGTGGGTGCGCGACGATCGCGAAGAACGAATCGTCGTCCGAGGAATTCGACCGCGGGACCGATCAGGGTTCCGAGGGCAACGACGGTGATGACGGTCCACACGAAGAGAGGGAGTTGTGGACCAACCAACTGGCGGGCGACCCCATGTTCATCGAGGGTGACTCGCTCGACATGCTGACGAGCGAGAAGGTCGACGACGGGGCGGCCCAGAAGAAGTGCACCCAACGCGCCGTGGATCGCCAATCGTCGCTTGACGTCGAGGGTCGCAGGTGTGGCCGACGGGCCTCGTCGTTGCAAGTACCCCACCACGAAGAGTGCGGTCAACATGAAGGCGCCGGAGACCTTTCCGAACGAATCGAAACCACCGACGAACACGAGGGCGGGAAGGATTCCATCGCTGGAGGAGAGATGTTGGTTGATGACGACCGCGAAACCGAGAGCAAGCCACCAGACGCCGTAGCCGACGAGCAGGAATCGAACTCCGAGTCGGCGTGCGCCACGGGTGCGGTTCACGATCGCCGCCATGGCGACGGCCGCCACCGCCACGATCACACCATCGACCCATGCGCCGAACCGGGTCGTTTCGTCGAGATCTCCGACGAGGACGGCGATGTGGGCGAGAGCGATGATCCCAAGCAGTCGAACGGGGCGGCCAATCGTGAGTGCGAGGATTCCGCCACTGATCCGACGCCCGAATGAAGCGGCAAGGGAGAGGTTCGGGGCAGGGTCGACGGTCATCGTTTTGGCGCCGGTATCGCCGGCGAAGTCCTCGGTCAATGGTACTTTCACCTGCCTGTGGAGGAGTTGACCCCGCGCGTCCGTAAGGCGAGGTGGGCCGCGGTGATCGCGGTCGTGGGCTTCGGCCTGTACTGGTGGTGGCCGGGGATCACCGGCTCGGAGAATCCCGCGACGCATCCGGAGATCGTCGCCGTTGGAAATGGTCAATTCGCCCGCAGCGAGGAAAAAGTCCTTCGACGGTTGCGGGAGGAGGGCTATTCGGCGACGTGGACCGATCCGGTCGACACGTGGTGCGATGTCGCCGATGTGTTGGCGGCGGAGGTGCCGCGACCGACACGGGCGATCGTGGTGCACGTAGAGACGACCTCGACCGAGTGCGAGGCTTCGGCCGCCGATGATGTTCGGGCGGTGGCGCGCGACTTGAACGTCAGATTGGTCGTGGTGGTCGGTCTTTCCGAGGGTGACCGAGACGATCCGGTCACGGTCGATCTCATCGATGCGGGTGCGACCGTCGTCGATCCGGTCGAACTTCTTGGCCCACCCACCGACATCGATGTGCGAGCAGCCTGTCTATGGTGGGATGACTGCGTTTTCGATGGACCTGGCTACGTCGTGTTGCGCGACGCTGACGGTCTGACGGCGGCCGGTCAACAGAGAGTGGCGCGGATGATCGTGGCGGCGGTGCAGACGTGAGAGATCGCTTGCAGCGCATCTGGCTGCGCGCTGGGGTGTTCGCGAGCGACCATCGGGTGATTCCCATCGCGATCCTCGCCGCGTTCATCGTCCTGCCGGGGATCGTGGCGGTCGCGGGTGCGCCCAAGGATTGGTACCCAACCGGCGATGTCTCGCACACCGAACTCATGTTGCGCGCGATTCCGAGACACATGCCCCTGATCGGTGTGGCGGCCAGAGTCGGCAACGACATCAACAACCAGGGTTCGACCCCGGGAGCGTCGATGGCGTACCTGTTGTATCCCGTTTATCTCTTGTTCTTCCGCTCCAGTTACGGCGTGCTCGTCTCGGTGCTCGTGCTGCACCTCGCGGCGATCGCCGCGGGTCTTGTTCTCCTTCGTCGATTCGGCGGGCCGGCACTGTCCGTCATCGCCGCGGCGGGTATCGCCGTCATGGTCCGGTCGCTTGCCCCGCGGTTTTTTCTCGAACCATGGAACGTCTGGGTTCCGGTCTTCGCCTTCTTCGTCTTCTTGGTGCTGATCTGGGGCGTGGCTCTCGGCCAACATCGCTGTCTGCCGTGGGCGGTTGCCGTGGGAGTCCACTGTGTTCAGACACACATCTCGTACGTGCCGATCGTCGTGGCGCCCCTTTTGGTGTATGGAATCGTGGCCTGGCGCGCCGCACGTCGCGAGGGCTCGAGTCGCACGATCTGGTTGTCAGTCGTCGTGGGTGTGGTCCTGTGGATCCCTCCCGTCATCGAGCAGTTGCGACCTGGTCCGGGGAACCTCCGCCGACTCTGGGACGAGTTCGGAACCTCGCATTCCGACAACGTCGGTGTGCGAGCGGCGATCAAGGCCATGATGGGGGAGTTCAACCTCGCCGGTCCCTTCGTCTCCGGTCCGGGAAAGGCGCCGTACGACGCCCCGAACCTGCTTGGTTTCGTGGCGTTCGTTTCCGTGGTCATCATCGGGTTCGTCGTGGCATGGCGACGGCGTGATCGTGAGGTGTTGACCCTCCAAGGAGTTCTTGCAACAGTGACTCTCGTCGGTTTCGTGGCGACGTCGCGGGTGTTCGGACGTTTCTACGACTACGTGATCAGGTGGATGTGGATCATCGCCGTGATGTGGGTCGTCGTCTCCGTGTGGTCCGTCTGGCGAAAGATGCTCGTCGACCAGGCCCCGCTCGTGCGTGGTGGTCGATGGGTGTTGGCCGTGTCATTGTCGAGCATCGTCGTGTGGGGATCGGTCGACTCCGCCGGTGCGGAACCGCCGTATCGCAACGATTCGCGTCTGGTGCGCGGTCTCTCTGAACAACTCGCACCGATTCTCGATCCGAACCTCGATTACTTGCTTCGTTGGCACGATCCTGCGGCGCTCGGTGGCACCGGTTTCGGTCTGCTCCTCGAGATGGAGAAGCGTGGCGACTCGTTGTTCGTCGATCAGTGGGCGGGAGCGGCGGCTCGTCCGTACCGAGTGCGTGACGAACGGGTACCCGGGGCGGTGGACGAGGTGCTGTGGTTGGTCACGGGCGAGGAGAATATTTCCCGTTTCGGGTCGCGCGACGACGCCAAACTGCTCGCCGAGTTCGATCCGCGTTCACCCGAGGAAGTCGTCGAGAGCGATCGACTGCGCACCGAGATCGAATCCCGGATGCGATCTCTGGGACATCCGGAATGGATCGACCTTCTCGATTCTCAATACGGACACATGCAAATACTCCTGTTCACTGAGATACCCGACGACCTGTTTGTTTCCGTCGCGCGGTACAGCGAGATCAGGGTGCCCGGAGCTGTCTTCGAGGTGGCGGTGGGCGCGCCGTTGTACCCATGAACGAATCGACGCATCCGACGCGGTCGCTGGCCGAGATGGCCTCCGAGATGATCGAGCACGGGGTCCGGCGCGTGCACGTCCTGGCGTGGCGGGATTTCGACGATCCCGAAGCGGGCGGTAGCGAGGACCATGCCAATGAGTTCATGAGTCGATGGCAGGAGGCCGGACTTTCGGTTCTCCATCGGACCTCACGCGCGGTCGGGCTACCCGCCGAGTCGGTGCGCAACGGTTACGACGTCGTGCGTCGGGGTGGCCGATACTCGGTGTTCCCGCGCGTGTTGTTCGGTGAGCTCTCGGGACGGATGGGCCGTTACGACGCGTTGGTCGAGATCTGGAACGGGGTTCCCTGGATGTCGCCGGTCTGGTGTCGCAAGCCTCGGATTCTGATCCTTCATCATGTTCACGGTCCGATGTGGAATCAGGTGTTCCCGGCTCCCGTCGCGGCGCTCGGACGACTTCTCGAAACCAAATTCGCGCCGCCCTTCTATCGACGCACGCCGACGGTGACGACATCGGTCGACACTCACGAGGAATTGCTGACGCTCGGTTGGCGTCCGGAGTTGGTGAGCACCGGCCCGGTCGGAGTCGATCCGTTCTTCAGTCCGGGGGGTGCGAAGACCGTTCATCCATCGGTGTTGGCGGTCGGACGTTTGGCGCCGGTGAAGCGTTACACGTTGTTGCTCTCGCAAGTCGAGATCGCGCGGCGATCGACCCCGGGACTCACGCTCACGATCGTGGGATCGGGCCCCGACGAGGGCGAGATTCGCCGATGGATTCGCGATCACTCGGCGGAGTCGTGGGTGACGCTGACCGGGCGCATCGATCGAGAGGAAGTGCGCGATCACTACCGTCGATCGTGGCTGGTGGCGAGCGCGTCGCTGGCCGAGGGATGGGGGCTCGCACTCACGGAAGCGGCCGGGTGCGGAACTCCGGCGGTGGTGAGCGACATCAGCGGGCATCGTTGTTCGGTGATCGACGGAAGCACGGGTCGGGTCGTTCCGGTCAACCGACTCGGCGAGGCGATCGCCGACCTTCTTCGTGACGACGCGACGAGATCGCGTCTGTCGGTCGAGGCCGAGAGGCGAGCCCGCACGCTCACGTGGGAAGCGTTGGCGGCCGGAGTGCTCGAACCACTGTGGCGTCAGGTGGTCAACCGGGGAGCAGCCGCGTCGCGCGCTTGACGATCGACAGTGCACCCTGGCGGGCCGATCGGCGGTGGTGCGACACTGACTCGCCCTGATCCGCCGACGATGCTCTGTTGCGCAGGAACCATTCGTAACTGTCGACGAACATCTCGTCGTTCGACCAACGCGGGGACCAGCCGAGTTTGTCGGTCACGTGGGAGGTGTCGAACCACATCGACTTCGAATACATGATCCAGTGATACGGCGCGAAAGGCGCGAGTTTGAGTGCCGCCGCGGCCCGCATGGCCGCCGAGGTGGGGCGAGCGGGCAAGGATCGAACTCGTGAGCCGGTGCCCGCGTGACGGCAGAGTCCCTCGAGGGCGTCGCGCATGGTTCCGAAACGATTGGTCCCGACGTTGAACACGTCCGGACCGGTGACGTTCCCCGCGCGTATGCAGGCCTCGGCGAGGTCTTCGGCGTGCACGAACTGATAGCGGTTCTCACCGCGACCGAGGACGAACGGGTCGGCACCGTCGGCAATCCAGTCGAAGAGAATTCCGAAGATTCCGAGGCGACCATGTCCGAGGATCGTGCGCGGTCGCACGATGGTGATGTCCAGTCCACGTTCGGCGATCGCTCTCCGACACACCTCCTCGGCGGCGAGTTTGGCGGCGCCGTACGCCTCGAGTGGACGAGCTGCAGTCGTCGGAAGCACTGGGTTCGTCGCTGGGATGCCGAAAATCGCGCTCGACGAGGTGTGCACGATCTTTTTCACTCCGGCGGCGGCGCACGCGTCGACGAGGATCCTCGTGCCGTCGATGTTCACCGATTCGAGAAGTTCGCGATCGCGAGCCAAGGGAACCTGAGCGACGTTGTGAAACACGACGTCGACCTGATCGACGGCTTCTCGAACGACGCGGGGGTCCCTGATGTCGCCCCGCACGAACTCGACCCCGTGCGCAAGTTCGTCGGACGGATTGATGTCGAGGACGCGAACCTGATGACCGGCCCCGACGAGTTGCGCGACGAGAAGCGAGCCGAAGTATCCGCTGCCGCCGGTGACGAGACTGACTGTCACAGTTCGATCCCTTTCTCGGCGCACCATCGGATGCTTCGCCGCATCCCCTCGTAGAGATCGACGCGAGGCACGTAACCGATCTCGGACGTCGTCTCGGCGATATCGCAGGCGATGTTCTTGTTCATCTCACCCAGAACGTGCACTTGTTGGTTGTAGCGCCCGGCACCCTGAATTCGACGGTCGACGGTCTCGGCGATTCGACCGACGACGTTCGGAAGTCGGAACGAATTCTTCCGGACGTGATGACCTTCGTCGCGCAAGGCACGTCCCACCGTCTCGACGATCTCATTGACCGAGTACGGAACGGCGTCGGCCACCCACCACCCACGTCCGGAAGCGCCGCCAGCCGAGAGATATCCGAGCGCGGCGAGCATGCCGTCGACGAGGTTGTCGATGTACACCATCGAACGTTGTTGGTCGCCCGACCCGAAGATCGGGAACCGGCCGGCTTTCACCATGCTGAAGAACGTCGTCTGTCGAGCGGGTTGATACGGCCCGTAGAACCATGGCGGGCGAACGACGACCGCGCGGAGTCCGACCGCGTCGAGCACGGCGAGTTCGCCGAGCATCTTCGACTCGCCATAGCCGAGATACGGGTTGTACGGCTCGGTCCCGCGAAACCGGTCGGCGGGGTGCGGGTTGGTGCCGAAGGGACTGTTCGACGAGACGTGGATGAGGTTGACCTCGCGATCGCTTCGTCGACAGGCGTCGACGAGGTTCGTTGTGCCCGTGACGTTCACATCGTGGAAGTCGGCGAGTCGTGAGGGGTGGATCACTCCCGCGGTATGGAAGACGTCGAGGTCGGTGCCGAGCGCCGCATCGAGGAGTCGGGGTGAAGTCGACGCATCGACGATGTCGCCGGCAACGACCGTGAGTGGAATTCGATTGTCGAGACCCCACGTCGCGCGAACGATCGACTCCTCGGTCGCGTCCCGAATCAGTGCGGTGACCGACGACCAGCCGTGTGCGGTCGACTCGGCGTTCGCGCGCGCGATGATCGCACGACCGAGCCATCCGGCAGCCCCAGTGACGACCAGCCCTCGACCGGATGTGCGCGGCGCCATCAGCGTTGCCCGCCATTGTTGTCGACGAAGTGTCGGGCGTTGCGCAGTGCGATCGCCATCACGCAGGCCTGAGGATTCACGCCGGGAGCATCGGGCAGGAGTGATGCGTCGTTCACGAACACGTTGGTGGTGCCGTGGACCCGACCGTGGCTGTCGGCGCCGCAGAGGTCGGCGTTCTCGCCCATCGGAACGGTCGAACAGAGGTGAACCGACATGATCGATGCGGCGAGGGCGGAGAAACGCGACTGCAGCGTCGCGAGGTCGGACCGACCACGCACGATCGGCGCCTTTCGGAAGGACGGATACACATGGGACGCGCCTCCTTCGAGGATGAGAAGCGCGAGGCGACTGAGCCCGCTCCGGAGCAGTTCGCGGTCGCGATGCGTGAGGCGATAGGTGACGATCGGGTCACGCAATCCACGAACCGACGTCACGCGACCGTGCCCCTCGCTCGTGATCGCCGCGTAGTAGACGGCCATGTTGCGCCACTCCTCGATCGCCGATTTGAAGGAGTCCCACTCGTCGAGAAGGGAGAGCGCCACGAGCCCGGCGTGGCTCGCCGAACCACCAAAACTCAGGTCGGGTGCGAACTCTTTCACCTGGTGCACGGGAACGTCGTCGGGGACGTTGACTTCGTCGTCGAAGCGAGCGGCGAGTTTCACCGTCGGATGCACGGCGAGTGAATTTCCGATGTTGCGGCGAAGTCCGGATCGCTGCAAGAGGGCCGGCGTTTGAATCGCCCCACCGCAGACGAAGACGTACTGGAAATTGATCTTGACCCCGCGCACACCGGCGGAACTGACCCATGCGCAACGTCCGGTCGAACCGTCGATGTCGATGTGTTCCACTCGGGCTCCGGTCACGATGCGGGCCCCGGCGGCGACGGCCCGTGGAAGGTAGGTGCGGGTCATCGACTGTCGTTCGCCATGTCGGGGATTGCCGTCGGGGTATTTCATCCAACGCGGGCTTTCGTCGTGGCGCCATCCGAGGGCCGCGGCGCCTTGGCGCATGATCTCGCTCGGTCGTGACGCCGGACCGGGAAGTGGGGTCACATGGATTGCCTCCTCGACTTCGGAGGCGATGTCGAGGAGGCGATCGGGGTCGAGATCCCTGATGTTCCAACGACTGGCCCAACGCTCGACCACTTCGGCCGGTGGGCGACGGTAGAGCCCGCTGTTGACCTCTGTGCCACCTCCGGCACAGCGTCCCTCGGTGTAAGCGATGCTGGGAAGCCCGAGTGCGACCGTGACTCCACCCGACCGGTATTGCCTCTCCATCTGTTCGAGGGAGAACGGTCTGACCGAGCCCTGTTCGACCCAGTCGCCTTCTTCGAGAACGAGGACATCGAATCCCGCCTCGGCGAGGATCGCGGCGGTGGGCGCACCGCCGGCACCTGATCCGATGATGAGGACGTCACAGTTCAAGTCGCCGCGATACAGGGCGGTCGTCGATGGTTCGAAGAGACGGCTCATTTCGGTGTCCCGTCACTCGCCGTGTCGGGCCAGGTCTCCCACACGAAGGCGTAGCCCAGCGATCGCACCAATCTGAAGTACTCGGCGACGACGGGGAGTCGAGTGCGACTCAGTCGAGCGAAGCGCTCCGATCCGTAGGAACGGGCCACGACATTCATCATGCGGTCGAGGAGCGACACACCGAGTCTCATGTGATGGGGGAGGGTGGAGAACCGGTGATGGATGAATTCGACGGTGGACTCGCGACGTTCGTCGGGGAGTCCGGGTAGGTCGCATGTGAGGATCGACGCCACAGCCGTCGCGACGGCGGATGTGGGAGGATGCGACTGAACCATGCCGGATCAAGGCTAGTTGTCGGGGTCGCACACTAGGGTGAGTTCGGTGAGGTCGAGGGGGCCGAGACAACCGGAAGATGCCGTTCGGGGAGACGGTCCTCGTTGGCGTCCTATCGTTGTGCTCGCCATGTTGGCGACTGCGCCCGCGATCGCGGCCGTCATACATCTGCTGTGGGGTCCACGATGGTTTCCGTGCGGTGACATGGCCCAGGCCGAGTTGCACATGCGAGGTTTTTTCTCGCACCCACCGCTCGTCGGAGCAGCCGGTCGAATCGTCGGCGACACCGGAATTCAAGGATCCCACCCGGGTCCGAGCCTCTGGGTGTTGATGCTTCCCGTGTATTTCATCGGTGGTTCGACCGGTGAATCGTTGATGGCGGCGGTGGTGTCGGTGCATCTGGTGTTCGTCACGGGAGCGATCTGGCTGGCGTGGCGTCGCGGTGGTCCGACACTGGCGTGGCTCGTCGCATTCGGTTCTCTCGTCGTCATTCGCGCATCGGGACCGGCGTTCATGGTCGAGCCGTGGAATCCGTGGCTAGCGGTGTTGCCCTTCACCGTGTATCTCCTCTTGGTGCTCGATGTCATCGTTCCCATCGACGGGACGACGATGCTTCGCCGAAAACTCTCACTCGCAGGAGCTGTCGTCGTCGGCTCGCATTGCGTGCAATCTCATGCGGGGTACTTGGTGCTCGTCGCGGTCACCTTGTTGATGGCGGTTCTCTACTTGGTGCGTGGAGCGGGCTGGCGTTCGACCGACGTGTGGAAGGGGGTTGCGGCATCATCGGTCGTCGGACTCGTGATGTGGCTGCCAGTTCTCATCGACCAGGTGCGTCGCGAACCCGGCAACCTGTCGTTGTTGTGGCAACACTTCGGATCGGCGAACGAACCGGCACTCGGAGTCGGCAGGTCGATCCGAGTCGTCGCCGAGCAGTTCAATCTCGTGGGCCCATGGTTGACGGGTCCCGGTGCGAAGGCGCCGTCCGAGGGCTGGCTCCGTTACCCCGGTTTTCTCGCCATGTTCGCCGTGGTCGGAGTCGGGGTGCGTTCGGCACGACGGCGAGGCGAAACTTGGATCGTCGGATCGCTCGGCGTGATCGGGGTGTTCGTGGCCGTCGGCGCATTGTCGGTGTCGCGCATCTTCGGACCTTTCTTCGAATACACCATCCGCTGGTTCTGGCTCCTCACGATGACCGTCGTCGTGTTGTCGTTGCGTGGGCTGATCGGGGATCGAAGCATGAGCCGACGGGCGGTGGTCGGCGCCATCTCGTCACTCCTGCTGCTGTCGACGGTCTCGAGTGCCCAAGCCGTGGCGCGGGTGCACCTTCCGGGTCCGACCGACTCTCGGATCGTGGGCCTGCTCGCCCCGCAACTGGATCGGACCCTCGACGGCGATGCGCACTACTTGGTGAAGTTCTGGGATCCATACACACTCAACGCGACGGGCTTCGGGGTCGTGCTCGAACTCGAACGGATGGGATTCTCCGTTGGTGTCGAATCACAGTTCGCCGCCGCGGCACTCCCGCATCGCGTGGTCGCCGAGTCCGAGGTCGATCGGGTGCTTTGGGTGGTGGTTGGTGCGCCGATCGAACGGGCCCGACTCGATCCTGATCTCACCGAGATCGCCTCGGCCGATCCGCGCACACCGGAGGAGCAAGTGCGCGCGAGGGAATTGATCGACGACATCCGCGCCGGACTCGAACGCACCGGGCGTGACGACTTGCTCGACTCGCTCGATCGTCCCGGAGCGTCGCTGATCTTCGCCGTACCGCCACTCGAACCCGATGTGGCGGTCGATGTCAGCACCTTGATTCTTTTGGGTCAGCCCGTCTCGGTGTTCTCGTCGGTGCCCGGTGTGCCGATCGCCGCCTTCGACGGCACGGAATGATCGTCCCTAGCCTCCGCGAGTCAGGCAACTAGAGTTCTCGCGTGCGCGCCACGGTCGTTCTACCCACGTACAACGAAGCTCAGAACCTCGTTCCGTTGTTGACGCGCATTCGTGAGGTCGTCCCCGACATCGGGATTCTGATCGTCGACGACAACAGCCCGGACGGAACCGGCGCGATGGCCGACGAGTGTGCGGCGAGGCTGGCGGATGTTCGCGTGATACACCGCCCCCAGAAACAAGGGCTCGGAAACGCCTACCGCCACGCGTTCGCTGAGATTCTTGCGTCGGGTGTCGACGTGGTGGTGACGATGGATGTCGACTTCTCACACGATCCCGAAGCGATCCCTGCGATGCTGGCTGCCATCGAGTCCGGAGCGGATGCCGTCGTCGGGTCGCGCTACGTGCCGGGAGGTTCGACGGTCAATTGGCCCGTTCATCGTCGATTGCTCTCGAAGTGGGGCAATCTCTACACGGGCGCGATCCTTGGGGTACGAGTGCGGGACTGCACGTCGGGTTTTCGGGCGTATCGGACATCGGCACTGGCGGCGATCGAGCCCGGCACGACACGCGCCGACGGCTATGCCTTCCTGACCGAACTCGTGTTGCGTCTGGTCCGCCTCGGTTATCGCGTGGGCGAGGTGCCGATCATCTTCACCGAACGAGTGCACGGAAAATCGAAGATGTCGGGTCGCATCGTCGCCGAATCGATGCTCTTGGTCACCCGGTGGGGCGTGGGCGGGCGCCTTCGCCAACTGACGCGACGATCAAGCGGTCAGCGGTCGAGGTAGGGCTTCAGGTACTTCTCGCCCACGGCCGAGTAGCGGACGATGCAATAGATCGCTCGCACTCCGTCACGCCAACCGATCTTCTTACCTTCGTCGTAGGTTCGTCCCGAATACGAGATGCCGACTTCGTAGATGCGCCAACGCCCGCGCGCCAGTTTGGCGGTGATCTCGGGTTCGAAACCGAAACGATCTTCCTCGATGGGAATCGATTGGATGACCTCGCGTCGGAAGCACTTGTAGCACGTCTCCATGTCGGTGAGGTTGAGGTCGGTGAACATGTTCGACATCAGGGTCAAGAACTTGTTGCCCATGCTGTGCCAGAAGTAGAGCACGCGGTGGGGGCGACCCGACAAGAAGCGCGATCCGAACACGACGTCGGCGCGATCGGTGAGCAAGGGTTCGAGCACAAGTCCGTATTCCTGCGGGTCGTACTCGAGATCGGCGTCCTGAACGATGACGTAGTCATGAGTGGCATGAGCGAAGCCGGTGCGCAGTGCGGCCCCCTTGCCCTGATTCTTGTCGTGCAGGATGACCCGTACTTGCGGATTGTCGAGACCGGCGAGAATTTCTCGCGAGCGGTCGCGTGACCCGTCGTCGACGACGATCACCTCGGCAACCCAGGGTGACTGCAGCACTTGGGCCAGCAGGCTCTCGATGGTGGCTTCCTCGTTGTAGCAAGGGACCACCACGCTGAGGCAGGGGCGCGGATCGAGGCTCACGAGGTCGAAACTCTACCGTCGGCTTCGTCGTCGACAAAGCAACCGATCAAAGCCACTCCGATCACGGCGGCGAACATCGGGCCGTGCACTCGGTCGTACACCCCCGGCCACCCGAAGCCCGCTGGCGTTCCGTAGCGAATCTGTTGAACGACCACGTAGGCGTAGCCGAGTGCGATGATGGCGAGCAGTGTGAACCGAGCGACACGGCGCGACCCGAGAATCAAGGCGGTGACGATCAGTGCCGTCACCGGGTGCACGAAGGCGGCGACGACCACGAGACTCATCGCGCCGACGAACCGGCGTGAGTCGCGAAAATCGTCACGTTCCACCGCTGGCGCACCGAGTCGTCGTTGTCGGAGTCCCGTGGCGAGCACCACCAACATCATCAGGATCGCCACCGTCGACAGTCGAAGTCCCCACCACATCAGAGATTGGGGCGACCACGACGCACGAAACTCGGTCGGGGTATCACTGGAGTACATCCATGTTCCTCGACCAGCTCCACTGGGAATCGGACGATCCGTCGTGCGATCTCCGATCGTGGCCATCCATCCGTCGTTCCATCCATCCGTCGTTTCGACCCAGCACGAATCGCAGGCGGGAAGGGTTGCTCGGCGGTGGATGCGCGAAACCTCGACGGGCACCAACAACGACACGTCGGGACTGGAGGCTCGATTCGATCGTAGAACCACTTGGTCCGTGCTCGATTCGAGGAGATGTTGTCCGGAAGCGAGAGAGATCGAATCACAGGCAACGAAGGAACGTTCGTCGAAGCGCACTGACACCGATTCGCCGTCGATCGACACGATGTCGTCACGACAGTCGGATGTGGCGTGCTCGGTCATCTCTCGTTCGGATGCCGTGCCCGAGATCGTGAACGTGTCGTCATGGGCCACGTCGAACGCTCGGTGGATGACTCGTTCGGGGTCGTGTCGGCGTTCGTCGAGAGGATCGGCGGTCAAGCGCGTGAAGACGTACGACACGGGGGTGGAGGACCCGACGACGGACGTGGCGTCGATCGGAACGCGGATCCACTCGGGTTCGCGCATTTCGGTGGGCAAGACTTCGGCCCAGCCGCTCGGTAGATCGGGATCGCCGTTCTCGTCGACCGCGTCGATTCGCAATCGGACGGTGTCGGTGGCCGTTGCGATGTTGAGGCGTCCCTCGCGGACGGAACTTGGTTCCCATGGCCCGCCGTCGACGCTCACCGAGAATCGGGTGATGGTGCGCCC
>JBJTIO010000185.1:0-6716 GCA_046095045.1 Actinomycetota bacterium
GAATGTTGTCCGCCGCGATCGCGTCGGCCTTCACCGCCAACGGAGGCGTGCTACGCACCTCGACCGCGGTGTCGTCGATCATCGTCGACTCCGGTCGCGTTCGCGGCGGGCGCACGGCGAACGGGGACACGATCACGAGCCGTGTTGTGGTGTCGGTTCTCGAGGACATCGGTCGCTGTGTCGCGGCGACCCCGGCGCGCAAACTCGTTTTCCTGAACGGCCACGGTGGCAACAGCGCTCTCGTTGCGATGGCGAATCGCGAGTTGCGCCTGCAGTTCGGGCTCGAGACTTTCCTCGCTCATCCGTCGCAACCCGCCGATCAGGGTGGTGCGTCGTCGGCATCGGAACTGGGTATGGGCGTGCACGGCGGACACGACGAGACCTCGATGATGCTGTACCTGCATCCCGAACTCGTCGACATGAGCCTCGCGGTGCGTGACATCCCCGAACATTTGGCCGCCAATCGTCATGTGCGCTTCGGCGGTTCGGTGGCCTTCGGGTGGCTCAGCAACGATTTCGGCGATCACGGCCACATCGGCGATCCGACCGCCGCCACGGCCGAACATGGTCGGGTGCTCGTCGAGGGCGCGATCGAGAGCTTCGTCGATGTGCTGCGTGAAGTCGCGACCTTCCGTCACCGCGCCTGATACCGGAGAACGAAAAAGGGGGCCGGTTTCCCGACCCCCTTTTCCACGAGTGGATGACCGACGTCAGAGACCGATGTCGGGGTTGATGAACTCGTTGGTGTACATGTCCTCAGCGGTGAGGTCGGCCGGCACATCGAGTCCGGCATCCTTCATCTGCTGGAGGGCCGTGTTCGCTCGCTCGAGGTCGAAGTTACCCAAGGTCTTGTCCGGGCCATTGCCGACCAAGCCGAGTTCCTTCTGCGTCTCCACCGAGTAGGCGGCCACGCCCTCGCCGTAGACCCAGAAGTCGGCGTACTTCTCGACGGCATCGATGATGATCGCGTTCGCCCGAGCCGGGTCGTTCACGAAATCGATGGCTGCCTGCTGGACGATGGGCACGAACAGCTTGAGGCAATCCGAGAGAGCTTCCTTGTCGGCCTGGCGAATCGCCAGCGATGCGGCATAGATCTCGAAACCGGCGTCATGGATGAGCTGGTACTTGACGTCCTTGCCCCAGTCGCTGAACTCGTTCTTGTACTGCCACGGCTCGGCCGAAGCGAATCCCTGCTGAGCGATCTTTCCGCCCTCAGAAATGAATCGCGTCGGTGCACCGTCGTACGACGGGTCGATCTGATCCTCGCTCACAACTCCCTCGGCCTTGAAGACCTCGAGGTAGGTTCCGCCGGCGAACACGTTGAGCGTGATGCCCTGCGCTCCGAGATCGGCGATCGTCTCGACGTCGGGATAGGTCTCGGGATCCCACATGATGATCTGCGGGTTGATCTCGATGGGTGCGACGACCGAGAGCAACGGAATCTCGTCGTAACTGAACGCCTGATCGTCGGTCGACGCATAGCCGATGGTGATCGACTCATCGGCGGCCATGGTCGCCGAGACGGGCTGGAAGCCGATGGCGGGACCGCCAGTACGCACCTCGAGGGTGACACCGGTGTCCTTGCCAGCCGAGTCGATCAAGGTGCCCGAGACGATCTTCTTGCCGGTGTCGACCGAGTAGTCCGATCCCAACATCTGATAGAGGGCTCCGTGTTCGGACTCCGGGAACCAGTCGGTTTGGATGACGATCGTTTCCGGGCACGCACCCGAGAGAACGCCTTCACCGCCGGATTCCGATGCCGAGCCTCCGTCGTCTCCACCGCAGGCGCTGAGAGCACCGGCGGCGACGAGCGGAACAGCCAGCAAAAGCCTCATGGACTTGCTCTTCATTGTTCCTCCCCAAAATGGTCCACCCCACGTGGACTCACTCTCGAGGACATTAGTTCAAACCCGAGGGGTGAATTCGCGGGAAGTGCTGTTTGAACGAAAAATTCAAAATTGTTCGCAATGTTTCCGTCTCGTGCGGTCACTCGGAGCATGCGGAACATCGCGACTATGATCGGCGGTCGGGGGCGTGCGGTCCCCGGTCTGGAGTTCGAATGTCCTCATCGCCGCTTTCCTTTCGCAACGTTTCGATGACGTTCCCCGATGGAACGAAGGCGTTGTCCGACGTCTCGTTCGACGTCGCCAAAGGCGAGTTCGTGACGATCGTCGGACCGTCGGGTTGCGGAAAGTCGACACTGTTGAAGATCGCTTCGGGTTTGCTGGAGGCCACCTCGGTCGAGATCTCGGTCGATCGAGATCGCATCGTGTACGTGTTTCAGGACGCCACCCTTCTGCCTTGGCGCACGGTGCGACGCAATGTCGAATTGCTTGCCGAACTTCACGGACTTGGCAAGGACGAACGAGCCAGATTGGCCACCGACGCAATCGAACTCGTCGGATTGAGCGGATTCGAGAACCACTATCCGCGTTCGTTGTCGGGTGGCATGCGCATGCGCGCGTCACTGGCCCGCACCCTCACCTTGAAACCACCGGTGTTCTTGTTCGACGAACCGTTCGGGGCAGTCGACGAGATCACCCGTGAGCGCCTGAATGAGGAGACGCTGCGTCTCTTCGAACAGGAACGATTCGCCGGACTCTTCATCACTCACTCGATCAGCGAAGCCGTGTACCTGTCGACGAAAGTGCACGTGATGTCCGCGCGCCCGGGGCGACTCGTCGCCTCGTTCGACGTCCCGTTCGAATATCCCCGCAAACCAGAGCTGCGTTTCGACGCCCGTTTCGCCGAACTCTGCGGACAAGTGAGCCAGTCGCTGAGAGGAGCGCACACATGACTCTCGATGAACCGTCGACATTCGACCCGGTCGAGGTGATCCTCGCCGATGCTGGATCGATGCCCGAGGCCAAGCGCACGCGTGGTGCGACGTTCGCCGCGGTGGTGTTGCCTCCCGTGGTCGTCGGGGCGATCATCGTGGGCGTTTGGTACTTCATCAGCATGGTCGTGCTCGATCCGAAGCGTCAGTTTCTCCTGCAGCCTCCGCACGAAGTGTGGAAGACCGGCTTCGCGAACTGGGACAACTTCTCGACGATGCTGGAAGGAATGTGGTCGAGCACCAAGGTCGCGTTCTGGGGACTCCTGATCGCGATCCTGCTCGGTTTCCTGCTCGCGATCATCATGAGCCAGGCAAAGGTGGTGGAACGGGCGATCTTTCCGTACGCGGTGGTGCTTCAGGCGATCCCGATTCTTGCCATCGTGCCGCTCATCGGTTTCTGGTTCGGCTACGGCTTTTCATCGCGCGTCTTGGTGTGCGTGATCATCGCCTTGTTTCCGATCGTCGTGAACACCTTGTTCGGTTTGCTGTCGGCGGACCAAGGTATGCACGACCTGTTCACCTTGCACAAGGCGAATCGGACCACACGACTACGTCGACTAATGTTCCCGGCCGCTTTGCCCGCGGTGTTCGCCGGGTTACGCATATCGGCGGGTCTGTCGGTAATCGGTGCGATCGTTGGCGATTTCTTCTTCGGCCAAGGCGAGGTCGGTATCGGACAGTTGTTGAAGCGTTACGCGAACCGACTGGAAGGCGAGCAGTTGTTCGCGTCGGTGATCTTGTCGAGCGCTCTCGGCGTGTCGGTGTTTCTCTTCTTCGGTTGGTTGTCGGGACGACTCATCGGCAAGTGGGCCGGAGAGTCACGCGGACGTTGACGGAATCTGCGTCCGAATGAAGTGATCGAGGTCGCGACGCTGACGCCATAGTGCGGGCAGGATGTCTCGATACGCGTGGATGATCCCGCGATGAGGTGCGGGGAGATCGTCGCGCACCAGCGCATGCAATTTCGGCAGGTTGCGGTACGGCACCGACGGGAACATGTGATGCTCGAGGTGGTAGTTCATGTTGAGGTACAAGAACCGCAGTATCGGGTTCATGTAGAGGCTGCGAGTGTTCAGTCGGTGGTCGAGCACGTCCTCGGCGAGCCCAGCGTGTTGAGTGGTGCCGAACACGACGAGCAACCAACGACCGTACAGCGACGGCAAACCGATCAGAACGAGTGGTAGCAGGCTCGTGGTGATGATCGACGCCGCGATGGTGGCCAACCAGATCGTGGTGTGGACTCGACCCCAGAAGATGGCGCGCTTGGCCTCTCGGGGCGGCACATAGTCGGCCTCGGCCGGGGTGAGTCGCCCCATCACGTTGGCGGCGTACTTGGCGAACTCGGCCCGAGTGCTGAGGATGCCGAACATGTCGGCGAACACTCTCCAGAACCGAATCGGACGTTGGTAGGCGATCTCCGGATCGCGTCCCACGATGATCGTGTCGGCGTGGTGACGATTGTGGCTCCAGCGCCACGAGACCGGCTCGCGAACATCCATGAACGACGCGATGTGGTACACGATCAGATTGGCGGCCTTCGAACGAAACGCGGTGCGGTGGCCGCACTCGTGCCAACGAGCGTCGGACGCCGAACCGTACAGGGTCCCGTAGACGAACATGGCCGGGACGGTCCACCACGAGACCCACGAGACGACGACCCACCATCCGGCGAGCACCGTGAGAGCGAGCCACAGGATCGTGTCGGCGGCGGCTCGCGCGTTGGAGCGCTTCATGATCTCGAGCATCGCCTCGCGATCGACCGGACTGTGATACCAATCGGCGCCGGCCAAGCCTCGCTCGACGGCCCGCACCGATTCGGGCCCGGTCAGTTCGTAGTCGCGCGGCGTGCCCATCGTCGTCTCCGCGCGAAGCATAGGCAACGGCGCGAGGGGCTCGCGTGGTCGTAGAGTCCTTCGCGTGGTTGTCGAATGGCTCACCTTCGAAGTACCTCTCGACTTGCGCGACGTGTGGCTCGCGCGCGAGGAGGAGGTTTGGAGTCGATTTCTCGAGAAGTCTCCGGGTTTCGTGCGCAAGCAAATGTGGGTCGAGGAAGGTGATGTTCGTCTCGTGCACGCGGTCATTTGGTGGGAGAGTCGGGAGTTGTGGAAGCGCATCACTCCCGCTCAGGTCGACGAGGTCGATCGTCGCATGGGCGACCTGTGGCGTGATTGCACCATGCGCGTGTACGACGTGGTGCGTGACTGCTAGCCGAGCAGTGAAAACGTCGACACCGCTCGCGACACCATCACATCGAGAGGGTCGCGATCAACGAGGGCGACGCCAATCGTGTCGGGGCGATGTCGCTCGACGGCGTCACGCAGGTGTGCCGCGACGTCTTTGGGATCTCCCGCGATCGACCATTCATCCGGTGCGCCCGAGTAACGCGTCGAGATGCACAACGTGACGTGAATCGGGCGCGTGGACCTGGCGTCGGAGATCGGGCCGGATGCGGTGTCGGCCGTGAAACCCGACAGAAAGACGCCATCCGCTTCGCGCGAGGCCAAACGGTTCAATTGCGGGCCACGGGCGCCGACGAACTGACGAATGCGCCGCGGTGGTGCGGCGTGCGCGGGAGGCTCGTAGCCTGTGGTGTCACGACCGTCGAACACCGCCGACGCGAGACGCAAGGCGTCGCGCACCGCGGCCACGGGTCGTTCGGTCGACAGACCGAAAGGGCCGAGCGACTCGTGACCCCCGACGCCCCAGCCGAGGATCATGCGTCCACCCGAGAGTTCGTCGATGGTCATGGCGGTCGATGCGACGGCACCGGGATGGCGGAGCAATGGGGACGTGATCCCCACCGCGAGATCGATACGCGAGGTCTCGCGGGCTGCCGCGGCGAGGATCGCGAAAGGATCTCGGGCGACTCCCTCGTCGGCGATCCAGACCTCGTCGATTCCTTTGCGGTCGAGTTCGACGATCGCGTCGACGATGGCGTGTGCGGAATCGTTGGGATAGATCCAGACGCAGGTGCGCACCCGCCTACGATTCCACATGGCACGAAGGGATGAGCGAATGGTGGACCCAAAGACGACCTGGTTGTGCGGCGGACGGGTCCCGAACGACGGCCCCGTCGACATCGCCGTCACCAACGGTCGCATCTCGACGATCGAGTCGGCGCGACTAGATCGTGGAGGGATCGACCTTCGGGGTGCCCTGCTTTTGCCCTCGCTCGGTGAGCCCCACGCGCATCTCGACAAGGCACTGACCGCCGAACGAGTTCCGAATCCGGCCGGCGACCTGATGGGAGCCATCCACGCTTGGATCGACGCCGAGGCGCGCGGAGAGTTCGGACTCGACGAGATGACCAATCGCGCCATTACGGCGATTCACAAGCTGGTCGCCAACGGCACGACGGTGGTGCGCACGCACGTGACCGTGGGGGAGAGCGACGCCGAACCCGTGCATCTCCGCGCCGTGCTTGCCGCGCGCGAAGCGACTCGTCACCTCGTCGACTTGCAGATCGTCGCCCTCATGCATTCACCCCTCGCCGGCGGTGAGGGTGCAGGTAACCGTCGAGCGTTACGGGAGGCGTTGACCCTCGGCGCCGACCTGGTGGGAGGTTGCCCACATCTCGAGGTCGACAGCGCCGGAATGATTCGCGAGGCGATGGCCGCGGCGCTCGACGCCGGTGTGGGGATGGACCTGCACGTCGACGAAACTCTCGATGCGAACATGCTCACCTTGATCGATCTCGCCGAACGAGTGTCGGCGACGAGCTTCCCGTATCCGGTGACGCCGAGTCACTGCGTGAGCTTGTCCGTTCAGCCCCGCGACAAACAGCGCGAGATCGCGCGACGCGTCGCCGAAGCGGGGGTGGCCGTCGTTCCGTTGCCGCAGACCAACCTTTTTCTTCAGGGTCGTGAGCAGCCGTCGTCGA
>JBJTIO010000186.1:0-4480 GCA_046095045.1 Actinomycetota bacterium
GCGAATTGGGGGCCACAGCTTCGATGACGTGACCCCACGGGTAAGAGACGATCCGAGCGCGGAATCGATCATCGGGAAAAGGCACACGGTCACCAAGTTCCTGGAGAGTGACGACACCACAGACCCGACGACTCTCATTCACCCATACGAAAGAACCGTCGCGTAGTTGGCCGATGATTTGTAGTTCGAGGATCTCCCCACTTAGTCGCGAGATTTTTCCGTCACGAACGAAGTACTGCAAATAGAGCGCGTATTCCTCATCGGGCGATTCCGCTTCTTCATCAAACTCGTAGAGTTCGATGGGCGCTGGCAGTCGCTCGTCGAACTCGAAACGAAGATGATCGAGAGCCAAGGCCAGATCGTCGATCCGCCTCATCAGATCTTCGGTAGCAAGTTCGATTCGCTCGAGAAGTACCTCTTCAGGACTGGGCTCGATGGGTACCTCGGCAACCGGCGTCGACTCACTGAGGAGCAAAACATCCGTGCTCTCCGGATTCCTCTTTCTCCGTTGCCACCAACGATTCATGACGCCCTCCCGAACATGGCCATACTGCATCACAAGCGAATGCGTGGGGCAGATGTGCGCCAATTCAGTATGACCATCATCCACGCCCGTTGATGCCCAGCATCGGCGAACTAATCTCAGCCTGTGTCCGCGCGCCGTCTCGTTGCCCTTCTCGGGGCCGCACTTTTCCTCCTCACGGGTTGCCGCGTCGACGTATATATAGACGTCACCGCCGACGACGCCGGAGCGGGCACCATCTCGGTCACCGTCGACATCGATGCCGAGGCCGTCACCTTGGTTCCAGGCTTGGCCGACGACCTGCGCCTCGACGACTTGATCGCGAGTGGCTGGACCGTCGAAGGTCCGACCCAGGTGAACAGTGGCGGACTACGCGTGGTTCTGCGATACGCGTTCGAATCCCCCGCCGAGGCCACGACCGCCATGAATCAGATCAACGGACCGAACGGGCCTTTGCTGAACCCTGCCCTCAAACGCACCGTCGACGGGCGCACGGTGAGCACAACCTTCGACGCGACTTTGCAGTTGGTGGGTGGCGTCGAAGCATTCAGCGACTCCGCGTTGAGCGACCTGATCGGTAACACACCGTGGCGCAGCACCGCCGAGAAACTCGGCGTGGTGATCGACGACTCGTTCTCCGTCACGTTGTCGGCCAACCTGCCCGGCGAGATTCGAAAGAGCACCGGCACTGTCGCCGATGGTGGCGTCATCTGGAACGCACCGACCGATGGTTCGGCTCAGACAATCGTGCTCGGCACGGCCGACACCAAAGTTGACGGAAGTGTGTGGAAGACCATCTCGCGCGTCATCGGCTGGGTGCTCGGTCTGTGGTTGATCCTGATCGGCTTGCTCATCGTGCTCGTGTTGTTCGCCCGTCGCCGGCGACCCAACCAATCGACCACCCGCACCCGAACCCGCGCCACACCCGACGCCTAACCTCACGCACATGGCCCGCCTGAAACTCGTCTACAACTGCTCGGAGTGCGGCGCGTCGTATCCGAAGTGGAACGGCAAGTGCTCGGCGTGCGGTGCCTGGAACAGCCTCGTCGAAGACGTCGAAGACCCGAGCGCATCCGATATCGCGTCGCTGGCCGCCGGTCTCGCGCTCGTTCCGGCCGCGACCGCGCAGCGCATCGGTGAAGTCGACACCTCGCACGGCACACCACGCTCGACCGGAATCGGAGAACTCGATCGTGTTCTCGGTGGCGGACTGGTGCCGGGGTCGGTCACGTTGCTCGGCGGCGAACCCGGCATCGGCAAGAGCACACTGCTGTTGCAAGCCCTCGCCGCGTGGCCCGGCCGCACGCTGTACGTGAGCGCCGAAGAAAGCGCCCAGCAAGTGCGCATGCGCGCCGAACGGCTCGATGCGGTACGCCCCGACCTGTGGTTGCTGGCCGAGACGGTGCTACCCCACGTGGTGAAGGCGATCGACGAACTCTCGCCCGAGTTGGTCGTAATCGACAGCATTCAAACCATGGTCGATCCCGAGCTCGGATCATCACCGGGCAGCGTGGTGCAGGTTCGCGGTTGTGCGCACGCGTTGGTCACCGAGGCCAAGCGGCGCAACTTGCCGATCGTGTTGGTCGGACACGTGACGAAAGAAGGCGGTCTCGCCGGTCCGCGCGTGCTCGAACACGTGGTCGACACCGTGCTGCAGTTCGAGGGTGATCGTCATCACGCGCTTCGGCTTTTGCGCGCGTCGAAGCATCGCTTCGGTCCCACCACCGAACTCGGCTTGTTCGATATGGTCGAGCAGGGTTTGCAAGGCGTCCCCGATCCGAGTGCGCTCTTCCTCGCCGATCGCCACACGGGCATCGCCGGCAGCGTGGTGATTCCCACGCTCGAGGGACAACGACCATTGATGGTCGAATTGCAGGTGCTCACGAGCGCGGTGAAAGGCGACACGCCCCCACGCCGCAACGTGCAAGGTCTCGATGCGAATCGCCTCTCGATGTTGCTCGCCGTGCTCGGCCAACGGTTGCGACAACCAGTCGGTCAACACGACGTGTTCGCCTCGGTGGTCGGAGGTGTGCGCATCACCGAACCAGGTAGCGACCTTGGCCTCTGCCTCGCCGTGTTGTCGGCACTCGGACATCAACCGATGCGTCCCGATGTGGTGGCCTTCGGCGAGGTGGGGCTCGGCGGCGAAGTGCGTCAGGTGCCGCACGCATCGCGGCGACTCGCCGAGGCCGCACGACTCGGCTTCTCCACCGCGATCGTTCCGGCCAAGTCACCCGACGTCGACGTCGACATCAAGATCGTGCGCGTGGCAACCGTACGCGAGGCGATGAAGTCGTTGGGCATGACCGGCAAGTCCGACGACTGACAACGAATACTTTCTCGATCGTCAACTTCTCTCGCTCGTGCTCACTTTGTCATACCCCTCACATATGTTCGTGCTGTGACCGCACGACAGGAACTGCGATGACCATTGATCACGATCTTCAACGGATCGTCGACCGAATCCCGCACGTCTCCGATGTACGAGAGGCCGCCAGTTTGTTCGTGGAACTCGAACAGCAATCCCGGCGCCTCGAAGCCACCAAGGCCCTCCTCCTCGCCCGGGTGAGCAGCGAGTCGCTACACCGTGCCGATGGCTACGTGAAGGCGTCGGCCTGGGTGCGATCGGTCGCACGGCTCGATTCCAGTCGGGCGAACGATCTGTCGCGGGCGGCTCGACTCATCTCGTCCTACCCCGAGATCGGAACGCACTATTTCGCTGGCGAGATCGCCCCGGAACACGTGCGGCGATTGGCGAGCCTCCATCAGAACAAGCGCGTGAGTGATCAACTCCCCGCCTTCATGCCTCTCTTCCTCGACTGGGCCCGCACGGAAGACATCGACGTCTTCAACTCGGCCACGCTCCGCTGGGAACAGCTCGCCGATGCCGATGGCACCCACCGTCACAGCGATCTCGTGCACGACGAACGCGACGCGATCATCACCACCTACGGCGACACCACCCATCTTGACGCCAAGATGGGCAACTTGCTGGGCACGCTTCTGCACGAAGTGCACCAACGCTTCTGCGAGCGTGAACTGCAGTCCGATCTCGCCGAGCGCGACCTTTTGGGCATCGACGATCTGCCGCGCACCGCTCGTCAACGGCGCGCCGACGCACTGCACGCCATCTTTGCCGCGGCCGCCGACATTCTCCCGCCGAGCGTCGAACCTCTCGTCAACATCGTGATCGATGGCGACACGTACGAGACAGCACTGGTCGCGCTCGCCGAGGATCGTCCCCTGCCGTCCCTCGCGGGAGATCCGGAACGCTTCGCCAACCGGCGCTGCGAGTCGACTCTCGGTCATGCGATCGACCCCATCAGCGCGGTCACCTTGTCGCTCATGGGGCACGTGCGCCGAGTGGTCGTCGGCTCAGACTCGTGCACCATCAATCTCGGTCGTCGCTCTCGCTTGTTCACGGGAGCGTCCCGAGAAGCGGTGCGGCTGAGAGGCCGCCGATGCATCTGGCCTGGTTGCGGTTCACCCCATACGCAGATTGATCACGTTGTTCCATGGTCCGACGGAGGGTCCACGTCTCCGCCGAACGGCGCCCCACTTTGTCCACGACACAATCGACTGAAGAATCACGGCTACCGCACCGTGCGACAACACGATGGATCGATCGATGTGTACCGACCCACAGGTGACGCGATCATTCCCGTCTGATCGACACGCACCCCATTACGCCACCGCGTCAGCGCTCCGTGCCGCCAACTTCCTCCCACACTCGCAACATGTCCGGGGATGGTTGTGCGTTCGACCATGGGTCGGTGGCCAGAAAACGGAGATAGGACCGCCATTCGGTTGCGAGACCGGCCCGGTCGCCGCGCCGGGCGTGAGCTCGAAGACGCCACGCGATCAACGACTCATGACCGGGCAGTGCGAGCCGCCCGTGCGCCGTCGCCCTCTCGACGCCTGCAGCGTCGCCAGCGGCGGCGCACATCTCAGCGAGCG
>JBJTIO010000187.1:0-5491 GCA_046095045.1 Actinomycetota bacterium
ATCACTCAACTCGGTTTGTCGTCGGGGGATTACCCCGCGCTCTTGGAACGCGTGCTCGATCTCGTGCCGAAGGGTCGGCGTTTGGTTGTGCTCGAAGGCGGTTACGACCTCGATGCGTTGCGCATGAGTGCCGCCGCCACCGTCGCGACGCTCGTCGGCGTGCCGTTGCGGCCCGAACCTCCCACGTCGGGTGGATCACGCGAGGCGTGGTCGCGCATCGACGAAGTGCGCGACTTCTGGAACGCCGCGGGCCATAGCCTGACATCGTGATCCCGGAGCGTTTCGCCCCCGTCCTGGCTGAGGTCGCCGAGATCGGCGCACTTTTCGCGAACGCCGGACATCGCCTGTACCTCGTGGGCGGCACCGTGCGCGACCTCTTGGCCGGCGACACGGTCGACGCGCTCGACTTCGACGCGACCACCGACGCACGACCGGACGTGATCAAACGCATCGTCTCGGGTTGGGCCGACGCCGTGTGGACGCAGGGGGAACGTTTCGGCACCATCGGTGCGCGCAAGGGTGATCGGGTCTACGAGATCACCACCCATCGCGCCGAGGCCTACCACGAGGATTCGCGCAAACCCGATGTCGAGTTCTCCGACAGCATCGAAGCCGACCTCTCGCGCCGCGACTTCACGATCAACGCCATGGCGCTCGAAGTGACGACCAACGCGCCGGTGTTGGTCTACCCTTACAACGGCGCGGTCGACTTGGTGACGCGCACGTTGCGCACCCCTCTCGATCCGCGCATCAGTTTCAGCGACGACCCTCTGCGCATGATGCGTGCAGCTCGATTCATCGCGCGATTGGGGATGACCCCTGTTCCCGAATTGATGACGGCCGTGCGTGACATGGCCGATCGTTTGGCGATCGTGTCGGCCGAACGCATTCGTGACGAACTCGACAAGTTGATCGTGGTCGAATCACCGACCGCCGGCTTGTGGTTCCTCGTCGACACCGGACTCGCCGACCATTTCCTGCCCGAATTGCCGGCGATGCGTCTCGAGAACGACCCGATTCATCGTCACAAGGACGTTCTGACGCACACGCTCGCGGTGATCGAGAACGTGCGCCGCGACGCGCACCCCACCCCGACTTCGACTTCCGACTCACGCGTCTCGCCGCGTTGTTCCACGACATCGGCAAGCCCCTCACGCGCGGTTTCCAGGAAGGCAAGGGCACTACCTTCCACATGCACGACGTCAAGGGCGCCAAGATGACGAGCAAACGTCTGACGGCGTTGCGGTATTCGAACGACGACAACGAGGCAGTGACCGAACTCGTGCGCCTGCACCTGCGGTTCCACACCTACGAGATGGGCTGGACCGATTCGGCGGTGCGCCGCTACGTGAACGACGCCGGCCCGTTGCTCGCCGAACTGAACGTGCTGACGCGATGCGATTGCACCACGCGGAACGAGCGCAAGGCGGCCCGGCTGTCACGACGCATGGACGAGCTCGAGGAACGCATCGCCGATTTGGCGGCCCGCGAGGAACTGGCGGCGATCCTACCCGAAATGGACGGTGTCGCGGTGATGAAACACCTCGGGGTGCCGGCCGGTCCGTTGGTCGGCCGCGCGTTGAAGCACTTGCTCGAGATCCGACTCGACGAAGGACTCGTGGGTGACGCCGAGATCCGTCGACGCCTCGACGCATGGTGGTCCGAGCAGGGTTCTGATCCGGGTCGATGACGACTGCGGAGTAGCCTTCGGTCGATGGCATCGTCGACCGGCGCATTCGGAAACGGATCGTTCCGTGGCGTCGCGTCGTTCCGAGCGGGAACGGTCGACCATCGCATGGCGCGTCGACACTTGATCAACGAGTACCACCGTGGTCGGCTCGGACGTGAGGACGTGTCCGATGCGCATCCCGAACTGATCCGTGCTGCGCGCGGCGTGGGGAAAGCCACCGAGACCCGGTGCCCCATCTGCACGGAAGCGAACCTCGTTCTCGTCACGTACGTTTTCGGTGCGCGGCTTCCCTCGCACGGAAAAGTCGTCGCCGACAATGAGGAATTGGCGCGATTCCATCGGCGCACCGATGAGTTCACGGCCTATGTGGTCGAGGCGTGTTACGAGTGCCGGTGGCATCACTTGGTGAGGGTGTTGCCGATCGGTGGTCAGCGCGCGAATCGCAGGGTGGGCTGAACGGTGGCGCGACTCGGAGGCAATCGCCGTCGTTCGCTGCGAGGGAACAATTGGCTACCGCACGAGGCGAGTCGACGACTGCAACGCGACGCTCTCACCGGAGTCGTGATGGTGTTGCTCGGATGCATCGCGTTGTTGATCCTTGGATCGATGACCGATTCGTTCACTGTGAAGTTCATCGACGGGCTTCCCCAGATGTCGGACGGCACGCCGTGCGAACTTCTTCAGGTTGCGCCGTACGACGCGCCCGGCACACCGATGCGTGCGATGGTCGATTGCGGCGACTTCGGTGGACTCGGCGTCGCGGGTGTTTTGCAGCACCTGTTTCTCGCGCTGTCGGCCGTGGGTGTGATGCTGCTCTTGAGCGCCGTGTTCTCGTTGGTGCTCGCCTCGCGTATGCCTCGAGAATCTCTGGCGCTCCCGATCTGTTTGGTGGCGGCGATCATCGGCATCATCTCGGTGTGGTGGGGTTTGCAGGGCGGAGGTCCGGCCCTGGTGTTCCAAGGTCCACGCGAAGTGCCCGTCGCTGGGGTGTTGCACATCGGCGGTTCGGTCTCGACCCGCGACGGTGCCGTGTCATGGGGTGCGGGCCTGCTCGCCGCCTCTTTCGTGCGGCTCACCCGCCCCTGAGCGACAACTCTGCCCCACCCCCTTGGCACAGTGCTCCCCGTGAGGTTCCGCCGTTGCCCCGATACACTCCCGCTGTCCATATCCACCCTGCCCCTCACGGGGCCTCGGGTTCGCTCCGGCGAATCCGCGTCCGAAGGGAGTCACACGCCACATGCGTGCCTATGAATTGATGATCATCGTCGACGGTTCGCTCGAAGAGCCCGTCGCCCAGCAGTGGGTCGCCACCGTCACCTCGGCCGTTGCGGCAGCTGGCGGATCGGTGCACGGCAAAGCCGATTGGTGGGGCAAGCGTCGCCTCGCCTACCCGATCAACAAGAAAGAGGACGGCTTCTATGTCGTCTTCAACGTCACCGCTCCCGGCGGTGCCCTCGACGAACTCGAGCGTTCCTTGCGGATCGCTGACGACGTCCTGCGCCACAAGTTGCTACGTCTCCCCGAAGCCGAAGCGGCTCGTCGGGGACTCGTGGCGGCCTGAGCCTCGTCTACGGACCAACCACCAGAAACATCACGAACCAGGAGAAAGACATGGCTTCCAACAGCATCACCGTCGTGGGCAACGTCACCCGCGATCCCGAGCTCCGCTACACCCAATCGGGTAAGGCGACCGTCAACGTGGGCATCGCGGTCAACCGCCGCTACCAGGTGAACGGCGAATGGCAGGAACAGACCTCGTACATGAACGTCGTGGCTTGGGATCAACTGGCCGAGAACATCGCCGCCTCGTTGAACAAGGGCACCCGCGTTCTCGTCACCGGCCGCCTCGACATTCGTGAGTACACCGATCGCGAAGGCGCCAAGCGCACCGCGGTCGACATCGTGGCCGACGAGATCGGACCCACCTTGCGGTGGGCCACCGCCACCGTCGAGCGCACGCCCGGTCGCGGCGACGGCGGTTCGGCCCCGCGCTCGAACAACCGTGGCGGTTCGGCCCCGGAACCCGATTACGGCGACGAAGAACCCTTCTGATCATTCATTCACCTAGAGGAACAATCACATGAGCAAAGACTCCAAGAAGCCCGCCCGCGGACGTGCCCCCAAGGACAACGGCCGCAAGTTCAAGAAGAAGGCCAACGTTCTGTCGGCCGAGAAGATCGATTACATCGATTACAAGGACATCAACCTCCTGCAGCGTTTCATGTCCGACCGCAGCAAGATCCGCGGTCAGCGCCTGAACGGCAATACCGTGCAGCAGCAGCGTGAACTCGCCAATGCGATCAAGAACGCCCGCGAGATGGCCTTGCTGCCCTACACCAAGCGGGTTGCCTCGGTCGGTCGCGGTGGCCCGCGTGGCCCGCGTGGCCCGCGTGTCGAAGAGATGAACGATCAGATTGCTGAGGTCGAGATCGATGACGTGAACGACGAGACTGCGGTCGACACCGGCGCCGAGACTGAGGAGGCCTGAACATGAAAGTGATTCTCCGCTCCGACATCTCCGGCCTCGGCAAGCGTGGCGACATCGTCGACGTGGCCGACGGACACGGTCGCAACTATCTGTTGCCCCGTGGTCTGGCAATCTCGGCGTCCGAGGGCGCGGTCGCCCAAGCTGCCGCCATGCGTCGTCGTCGCGACCTGCGTGACGCCGCCGATCGTGACGCCGCCCAGACCGTTGCCACGACCCTGGTCGCCAGGACCATCGACATCCGCGTGAAGGCCGGAGCCGAGGGTCGCTTGTACGGTTCGGTCACCGCGGCCGACGTGGCCTCGGCGGTCGCGACTCAGACCGGCATCGAGATCGACCGCAAGAAGATCAGCGTGCCCGATCACATCAAGACGCTCGGCGAGCACAGCGTCAGCGTGCGTTTGCACCACGACGTCCAGTTCGCGATCAACGTCAACGTCGTTGCCAAGTGACGTGTTCGGGCCTCGTGTCCGACATTGTCCACAGGCAATTCACAGGGTTGTTCCTCTAGTGATGCACAGCCCGCATCCGTCAGGATGGTGAGCGATGGCCACTCGCGTACCCCCGCACAACCTCAACGCTGAGGAATCGCTGCTCGGCGCCATGTTGTTGTCCCGCGACGCCGTGAACACGGCGGCTGAAACGGGTATCGGCGTCGAACACTTCTACAAGCCGGCCCATCAACACGTCTTCGACGCCATGAGGTCGTTACTCACGGTCGGTGAGCCGATCGACCCGGTGACGGTGGCCGACGAACTGCGTCGGGTCGGCCTGCTCGACGAGATCGGCGGCCTCGACTTCTTGCTGCAGCTGCAGAACTCGACGCCCGTCATCGGCAACGTGGGTCGCTACGCCAAGATCGTGCTCGACACCGCGTCGTTGCGTCGCCTCATCGGCGTGGCGAGCGAGATCGCCGAGATCGCCTACACCGAACCCGACGACGTCACGAAGGCCCTCGACGAAGTGGAGTCCCGTGTGTTCGCCGTCGCCGAACAGCGCGTGGTCGACTCCACGAAGCCTTTGCGCGAATTGCTCGAGGAAGCATCCGACGAACTCGAGAAGCGCTTCGAGAGCAAGGTGCAACTCACGGGCGTGCCCACGGGTTTCGCCGACCTCGACGCCAAGATCCTCGGTCTGCAGAAGTCGTCGCTCGTGATCGTGGGTGCTCGCCCAGCGATGGGCAAGACCGCGTTCGCATTGAACGTCGCGACCAACGTGGCCCAAAAATCGGGTCTGCCGGTGCTGATTTTCTCGCTCGAAATGAGCCACAGCGAACTCACCATGCGAATCCTGTCGAGCGAGGCGGGGGTCGAGTC
>JBJTIO010000188.1:0-3099 GCA_046095045.1 Actinomycetota bacterium
CATCGAGAACGGATCTCTCGTCGGGAACGGATCGATCGTCATGCACCGCGTCGTGGTTCGCTCCGGAGCGGTCGTGGGCGCGAACTCGGTTCTGCTCAACGGAACAGAGGTGCCATCGGTAGCGTTGGCCGTCGGCGCTCCGGCCGTGATCAAACCGGACAAGGCCCGTCCGGCCGACATCAATATGGGGGCGGACTCGTACGTCGCGCGGGCGAAGTTGTATCGCGAGCGCCTCCGTCGGATCGACTGACGCATCAGCGTGGCGCTGACGGTTCGAGTGAAAGTGGCGTCGGAGGACGTCGCATGGGTGTCGGACCTCTTGTGGTCCCACGGTGTCGGGGCGATCGAGGAGATTCACGCTCCGAACGACATCGTCGTGCTGCGAACGTCGCTGGGAGAGGATCGTTCCGTCGCGCGGACGACCATGGAGAGCCTTCCCGACCATCTCGATTGGGAGTTCGAGGACATCGACGATCGAGTCGTGGAATCCTGGCGCGAGCACATGCGTCCGTTCGATGTGGGGGAGAGCATCACCATCGTTCCGCGTTGGTGGACGACCGATGACAACGACACCGAGCGTCGGCGAGTGTTCATCGATCCCGGTGCGACGTTCGGGATGGGTGATCATCCGACCACACGCGGCTGTCTGATCGCGATGGAGGGGCTCGATCTGCGTGACCATCGCGTGCTCGACGCCGGATGCGGGAGCGGGATTCTCGGAATCGTGTCGCTCCTGTGGGGTGCGCGTTCCGCCCACGGGGTCGACATCAATCCTGCGAGTGGATTGGTGTCTTCGGACAACGCGCGGGCGAACCATGTCGCCGATCGCTGGAGTTGTTCGGCGAGTTGGCCCGACGACGCGTTCGATCTCGTCGTCGCGAACATCCTCGCGCCGGTGTTGATCGAACTGGCGCTCGTGATCGGAGATCGAGTCGCGCCGTCGGGCCGGCTCATTCTGAGCGGGCTACTCGATGGGCGTCACGCGCATGTCGTCAAGGCCTTCTCGAATTTCGTCGTCGAGCGAACCGTGGTGGTCGAGGGATGGTCGACGCTGGTGCTCACCCGCCGGTGAGAGCGTCGATCTCGTCGCGTGTCGGGAGCGACGGTACCGCTCCGTGTTTGGTGGCCGCGAGTGCTCCGGCGGCGGTGGCGCGCCGAGCGGCCGTTGCGATGTCGGCGCCTTGACTCAAGGCGGCCACGAGAGCGCCGCACGCAGCGTCGCCGGCACCGGTGGTGTCGACCGCCCGCACGATGTACGGAGGAATCGCCATGTCGCCGTCCCGCGTGACGACGCGCATTCCGCGAGCGCCGAGTGTGACGATGACGGCCGACACCCCGGCATCGAGCAACGCCGACGTGCCGCCGAGCAGAGCCAATTCGTGTTGGTTCGGCGTGACAATGTCGCACAGTTGCAGAATCGAACGTGAGAGCTCGGTCGCGGGAGCCGGATTCAGGATCGTGCGTGCGCCCCCGGTCCGCGCGATCGCGAAGGCCGCTTCGACCGCATCGAGCGGGATCTCGAGTTGGGCGAGCACCACCGACGCGCGAGCGAGAAGGTCGCGGTGCGCGTCGACCACGCCGATGCCGAGACGGGCGTTGGCACCGGGGACGACCACGATCGAGTTCTCCGCCGACTCCTCGACGTTGATGAGTGCGCGTCCCGTCGGCGCATCGACGTCGGTGATGTACGAGGCGATGCCCTCGGCGACCATCAGGCTGTGCAAGGTGTCGCCGGCATGGTCGGTGCCGAGACAGGTGATGAACGCGGTGTCGGCGCCGGCGCGCGAGGCCGCCACGGCTTGATTCAGGCCCTTGCCGCCCGCGTGCTCGGCGAAGTCACGCCCGAGGACGGTTTCGCCCGGAGTGGGCAAACGTTCGACCGATGCGACGAGATCGAGGTTGCTGCTCCCGATCACCACGACGTCGTAGGCGTGAAGACTCACGGCTTCATTGAACCTTGGTCGAGTCGACGGGGACAACTCATTGGACGACCCTCATTGGATGACTCGCAGCAGGGGAGAGACGTCGAGTCGGGCGGCGGCGGGTAGATAGACCCGGGCGGCGTCGTTGCGGAACTTCGCGCACAGATCGGGTCGGAAGAATCGCGATCCTTCGCGCACCACGGAGTTGAGGATGAAGAAGGTGAAAGCCGCGGGTAGGAAACGAATCTCGTCCTCGTGCAGTGGATTCACGGCGTGATAGGCGCGGACGAACTCGACGAAGGACGGTTCGACGAGGGTGTGTGGCGAGTAGGTCCAGTGGGTGCGATCTCCGGTCGCCGAGGAGACTCTCGACAGGAAGTAGAAATCGAGCATGCGTGATTCGACGCGGAACCAGTCGTAATCCCAGCGCGAGTGCAAACGAAATCCGTCGGGGCTCGTCTGCACCGAGAAGTTGCCGAGGTTCCAGTCGACGAGGATCGGAATCCGCGTCCACGAGTCGTACCGAATGCGCTCGAGCTCGAGCAGGAAATCGTGGGTGGCGCGCCAGAGCGCACCAACGTTCTCGGGGCTGAGGTCGAAGTTGCGCGGGGCGAACGGACTCGACAGCAGATCGAGCAAGTGGATCGCGTCGGCTTTGATCGAGTTGGACGTGGCCGGAATCGACGGAGCGATCGCGGTGCAGGCGGCGTGGAACTCGGCCATCTCGCGCGCGAGACAGCGAGTCTGCGACACATCGAGTTGCGGCGGAAGAGTTTCGCCCCGTCGGGCTTCGTTGTAGAACGCGACCCACAACCGACCGTCGTAGTGCGTGAAGGGGCGATCGTCGCGTCCGAGTACGGGGGCGAGGAATTCGGCGAATCTCGTGCTCGCGAGCAGGGTGCGGCAGCGATACAAACGGTCGTGGTCCTCGCTGAAGAGGAAGTACGAGCCGTAGCTCGACACCTTGGCGAAAACTCTTCGCACACCATTCGCGTCGGGTGCATCGAGATCGATGCGGTAGACGGTGTTCGTCGACACCCGCGGACTCGTGTCGTGAACGGCCACGATGCGACGCGGATCGCCGAAGGCCCGCCAGGCCTCGTCGACCGCCGCGCGGTGCTCGTTTTCCATGATCGAGTCTCGCACCGCCGAGGGCGCCGACCGGGTCAGGATGCGG
>JBJTIO010000189.1:0-7932 GCA_046095045.1 Actinomycetota bacterium
CCAGGTGCGAACGGGTGATGCTCCGAGGGTTGCGGCGGCGAGGCGCAGATCATCTGGTATCCGCGATCGAACGGGAGAGATCGTGCGCACGACGAACGGCAGAGCGACGACCGAGTGGACCAAGGGGATCAACCACCATGACGCACGAAAGTCGATCGGCGAGACGTCGTAGGTGATCAGGATTCCGAGGGCGACCGCGACCGCCGACGTTCCGAGGGGGATCATCATGATCCGCTCCATGCCCGCGGAGTTGCGCGACGCGTGCACGGCGAGGAGACCGATCGGCACCGCAACCATTGTCGCGATGCCGGCGAACACGAGCGACCGCACGACGGTTGCGGCAAGGTCGATGTCGAGGCCGACAACACGTTGCCGACCGATGAGGACGTTCCACCCTGCGACCGTCCACTGGCCACGATTACGGAACGACGCGAGAATCAGCGAGACCAGTGGGACTGTGGTGATGGTGACGGTCACCCAGGCCACGAGTGCCGCCCATGGATTGCGACGTTCGTGCGAGCGAACTCGAGAAACCGCTGTCGGGTCGCGGCGAGACCAGAGGGTGAGACACGCGGCAAGGATGAGTAGTTGTCCGAGGGCCAGTGCGGTGGAACCCGACACGTCGCCGAAGAGCATCGCTCGCCGGTAAATCTCGACTTCCATCGTCGCGCGGCCCCCGCCCAGCAGACGCACGACGCCGTACGAGGTGAAGCACATGAATCCGACGATGGCGGCCGCGGACAACAACGCGTGTCGTAGGTGCGGCAAGGTGATGGTCGAGAAGACGCGGAGTCGCGACGCGCCCAAGGTGCGCGCGGCGTCCTCGAGGCGCGGGTCGAGGAGGGCCCACGCGGGAGCGACCGTTCGCACGACGACCGCCACGTTGAAATACACGTGAGCGACGATCACCGCGAGCCAGCCGCGATTCCATCCATCCGGAAGAAGTTGCAGGAAAGCCGCTCCGACGACGACGGTGGGAAGCACGAAGGGAACCGTCACCGCGGCGAGTGCGACCCTTCTGAGCGCGAACGAATGACGGGAGAACGCCCACGCCGGAATCAGGCCGATGAGAAGGGTCAATGCCGTGGAGACGATCGTTTGCCACACGGTGAACACGACCGCCGAAGAGATCCCGGGTTTCGACCAGACGTCGAACAACGCATCGGACGTGACTGCTCGGGAGGCGAGCGAGAGTAGTGGCACGACAACCAGCAACACGACGAGTGCCAACCCGGGGAGGCCGAACAATCGGCGTGTGGCCGTCGTGCCGTGGTCAGCCGACGATCGCATCCCACTCCTCGAGCCACCGATCACGGGATGCGGCGATCGTCGACGGGTCGAGCGTGACCGGGTTCGCGATGGGGGACACGTAGCGTTCGAACGACTCCGGCAACTCGGCGTCGGTATTGGCGGGGAACACGAAGAGACTCTCGGGGAGAAGTTCCTGGAACTCGCGGGAGATCATGAAGTCGATCAACTGTCGGGCGGCGCCGGACTTTTCGGTTCCTCGCAACACTCCGGCATACTCGATCTGACGACAACAACTCGACGAGATCACTGCGGTCGGGGCGGGAGCATCTGCGGGAAGTGGGGGATCGGCGAAGATCACCTCGGCCGGCGGCGACGACGCGTAGCTGACGACGAATGGTCGGGATCCTCCGTATCGCGAGAACTCGGTGTAATACGCCTCGTACCAACCGTCGACCACGAGCAGACCATTGTCGGCGACGGCGCGCCATTCGTCGTTCCAACCGTCGGGATCGACCGCGATGGTTCCGAGCAGGAATGCGAGACCGGTCGATGAGGTGGAGGCACTCGGCATCACGAGCAGATCGCGATACTGCGGGAGTGCGAAATCTGAGAAATTCGTTGGGGGTTCGATACCGAGCGAGTCGAGCGCGGCGACGTCGTAATTGATGCACACGTCGCCGTAGTCGACCGGGGTGACCATTTCGAAGCCGTCGAGTTGCGGATCGAGGGGTGCCGCATCACTTTCGTACGGTTCGAAGACGTCGCCGTCGATCGCGCGACCGAGCAAGGTGTTGTCGACGCCCCACAGAACGTCACCTTCGGGATTCCCGGCGGTGAGCACCGCCTTCGACACCATCTCGCCGGCGTCACCGGAGGCGACGATCTCGACGCGAATCCCGGTCCGTTGCGTGAAGGAATCGAACGCGCCTTCGGGAGGTGTGAACGATTCGTACGCGAGGAGAGTGACCGATGTGGCGGTGTCGGAGTTCGATCCGCAACCGGCGAGTGCGACGACCAGCACGGCGAGAGCGATGAATCGTTTCATGGTTGGGCCTCTTGGGTGCTTCGTTCGACATTGGCCGGAACGATCACGGCCAGAACTCCGCCGATCAACGACAACTCGACCGCTCCAACGGCGATGTTGCTCACGCCCCGAGCGGCGTGAGCGTTCAGTGTTTCGTCCGTCAGATTCCACTTGAGTCCCGTGGTGGAGACACCGTGCGTCGAACCGGCGATGGGGATCAGGCTCACCGTCGTGCCGGGAGTGGGGTCGAATCGCAGAGTACGCGGACCGTGGAGAATCGTGACCACGTCGTGCTCGACGATCAACTCGAGTGTGTTCAACGATGCGAGCACCGGCGCGGCGAGCGCTGCGACGACACCGAGCACATGATCGAAGCGATCACCGCCTCCCCACGCCACGATGACGTCGGAGGCTCCGTGTTCGGCGGCGAGAGCCAAGGCGGCTTCGGTGTCGGTCATGTCTTTGTCGATCGGAAGACGCACGATCTCGGCACCATTCGCGACCGCGACCTCGACATTTCGTGACGTTGCCGAATCGAAATCGCCGATGATCACCGTTGGTGAGAGGCCGAGTTCCATCGCGTGGTCGAGACCGGAGTCGGCGCAGATGATCATGTAGCTCATGCCACATCGATCTGCCGCGAGTCGCGAGGGCGGGTTGCCACCGATGACGATCAGACATTTGCGTGGCGTGACGCTGGATGGATTGTTGGCGACCATTCGATTCCCTCCGCTGGCATTACCCAGATCAGGTTTCGGGTCGGTGGCGCGGCCACCCTCTCAGCCCGCCGTACGTGCGAGCTCCCCGTCGTGTTGATCGTAGGTTAGCCCCGAGGGTCCTCGCGCGGCAGATCGGGCTCGATGAAGACGTAACGGGCGGTGGGAACTGCCGCGCGAACAGCCGATTCGATGCGGTTGATGGCCTCGCTCAGGCTTCGGACATCGAGGTCGTCGCGGAAATGCAATTTGGTCGCCACGAGGATCTCATCGGGGCTGATGTGCTCGGTGCGTAGGTTGAGAATCGACTGCACGGTTGGGTCCGAGGTGAGGGCGACGCTGATCGACTCGAGGTCGGCATCGTTGACGGATTCGCCGATGAGCAAGGCCTTGGTTTCGATCGCCAGGACTGCCGCGATGATCACGAGCAGAATTCCGATGGCAATCGAGCCGGCCGCGTCCCATCTGGGCTCATCGGTGAAGTGTGCCGCCAGGACCCCACCAAGAGCGATGATCAATCCTGCTTCGGCACCGATGTCTTCGAGAAGCACGACCGAGAGTTCCGGCTGTTTCGATGTTCGAATGAAGCGATACCAGGAAATGTCTCGTGGCTTGATGTGACGGGCCTCTTTCACCGCGGTTCGCAGAGAGAAAGTCTCGAGCGCGATGGCGACCAGAAGAATCGCGATCGCGATGGGAAGTCGCTCGGTCTCGTGCGGGTGGGAGAGTTTCTGGATGCCCTCGTACAAAGCGAACAATCCGCCCATCGAGAAGAGAACCAGGGCGACGACGAACGACCAGAAATATCTTTCGCGACCGAATCCGAACTGGAACTCTCGATTCGGGTGGCGTTTCGAGCGCTTGGCGCCGAGCAGTAGCAACGCTTGGTTGCCGGTGTCGGCCAGCGAGTGACCCGCTTCGGCGAGCAAGCCCGTCGATCTGGTGAGAGCGAAGCCGACGAATTTCGCGATGGCGATTCCGAGGTTCGCGAAAAACGCGGCGAGAATCGCCTTCTTGCTGCCGTCCTGCATGGTGACAGAATGTCACACGCGAGAGATCGGGTTGAGGATCGGGTCGATGACGAGGAGTCGAGAGTGATGGATGCAGCACGGCATGAGTTCGAAGGTCGGGTGGCCCTGGTGTCCGGTGGTGGACGAGGAATCGGACGCGGAATCAGCGAACTGCTCGCCGCGCACGGAGCCGCGGTCGCGATCAACTATCGATCCGATCGCGAAGCCGCCGAGGAAACGGTTGCATCCATCGTTGCTTCGGGCGGACGAGCGAAAGCGTACGAAGCGTCCGTCGATGATGCCGACGCCGTTGCTGCCATGGTCGATCATGTGGTGTCCGACTTCGGGGGGATCGACATCCTCGTGTGCAACGCGGGGATCGCATCACGTGGACGAGCGGTCGCCGACACCGATCCGAACGAAGTGGCACGCCTGCTCGGCACTCACGCCGTCGGTCCGCACCACATGGCTCGTTGTGCCTTGCCGAGCATGCGCACACGCGGACGTGGCGACATCGTGATGATCTCGTCGGTCGCGACTTCGCACATGAGTGCGAACGGCGCCCCCTATTCGATGGGCAAAGCGGCGATGGAGGCTCTGGCGCTGACGTTGGCGAAGGAGGAGCGCCAGTACGGCATCCACGTGAATGTCGTGGCACCAGGACTGGTCGAGACCGACATGGGGCTGCGCTTGGCGCGAGCGATGACCGGGCAGAAGGAGATGGCCGATCTTCGGGCGCTCGACAAGGCATCGCCATTCGGACGGGTGTGCCAGCCGATGGACGTGGCCAACGTGGTTCTGTGGCTGTGCAGTGAAGGTGCCGGATACGTCACCGGCCAGCGGATCGAGTGTGACGGAGGCGGTCCGCGCTGACCGCATCGTGTTCACGAGCGGGCGGTAGCCTGCCCGACGTGAGCCCCCTCGCGCCTTCGAACCTCGAAAACGACACGATCATCACCATCACCGACGACGCATTGGTCGAATTGATCAAGCTTCGCGATGCGGAAGATGACGCGGCGTCACTCGGATTGCGACTCGAGGTCGTCAGCTCCGCGGGTGAGGAATTCAAGTACGACCTCTCGCTCGACGAGTTTCGGCGCGCCGCGTTCACCGACGAAGTGCGAACCCACGGCGGGATGAAAGTGATCATCCCGGCCAAGGACATCGAACTTCTGCAGGGCGCGGTCCTCGATTACTCCTCGTCGACCGGGCTCGTGATCCGCAACCCGAACAAGCCGGCCGCGATCGTGGTCGAGGGTCTGGTGCGCGAGGACGAATTGTCGGCCGAGATCGAAGCGGTGCTCGCCACCGACGTGAACCCGTCACTCGCGGCGCACGGAGGTTTCGTGACCTACGTCGGACACGATTCCGAGGGCACGGCGTACCTCACCATGGGCGGCGGCTGCCACGGATGTTCGATGAGTCGCATGACGATGCTCGAGGGTGTGCAGACGACGTTGGTCGAAAAGGTGGCGGGAGTCGAGCGCGTGCGCGACCTCACCGACCACTCGAACGGCGAAAACCCCTTCTATCGCTGACCAAATTGCGACAAATTGTCGCATTACGTAGATCTGGGATGTACACAAAGCGACAATTTGTCGCGTTTAGGGCTTTTGGGGGCCGCGGATCAGGCGCCCGGGAAGTTCGCCAGTGAACTCGTCGTGATCGACCGTTTGCACCCCACCCGCGAACGTCGCGAGGTACCCCCGGCCCCGTTGGACCAACCGCCGGCCACTCGCGGGTAAATCGAACGCCATGCGAGGCACGTCGAAGCCGAGCGAGTCGTAGTCGATGAGGTTGAGATCGGCGCGCATTAAGGGAGCCACGACACCGCGGTCGTGCAGACCGTAGAAGTTCGCGGTTTGGGCCGTCTGTCGATGCACCACGTATTCGAGGTCAAGGCGCGGACCCCGACGTCGATCGCGCGTCCAGTGCGTGAGCATGAACGTCGGCATGCCCCCGTCACAGATCGCACCGCAGTGCGCTCCGGCATCGGACAAACCCATGCGTGTCGACGGATGAAGGTGAGCCTCGTACGTCATCGACAAGTCGCCGTACGAGTAGTTGAAGAACGGGGCGTAGATCATGCCGTGTCCGTCGTTCGACGTGAGTTGGTCGAAAATCAACTCGACGGGATTCGCGCCCGTGCGACGAGCGATACCCGCCACGGATTCATCGCGCGAGGGTTCGTAGTCGATGTCGGTGCCATCGACCAGCCACATTCCGTCGAGTTTCTCCAGAACGATGCGACGGAAGAACCCGCCATCTTCGGGCACGTCCTCGATGATCCGACGACGCCTTTCGGGTTCGGCGAGTGCGACGAGTCGTTCGGACATGGGCAGGTGTTGCACTTCGGCGTAGGCGGGATGGAACAAGAGCGGATGCACCGAACCGTGCAGGCAATACATGATCCCGATCGAGCGCCCCGCGACTTGGGCCACCATCGGAATCCCGTCGCGGCGCGCGTCGGTGAGCAGATCGAGCACCTGTCGCCAGATTTCGGGGGACTGATCGGTCTGACTCAGGTTGACGCTCACGGTGCGACCCGTGCGCCGGGCCAACTCGCGCATCCAGACCCATTCTTCGTTCGGCACGCGAATGTGTTCGGGGGAGAACTGGAAGTTTCCGTGTCCCACTCTCGACATCGCCTCGGCGATCTCGAACAGTTCGGCGGCATCGACCATCGTGCCGGGCACGAGTTCGCCGCTCTTCGACTTGTGCAGCGGAGTACGACTCGTCGAGAAGCCGAGAGCGCCGGCGCGCATCGCCTCCTCGACGAGGTTCGCCATCGTGCGGCGATCACCGGCCGTGGCTGGTTCGTTGTCAGCTCCTCGCTGACCCATCACGTAGGCGCGCAGTGGTCCGTGGGCGATCTGAGTGCCGATGTCCATCACGTAGCGGCGTGAGGCAACGGCGTCGAGATACTCGGGGAAACTTTCCCATTTCCAATCGATTCCGTCGGTCATGGCCGAGCCCGGAATGTCCTCGACCCCTTCCATCAACTCGATGAGCCATTGGTGTCGATCGGGGTGAGCAGGTGCGAATCCGACCCCGCAGTTACCCATCACCGCGGTGGTGACTCCGTGCCACGAACTCGGGGTCAACCACGGATCCCACGACACCTGCGCGTCGTAGTGCGTGTGCACGTCGACGAAACCGGGCGTCGCGAGCGCACCATCGGCGTCGATCACGCGATCGGTCGGAGTGGTCACCATCGATCCGGCGTCGACGACATCCTCGAAGATGCCATCGCGCATCGAGATGTCGGAGTTTCGAGCGGGCTGACCGGTTCCGTCGACCAATCGGGCATTCTTGACCACGACGCGACTCATGCGCCGAGAATACCCACCACCGTGTCGTGCAGGCGACCGTTGGTCGAGATCGCCGAGTTCTGTGTGAAGTCACGGTTTCCGAATCGATCGGTGTGTCGACCTCCCGCAGCCTCGACGACCGCCTGAACGGCTGCGTTGTCGTACGGAGCCAATCCGATCGCATCGACCGCGACATCGACCGCCCCCTCGGCCACGAGCATGTGTTGCCAGAAGTCGCCGTATCCACGGGCCCGATACGCCGACTGTTGCAATCGCACCAAGGCGGCGGTCTTTCCCGCGGCGTCCCAACCCGAGTTGAAGGAGACGCTCACTGGTGCCTCTGCCAATTTCATCGTGTCGGATACGGAGATCGGTCGACCGTCGACGTAAGCACCGACTCCGACCGCGCCCCACCATCGGCGCCCAAGTGACGGCGCGGAGACGACTCCGAGCACTGGTCCGTCAACGTTGTGAACGAGAGCGATCAGGGTCGCCCACACCGGCACTCCGCGAACGAAGTTCGATGTTCCGTCGATGGGATCGATGACCCAGGTCCACTCCGATTCGGTCGACCCTGCGGATCCATGTTCTTCTCCGTAGACCGCATGGCTCGGACGCTC
>JBJTIO010000190.1:0-24226 GCA_046095045.1 Actinomycetota bacterium
TGGCACCAGCGACTCGGCGAACTCGAGTCCGATCTACTCGGGGCCGACTCGTTGCTCTTGTTGCCCGAGGACTCCGACGATCACGATTTCCAGCACACGTTCCTCTTCAGTCGCGCGCACACGATCTACGCCGGCTCCTCGGAGATCCCGCGCAACATCATCGGCGAGCGCGCGCTCGGTCTGCCGCGTGGCTGATCAGTCGCCGGCCGGTCCGGTGAATCTCGGCGGCCGCCTTTCGCGGTGCGACGCCACACCTTCGGCGGCGTCGGGTCCGCCGAAACCGAAGAACTCGTAGGCGAGCGACGCATCGAAAGCCGGCATCATCGCCCGGTACCAGTGATTGAGGGTGTGCTTGGTGAATCGCAACGCCGCTTGCGCGCCGTCGGCGAGTTCGGACGCGACCTCGAGCGCGGAGGCCTGCACCGCGTCGTCCTCGACGCACAGCGACACCAGGCCGATCCGTTCGGCTTCCTCGCCGGTGAGGGTCCGACACGTGAGCAGGTAGTACTTGGCCTTGGCCATCCCGGCCAGTAGTGGCCAGCAGACCGCGGCGTGATCACCGGCCGCGACTCCGAGTCGCGTGTGGCCGTCGATGATCCGGGCCGTGCGTCCGACCACCGAGACATCGGCCAGAACCGCGGCCACGAGTCCGGCACCGACCGCCGGGCCATGGATCGCCGACACGATCGGCTTGGAGCACTCGATCACGTTGCGGACGAGATCGCGCGCTTCTTTCATCACGCGCGAGCGGAACGCGTAGTCACCGATGATGCCGTCGATGAGATCGAAACTCCCACCGGCCGAGAACGCCTTGCCGGCTCCGGTGAGGAGGACGACCTTGGTCTCGGGATCGCGGTCGACCTCCACCCAGACGTCGGCGAGTTCCCGGTGCGCCTCGGGTCCGACGGCGTTCAGGTTGGGGCCATCGAGGGTGATCCGCAGCACTCCGTCGACCGGTCGGTCGAACGTGAGATGCGGGAACGACTCGTAGCCCACGAAATCAGATGCGTTCGATGATGGTGGCGGTACCCATTCCGCCGCCGGTGCACATCGTGATGAGGGCCGTCGTCTTGTCCTGACGTTCGAGTTCGTCGAGGGCGGTCTGGATGAGGATCGGACCGCTGCCGCCGATGGGATGGCCGAGGGCGATGGCGCCGCCGTTCACGTTGACGTTCTCGGGGGTGATGCCGAGTTCGCGCATGGCCTTCAGCGGAATGGCCGCGAAGGCTTCGTTGATCTCCCAGAGGTCGATGTTCTTGGTCGTCATGCCGGCGCGCTCGAGGCACTTCTTGGATGCCGGCGCGGGCGCGGTGAGCATGATCACCGGTTCGGCGCCGGCCACGGCCGACATCACGATGCGCGCTCGCGGCTTGAGTCCGTGCGCCTTGGCGTACTCGGGACTCGTCACCATGATCACGCCGGCACCATCGACCACGCCGGACGAGTTGCCGGCAGGGTGCACGTGATTCACTGCCGACACATTGGGGTAGGCCTGCTTGCACATGTCGTCGAAAGAGCGGTCGAAGCCGTCGAGATGTCGAGTGCCCAACTTCTCGAACGACGGTGACAGGCTCGACAACGACTCCATCGTCGTATCGGGGCGCAGATGCTCGTCCTTGGCGAGCGCCACCGAGCCATCGGGATTCAGGATCGGCACGACCGAACGATCGAAGCGCCCCTCGGCCTGAGCGCGCGCGGCGCGTTGCTGACTCATCAGAGCAAGTTCGTCGACTTGGGCGCGAGTGAATCCTTCGATGGTGGCGATGAGGTCGGCCGAGATGCCTTGGGGCACCAGCGGATACATCTCGCGCAGCGCTGCGTTGCCCGACGTGAAGTCGGGAGCACCGGTGGGGGCGGGCCAGCGCGACATCGACTCGACACCGCCGGCGACGACGACGTCCTGATGACCCGACTGCACGGCCATGGCGGCCCACGAAACAGCCTGCTGACCCGAACCACAGAAACGGTTGATGGTGACACCGGGTGCCTCCACCGGCCAACCGGCCGCGAGCACGGCCATGCGACCGATGCACGCGCCGTGGTCACCCGCGTCGTTGCCGTTGCCGATGATCACGTCATCGACATCGGCGGGGTCGAACCCGACACGCTTCTGCAACGCCTTCAGCACCTGGGCCAGCAGTTCCTGCGGGTGAATGTGGTGCAACGATCCGGTGTTCTTGCCGCGGCCGCGCGGACTGCGCACGCCATCGATGATCCAGGCTTCGGTCATGTCGGTTCTCCTCGTCGTGGGGACGTACAAACCGTAGTGGAATCACCCGCTCGACGGTCAGCCCGCCGAGCCGGAAATTTGCTCGGACCGGGAAATCAAATCCAGCAAGTCTCCGCGGGCGCGCGCGATTCGAGAGCGAATGGTGCCCAACGGGCATCCACAAATCTCAGCGGCTTCCTGATAACTCAGGCCGAGGATTTGAGTGAGTACGAATGCGTCCCGCCGATCAGATTCGAGTTGTCCGATCAACTCGAATAATTCGAAATTTCGGTCGGGGGACGCAGAGTCATCGATGGAGTTGGCCTGAAGTCGGGCGAGAAGATTGCGTCGGCGAGTGTTCGTTCGAATATGGTCCGCGCACGCACGACGAGCGATTGTGAGGAGCCACACTTTGGCGTCGCAGTCGCCTCTGAATCTGTGCAAGGCACCGATGGCGCGGGCAAATGTGTCCTGCGTAACGTCATCGGCGACGTTGGCATCGGTCAAGTACGCGCAGTACCGCCACACATCGGCTTGGCTGCTTTCGACGAACCGCGTCAGTGCCGATCGATCACCACGTTGGGCCAGTGTCGCAAGCATGTTCAACGAGTCGGGCGAGGTCACCTCCTCATTATGCTCCGCTTCGGGAACCAATCGAAGCCTCCTCGCGACTCATTTGGCGTGAGAATGCAGAGAATGGACTTTGGTCCCATCGCCCGATGGGGTCGGGCAGAATGATGTTCATGGAATGCGACCTGGCGAGAGAAGTTCTCTCGGCGGATCTCGACGGAGAATCCGATGCTTTGACCACGCGCACTGCTCGACGACACATCGAGAGTTGTGCCAGTTGTCGTGCGTGGGTTGATGGAGTGGAGCAACTTCAGCGTCGAATTCGAGTGCGGGCAGCCGAATCGGTTCCTGATCTCTCGAAGTCCATCCTCTAGCGTTCTCATCCGGCACGACCGGGTCGTGGGGAGTGGATTCGTTATGTGTTGGCAGTCGTCGCACTGACTCAGCTGGTGGTTGCGCTTCCGTGGCTTTTCCTCGCCAACGATGTCAATGCTTCAGTGCACGAGTCGCGTCACATTGGCGCAATGAGTGTCGCGCTGGCTCTCGGTCTGCTGTACACGGCGAAAAATCCGACTCGGGCATTTGGGATACTTCCCATCACCGCCGCGCTCGCTTTCACAATGTTGTCGTCGGCCTTCGTCGATGTTCTGCGCAATGAGACACCATTCCTTGGTGAGGCGATCCACGCTCTGGAGTTGTTGGGTTTCCTGCTCGTTTGGCTGCTTGCCGGGCGCCCGGGAATGCCGCGGTGGTTCCGACGCGATCCGCATTCGGTCGACGATGCGTCCGCCCGACTCCGTGAAGTGGCCTGACCGTCAGGGAGTCGGGATGTCGAAGCCCACGATGGCGCCACCGTCGGGGGCATTCGCCACGAATGTGGTGCCGCCGTGTTCCTCGGCCGCCTTGGCGACGATCGCGAGACCGAGCCCCGATCCGGGCTGGCTACGGGCGCCAATCGCGCGATAGAAGCGGTCGAAGACGTGCGACTGATCTGATGCGTCGATGCCCGGTCCGTGATCACGTACCCGTACCGAGCCACCGTCGACCTCGATCTCGACCGACGTGCCCTCGGGGCTGTATTTGATGGCGTTGTCGACGAGATTGGAGATCGCGCGTTGCAATGACCCGATACGTCCATCGATCGGATTGCCGCCGAGGTCGTTGACCGTGATCGCCCGACCGGACCGTCGTGACGCGCGTTGAGCAACCTCGCGGGCCACGGCCACCATGTCGACAGTGGTGATTGGTTCGTCGGTCGGATTGCGGTCGGTCGCCAGATCGACCAACTCGGCCGTCAGATGACTGAGTTCCTCGACCTCGACGCGAATGTCGGCGAGCATGGCGCGACGTTCGTCATCGGGAATCGAGTCGAACATCTCGAGGGCTTCGACGTTCGTGCGTAATGCCGTGAGCGGAGTACGCAGTTCATGGCTCGCATCGCTGATGAGTCGCTGTTGCTGATCGAGTGATGTCGACAACGCGGTCATCATGGTGGAAAAGCTGCGTCCGAGATCGGCAACTTCACCCGATCCCGAAACGGGGACCGGTATCGAAAGATCACGCGTGTCCGACACTTGCGTGGCGACCTCACTCAGGCGTCGCACCGGGTGCGAGATGCGCACCGCGATGAGCCAGCCGATCGCGAGAGCAACCAGTGTCGCCCCGAGACCCGCGAGCGCGAGTCGCCAGCGCATTCCGGACAGGACCTCGTTGACGTCATCGAGGTCGCGGGCCGCTTGCAGGGCGCCGTTGTCGCCCCACGGGATGGTGATCACTCGGAACTGCGAGTCGTCGGCGGAAACCGTGTGCACGTGCACGGAGTCGATATCGCCATCGTTGTCATCTCCGGATGCTTGCTGTATATCCTCGTCGTCGATCGGCAGTTCGGGCGAGTCGGTGAAGCACGGCTCGATCGAACCGTCGGGGTAGATCAACTGGGCAGCGTCCACGGGCTGCAGGAGTGCCAGTGGGCAGACGTCGCTTTGTCGGATCGGCGGGGGAACAAATTGTTCGTCGTCGTCCGAATCCTCGTCGTGTTCTTCGTCTTCGTGATCCTCGTCGTGTTCGCGTTCGAACTCGCGACCGACGACGCGTTGAGCGGCGTCCAGAAGCGATCGATCGATGCTGTCGTTCAACTCCGAACTCGTCGAGTGATAGGCGGCGAATCCGCCACCTGCCGACACCACGGCGGCGACGATCGCCAGCGCTCCACCTATCTGCCATTGCAACTTCACGAGCGCTCCTCCCAGTCGGAGTCCGACGGTGGTCTCACGACATAGCCAACCCCGCGGACCGTGTGCAGAACTCGAGGTTCGCCGCCCTCTTCGGACTTGCGCCGCAAGTAGCCGATGTAGACATCGAGAGATCGCGATCCGGTTTCGAAGTTGAATCCCCAAATGCGGTCGTACAACGTGTCGCGTTCGAGAACGATTCCGACGTTCGTCATCAGGATTTCGAGGAGATCGAACTCGGTCTTCGTGAGATTGAGTTCACGACTTCCGCGACGCACGGTGCGACTGCGTGGGTCGAGAACGACGTCGGCGACGGTGATCGTCGACGTCGGGTTGGTATCGGAGCTGTTCCGTCGCAAGAGCGCACGTAGTCGAGCCGACAATTCCTCGAGAGCGAATGGTTTGACCAAATAGTCGTCGGCACCGGCGTCGAGTCCCGCGACCCGATCGGACACTTCGTGTCGCGCGGTGAGCATGAGGATCGGAAGATGACGGTGTTTGTCTCGAAGCATTCGGCACGCCGTGAGGCCGTCGATGTGCGGCATGGAAACATCGAGAATCACCGCATCGGGAACACGCTGGGCGACCGCTTCGAGCGCTTGCGATCCATCGTTGACCGCGACCACCTCGTAGCCCTGAAAGCCGAGGGCCCGAACGAGGCTTGTTCGCACGCCGGGGTCGTCTTCGGCAATCAGGATGCGACCTCGGGCGGTTTTGTCGAAATCGGACACGGTGTCAGCGTACGTCGTCCCTGCAAGAGCCATGTAAGAAAGCCTTTCTTACAAGTTTCTTGCCGGAAGTTGCAGGTGCTCTTGCGTGGCTTCAAGAGAGTGTCAGGGGCAAGGAGGCCAACATGAACAACCAGATTCGATCGATTGTCGTCACCGTCGGCGTGGTGCTCGCCGGGGGTGTCGGTGTGACCAGTGCGCTGAGTTCTCTCGGTGGAGACCCGGTGATCAACGTTGCGACGACGACCATCGCGCCAGGCATGGCTTCTCCGACATCTACCGCTGATGCATCCGTGCAAGCGCAAAGCGACGTCGGCGGAGTTCGAACACCCGCCGAGGGGACTCTCGGAGCGAGTGGCAGCAACGGCGTCGGAGCTACTGCGGCGTCGTCGCTGACACCAGCCGCCACGCCTTCGATGCCTCCGGCGGGCTCGATCGGTGGAGGCATCGGCGATGACGACGATGACGATCACGATGATGACGATCACGATGATGACGATCACGACGATGACGATCACGACGATGACGACGACGATCACGACGATGACGATCACGACGATGACGATCACGACGAGGAAGACGACGACTGATGCTGACGATGAAAGACTCGACGATCGACCCGGGCTTTGTCGCGGTCCAACCAATCGTCCCGCCCCCGCCGGCCGGCCCCATGCGGCGTCCGAGGGCCAGTTGGTTGGGCGACAACGACATTGCGGCGCTCCTCGCCGCGTACGCGCTCGTCATCACCGGAATGTGGTCGGTCCATGGTGGTCTGGCCGACCTCGGTGGCGGTTGGACCTCGGCCTGGAATTCGATCACGGCCCTCAGCGGGCTCTACACCTCGGCCATCGCGCTCATGGCGCTCGTCCTTGTGGCTCGCCCGAAGGCTGTCGAACGACGTTTCGGTCTCGATCGCATGTTCGTGTGGCACCGCATTCTCGGTGATTCGATGGGCCTCTTGTTGGCCGTTCACGTGGCGGCGGCGATGGTGGCGTGGTCGTCCGATGGCGGTGTGGTGAACGCACTGATCGACCTGACGGGACGCACGCCATACATGGCGATGGCGACCATCGGCGCGGCACTGATCGGAGTCGTCACCGTCTCATCGCTCAAAGCGGTTCGACAGAGACTCGCCTACGAAACCTGGTATTTCGTCCACTTGCTCGCTTACGTCGGCATGGCGATTTCCTTCGGGCACGAGATATATCTCGGATCCGACCTCGCCAACGACAACGTCGCGCGCTCGTTCTGGGTCGGGATCCACGTGCTCGTGGTCGCTTCACTGGTCGTGGGTCGATGGGGACGTTCATTCGTCGCCTTCGTCAGACCGTTGAAGGTGTCGCGCATCACCCGCGTCAATCACGACACGGTCGACGTCGAACTGACGGGACGAGGCTTGCGCCATCGTGAAGGTGACGCCGGGCAGTTTTGCTTCGTCCGACCTCTGACATCCGATCTTTGGTGGCAGTCGCACCCGTTCTCCATGTCGGCGGCGCCTCGGACGAATCGGGTGCGATTCACGATCAAGGATCGTGGAGATGCGACTCGCTCGATCGCTCAGTTGAAGCCCGGCACGCGGGTGATGGTCGAGGGGCCATTCGGTGTGGCGACGCCCGATGTGCTCGACGGTGCGAAATCTCTCTTCGTCGTCGGCGGTGTCGGCGTGGCTCCCGTGTTGGCGATCCTCGAAACACTCGGACCCGATCACGAACCGATCGTGTTGTACCGCGCTCATAGTGAGAAGGACTTGGTTCACCTCGACGAGTTGCGTTTCGCCGCCGAACGACTGGGTGGACGGTTGCTCACGTTGGTCGGTCCGACCGCGAAGTTGGCCGTGCAAGATCCGTTCTCCGCTCGAGTGCTCACTGCCGCGATCCCAGATGTCGCCGAGCGTGCGGTGGTGATGTGCGGACCCGACCGACTGTTGCACGCTGCGCGGGCCGGCCTGCGCGCCGCCGGCGTGCCCAAGAACCGTATCCATTCCGAACATTCCTGGTGGTGAATCAGATGAACACAAGAAACTCGAAGAAGAACGACACGTTCGCACGACGTGTGGTGCCCGCGCTGACTCTCGTCGGAGCGAGCGGAGCGCTTCTCGCCGCTCTCGATCGTCCGAGCGACGGACTCGATGCGGCGGCCGGACCGCCGATCGCCGCCGATGCGACCTCGACCGGAATCACGGTGGTGCCGACCACGCTCGCACCGGTGGTGGATCCCACCCTCGATGCGACCGCCACAACGGTGACTCCGGCGGTCGTCGATCCGACAGCAGCCACCACCGCACCGGTCACAGCGGCTCCGGCCACGGCGGCCCCGGTCACTGCTGCTCCGGACACGACGGTTCCGCCGGCCCCCGCGGCTTGTGGAGGCATGATCCTCGGTCCATCCGTCAGCACCAAATACGGGCCCGTGCAGGTGCAGGCGTCGGTCGACGGCACCGGTTATGTCTGCTCGGCGCAAGGTGTCGTGTGGCCGACCGCCGACAACAAGTCGGTCAACATCAACAATCAGGCGATTCCGTTGCTCGATCAGTGGGCGGCGTATCAGCACGATGCGTCCTTCAACTCGATCTCGGGCGCGACGATCACTTCGAAGGCCTACAAGCAATCGCTGCAAGCGATCATCGACCAGGCACGCGCCTGACATGCGAAGCCCGACGCTGCCGACCGTTCGCACCCATGTGGTGATGGGTTCGGTCGCGAGTGTTCACGTTCACGACGATGTCGATCCGGCGACGATCGAGACGGTCGTGGCCGCGGTGTTCGACGAGCTCGATCGCCTCGAGTCGATCTTCTCCACGTTTCGCACGGACAGCGAGATTTCGCGCATCAATTCCGGTCGTTTGCATCATCTCGATGTATCGCGCGAGGTGATCGACGTCATGGACGCGTGCGTGTTCATGGAGAGCATCACGTCGGGTGCGTTCTCGTGCCGACGCGCCGACGGAACTCTCGACCCGGCCGGTTTCGTGAAGGGATGGGCGGTCGAACGGGCCTCACGATTCTTCGTCGATGCCGGCTTGCGACACTGGTATCTGTCGCTCGGTGGGGACATGCAGATGGGTGAGGCACCGGAGACCGACGCCGAACACCATGGATGGAAGGTGGGCATCGCCGATCCGAACCGTCCCGGTGCGGTGGCGACCGGATTGCTCGTTGCCCGTGGCGCCGTGGCGACCTCGGGAACCGCCGAGCGAGGTCGACACATCGTCGATCCTCGTTCGGGTGAAGCGTCCGAACACTGGTCGTCGTTCACCGTGTGCGGACCGAGCCTCACGTGGGCCGATGCGTTCGCGACGGCGGCGTTCGTGATGGGGGAGTCCGGTCTCGCATGGGTGCACGGTTTCGAGGGCTACACCGCGCTCGGTATTCGTCCCGACGGGTCGATCGTCACCCTCTGACGGTGACGATCAGAGAGCGGCCGACAGTCGGGCTTCCTCGCGCTGACGAAGTGCGATGTTCACCCGTTGGCGTTCCAGAACTTGCTCGAGGGTTTTGGCCGATTGTGGAATCGGGTGCTCGGCGAAGAATGCGCGCGCTTCAGCGCCGACCTCGGGCGTGTTGAGCGTGATGAGCGGCTGAACCATGCGAATGATCGTGTTCACCGGGAAAGTCGCGTTGGCGTGCTGCCAGACGTCCTGCACGCGACGCCAGGCAACCGATCCGTGGCGACGATTCTGCATGGCTCGAGCCAGAACGAACGGTGCGTTCTGAGACTTCACGGAAGAGGATAGGGCGAAATCGCACGTGCGCCTGATCAGCTCGGGATCGTCGAAGTCGGCGAGTGCGTAGAGAAAGCGCAATTGATCCTGGGGAGTGGTCGCGTCGTGGAAGCAGTCGATGAAGCGCTCGTAATCCGATCGGTCTCCGATGTTGGCCACGACGGTCGTGGCCGCCGCCGCCAATTCGGGGTGCACGGACGATGGATCGTCATCCATCGCGTCGATGATCGCGCGACTGAGATCTTGTGCATCGCCGTCGCGACCGTTCACCGCCATCAATGTGAGAAGCAGTCCGCGCAACTTGCCCCGCAGATCGTCCTCGCCCGGGGAAGGGAGCCAACCGAGGTCGTTGGCCGCCCCCTCGACGAGGGTGCGAACGCGTGCCGCAAGGGCTTCCTGGCGATCGTCACCGATCAGTCGGGAGAGACCGCGCACGCCGATGGCAATTGCCTGCCACACCGCGAGGTCGCGTTCGTCGCGAAATCCGGAAACGAACTCGAGGAAATCGATCGCTTCGAGGCGTCCGGCGACCACCGCATTCCACGCGTCGTCGACGAGGTTGTATCGCTCGACCGTCGTCATTCCGGCGATCACCGACCGCGACAGACGACCGAGAAGTTCGGACGAGTACGCGACGCGGTAGAAACCGTGGCCCTCGGCGTTGACGATCACCGGAACGTTCGTGTCCGCGAGAGGAATGCGCAGTGGCTCGGCCCCGAGGAGATGCTTGGTGGTACGACCGGCGACGCGAACGTGGATGGGCACCAACCACGTTTGTGCGTGATCAGCGGATGCGTCGAACGAGAATCGCCGTTGGTCGAGAACGAGGGAGTCACCGTCGCGGTGCGCTTCGATCAATGGATATCCGGGTTGCCAAATCCACGAGTCCATCAGCGCGCGCACCGGCTCACCGCCACCGTCGGCCTCGACCACTGCTTCGATGGCGTCCCAGAGATCGGAAGTCTCGGTGTTGCCGAAGCTGTGCTTCGTGAGGTAGTGGCGGATGCCGGCACGGAATCGGTCGGCGCCGAGGTACTGCTCGAGCATTCGAAGAATCGCTCCGCCCTTCTCGTAGGTGAGGACGTCGAACATGCCCTCGCAATCATTCGGAGAGCGAACCTCGAACTCGATCGGGCGGGTGCTCTCAAGCGAGTCGGTGTCGAAAGCCGCCGTTCGTTCGAGCGAAAACGTCGTCCAGCGATTCCAGTCGGGTCGATAGGCGGCGCAGGCGGCGACCTCCATGAAGGTGGCGAATGCCTCGTTCAACCAGATGCCGTTCCACCAGCGCATGGTGACGAGATCGCCGAACCACATGTGCGCCAACTCGTGGCTCACGACGTCGGCGACGAGTTGCTGCTCGGCCTGGGTGCTGGTTGCCGGATCGACGAGCAAGAGTGATTCGCGATACGTGATGCAGCCGACGTTCTCCATCGCACCGGCGGCGAAATCGGGAAGAGCCACCATGTCGATCTTGGCGTCGGGATAGGGGATGCCGTAGTAGTCGACGAACCACCGCAGGCTGGCGGCTCCGACGTCGAGTCCGAAAGCGGTGAGGTGAGACTTGCCCGGAACGTGGATGAGTCGCAACGGAACGCCACCCACGTCGAGGACTTCGGACGTATCGAGTCGCCCGACCACGAAGGCGACCAGGTAGGTGCTCATCGGCATGGTGTCGACGAAACGCACGGCGACCCGGCCGTCGGGGAGAACCTCGCTCTCGAGCTCGGGTCCGTTGCTGATGCACAGATGATCGGCTCGGCGCACGAGCGTGACACCGAAGATCGCCTTGAAGTCGGGTTCGTCGAAACACGGAAAGGCGCTTCGGCAATCGGTCGACTGCATTTGCGAGGCGGCGATGACCTGCTCCTCGCCATCGTCGTCGTAATAGGTGCTGCGATAGAAGCCGCGAAGCTTGTCGTTCAGTGTTCCCGTGAAAGCGATGTCGATCATCGTGGTTCCGACCGGGATGTCCTCGATGGGGGAGATGATGAGGCGTTCGGATTCGAGGTCGAGAGCGTGCACCGCGGGAACTCCATCGACATGGACGGATTGAATGTCGAGTTCGCGGGCGTTGAGAGCGATCAGTCGGGTGGCCTCGACGATGTCGGCCTCGATCACGACCCGACCCTCGAAGGTCGCCTCCGAAAGATTCGGATCCAGCCGTATGTCGTACCGACGTGGCACCACGTGGCGGGGAAGTCGGTACGGGTCGAGTTCGGTGCGGTTTCGAGGAGCTATTGCCACGCCGACATGGTAGTTCGTGTCCGGATGTCGCGTGCCGGGTGCAAGGCGCGTTCGGTCACGAACCGCGAACTAGCGTGTCTCAGCGTGCCGTCCTCACCCGCTCGATTCGACGTCGTTGGCATTGGCAATGCGCTCGTCGACGTGATCGCCAACGCCAGCGACGACTTCATCGAACGCGAATCCTTGGTGAAGGGTTCCATGACGCTCATCGACACCGACCGCGCGTTGCACCTCTACAAAGCTCTCGGTTCGGCCGTTGAAATGAGCGGAGGTTCGGCCGCGAACACGGTGTGCGGGGTCGCGAGTTTCGGCGGCAAGGCCGCCTACATCGGGAAGGTGAGCAACGACGACCTCGGTGAGGTGTTTGGTCACGACTTGCACGCGGTCGGAGTGCACTTCAGCCCCGGCGCGCACATCGACTCGATTCCCACTGGTCGCTGCATCATCGTGGTCACCGCCGACGCGCAACGCACGATGAACACGTTTCTCGGGGTTTCGAGCTACCTCGACAAATTCGACATCGACGAGCGCACGGTCGCCGACGGCAAGGTGCTCTACATGGAGGGCTACCTGTTCGATCGCGAGGATGCCAAGGAGGCGTTCCGACACGCGGCCCGGGTCGCTCATGCGGCGGGTCGGGAGGTGTCACTCAGCCTCTCGGACAGTTTCTGTGTCGAGCGACATCGCGACGACTTCCGGGCGTTGGTGTCGGACGAGGTCGACATCCTGTTCGGGAACGAATCCGAATTGTGTTCGCTCTACGAACTCGACTCGTTCGACGACGCGGTGGCCGCGGTGAGACGTGACAGTTCGCTCGCGGTGATCACCCGCGGTCCGTCGGGTACCGCGATAGTCACGCGCGACGAGGTGTTGCACGTCGACGCCGAGGACGTGAAACAAGTGATCGACACCACCGCGCCGGCGATCTGTACGCAGCGGGTTTTCTCTTCGGGTACACCAACGGTTATTCGTTGCGTCAGAGCGGTTGGCTCGGTTCGATCGCCGCTGGCGAGGTGATCTCGCACATGGGTCCGCGTCCCTTGGTCGAGTTGCGCACCCTCATGCCGGTGTTCTGAGGTTCCCGTGTTCCGCGCGCAAGCCGAGCGATGGTTCTCCACCGAACCCGACGCGGACATTCGCGAGGAATTGGCCGAGTTGCTGGCTGGCGACGACGCGGTTCTCGACGAGCGGTTCTCGTCGAGTCTGCGATTCGGCACGGCAGGTTTGCGTGCGGCGATCGGCGCTGGCCCCTCGAGAATGAATCGACTGGTGGTGCGTCGGGCCGCGGCGGGTCTGGTCGATCACCTGTTGGGGACGACCCCCGATGCCGCGAAGCGGGGACTGCTGATCGCCTGCGATGCTCGCCGAAAGAGTGCCGACTTCGCCCTCGACCCCGCGCGTGTGGCCGCGGCGCGAGGAATGCGGGCCATCCTGATCGAAGGAACCACGCCGACGCCCGTGCTGGCATTCAACGTTCCGGTGCTTGAAGTCGCCGCCGGCGTGATGGTCACGGCCAGTCACAATCCGCGCGAGGACAACGGCTACAAGGTGTATCTGGGTCATGGGGCCCAGATCATTCCGCCGCACGACTCGGCCATCGCGGCGCGCATCGACGCGCTCGATGCGACCGAGGTGGAACTCGCACCCGTCGATCATCCTTTGATCGAGCGTCTCGGTGACGAGCCGACGGAGGAGTACCTGAAGTGGCTTCCCGCGGTGCGGCATCGCATCGACGTCTCCGGTGTTCGGGTCGGATACACGGCCATGCACGGCGTCGGTGGTGATCTCGTGCTCCGCGCGTTCGAAAGATGCGGTCTTCCGACACCGGCGATCGTCGTGGGACAGCAGCAACCCGATGCGATGTTCCCGACGGTGTCGTTCCCCAACCCGGAGGAGCCGGGTGCCATGGATCTCGTGATCGCACTGGGCGAGCGTGAGGGACTCGACGTGGTGTTGGCCAATGACCCCGATGCGGACCGCCTGGGTGTGGCGGTGCGTGAAGGTGATCGCTGGCGCCGACTGCGTGGCGATGAGATCGGCTGGCTGCTCGGGGATCACATCATGCGGCACACCGTTGGATCGGACCGACTGGTGGTCACGACGGTGGTGTCCTCGTCGTTGTTGGCCGAGATGGCTGCCGCACACGGGATCGAGTGTCGTGAAACGTTCACTGGTTTCAAGTGGATCGCCGACGCCGTCGTGAACGAACCCGGCCGCCGCTTGGTGTTCGCTTATGAGCAGGCGCTCGGTTATCTCGTCGCCGATCGTCCACTCGACAAGGACGGAATCGCCGCGGCGGTGGTGATGGCTGAAGTGGCCGCGGTCGCCGTCGCCGAGGGGACGAGCATCAGTGGTCGACTCGACGCTTTGGCACGACGACACGGTCGCCACGTGACGACCGAGCGCAGCGTTCCGTTCGATCCGGCTCGTGGCGCACAATTGGTGCGCGCGCTGGCCGAGCAACCACCGACGCGCGTCGCCGATCGCGCGGTGGTGGCGGTGAGGACGTTCCCCGAGGCCGACTTGGTGCGCCTCTGGCTCGACGAGGAAGGTGGTCGCGGAATACGTCTGCAGATTCGACCGAGTGGGACCGAGCCGAAGGTCAAGTTGTACGGCGAGGCCGTCGACCTTCCCGCGTCGATACTCGACGAACTCGTCGAGGCCTTGGTCGACGTAGTGAGAGCGCTCTGACTATTCGTCGATGCCGACGGGCTTGGCGTCGATGATCTGGTCGAGGTACTCCGACAATCCGTAGCCCACCTTGCCGGCGTGCTCATCGGAGGTCATCTGCCATCGCGTCATGCCCTCGCTGATGCGCGTGGTGAGCCATTCTCCGTCGGGAGCCTGACGACGATTACGCAACGGAATGAGGCTCATGACCTCGCCCGTGAAACGCCACTCGCGGTCGCTGCGACTGCTGCGAAGCACTGCTTCGATGCGCTCGTGGTAGTTGTCGTCGCCCGCGAACTCGGTGGTGATTTCGGCGTGGTCGCAGAGGTGCATGGTTCCGTCCTCCCAGACGAAACCGCCTCGCGTTCCGGGACCGTTCTTCTTGGCGACACGCGAGAGCATGAAGCCGAGGTTCTGATCGAAGTTCGCCGTGAGCCAGCGGTAGTACCACGGAGCCTGCCAATAGCGCGGACCCCACGAGTGATCGCGCAGGCCGAAGCCGTTGATCTCCCATTCTTGATCGCCGACACGAATGCTTCCGTGAGCGGCGACGAGTTGCTCGTAGTGCCCCTTGGCGAACTCCTCGCCCGGTGCCTCGTGCGGTGTGTCGGGCTCGCCTCCGAACATGCTCGAGCGTCCCTGACCCGTGAAGGTGATGTGCGCCTCGCATTCGGCGTAGGGATTGTTCTTGAAAGCGGTCTTGGGGTCGACCATCTGTGTCGGTTCGGCGAGAACGACGACCTTGCCGGTGAAATCGATGCGCAGTTCCTCGAACGGTTTCACCATGGTCCATGTGAGTCCGCCGGCATCGAGACGATCGTTGTTCTCGATCGTCGGTCGCTTGAACATGAACGCGACCGAACCGTCGGGAAGGTAGATGCACACCGTCATCTCGGCGTAGCCCTCGTTGGCTCGGTTGCCCATGCGGAACCAGCCACCGACCTTGTTCTGCGGGTCGAAGCAGTTGATGTACATGCTCTCGTTGAAGTTCGACTCGGGGCCGAGCTCGTGCATGTATTCGTCTTCAGGATCCAGTCGTACGCCCATGGGGCGAGGGTAGTCGCTCAGAAGAGAGTGAGTTGCTCCCAGGTGACGGCGACGGCGGTGACCGGAGTCCAGACGAGACTGCGGCGCTTTCCGGGTCGACGCACCTCGAGTTTCTCGGGCCGCAACGATCGCGCCGCACCGTGCGAATCGTGGACGGTGATGCTGCCGTCACGCTCGACGCACGAGATACGGCCGGACTGCCACCGACCTCGATCGGCGCGACGAAAACGCACTTCTTCCCCGGCGACGAGGCCGAGGCGACGCAGAACCTCGGCCTGCTCGTTGGTGGAACGGCTCGTCATCGTCAGCTGTTTCCGAGCACCCGAGCCTGGAGCTTGCGCATGCCGGCCAACCAGCGATCGCGATCGGTGGCCTTGCGCTGTTCGTAGTCGGCGACCTCGGGATGCGGGAGGATGAGGAACTTCTCGTCACGGATCGCGTCGCTCACCACGATCGCGACGTCGGCCGGTTCGAGCACGACGCCGGCGGCGCGCACCACGTTCGTCGCGTTGCCGAAACCTTCGTCGCTCTGGCGCAACATGTCGGTGTTGACACCTTGGGGGCAAAGACAACTCACCTTCACGCCACGGTCGCCGTAGGTGATCGACACCCATTCGGCGAAAGCCACGGCGGCGTGTTTGGTGACCGAGTACGGACCCGAACCGATCTGGCTCAACAGCCCAGCCGCGGACGCGGTGGAGCAGAAGTAACCGCCGCCGCGCGCGAGCCAGTCGGAGATGAGGTGTTTCACGGCCCACCGGTGCGCGTGCACGTTGACGGCGAACGCGAGATCCCACTGATCTTCGGTCGTGGATTCGATCCACGTGCCCCCACCCACGCCCGCGTTCGCGAAGAAGAGATCGATGCCTCGACCGCCGTCAAGTTCGAGAAACTCTCGTGCCCCTTCCACGAGGTCGCGATTTCCGACCTCGGTCGACACGTCGGCCGTGAGAGCGAGCACTGAGCGCGGCCGAATGGCGTTGAGTTCGGCGGCAAGCGCCGAGATGCCCTCGGGCCGCACGTCGCTCGCGACCACTCGTGCACCCAACGAATGGAATCGTCGAACGAGCGCGTCGCCGATACCACCGGATGCGCCCGTGACGACGACTCCTGAACCGTTCACATCCATGTTCGGATCGTAGGTGCTGGCTGTCGGCAGAAACGATGTACGGGTATCCCGATGTGTCCGACACCTCAGGTGTACGATCCCTCACAGGGGTCACGACGCGAATTACGTTCTCGTTGTGACGCCATCGCCGGACACGGCGGTGGGTGAGAAACAGGGAGAAATCGATGACATCGCAGGTCGCCGAGAAAGTCGCTGAACTCGACATCAACGACATCAAGGTCGTGTCCGCCGAGGTCATCGATCAGGCCCTGGCCGCCATCGACGGAGCTCTGGCTCAGATGGTCCGGCGCGAACTCGTGTCCGCCGGTGAAGTGAGCGATTTGTTGCTCGACGTGCGCAATTTGCTCACCACGGCCGTCCGCGGCTGATCAGGATTTCTTCTTCGCCCGGCCCTTCTTGGGCGCGGCTGCGATCACCAGGTCGTCGAAGGCGCGATGCAGCGACTCGCGCAGTAGTTCGGGTTCGCTGATCGCCCCCGCATCGATGTTGAGACCCATGTCGAGGCTGCCCACATGCGAGAGCAGCGTGAGGTTGAACGCCACGCCACCGAGTGGGCCGACGGGATAGTTGGCCACGTTCTCGGCGGCGGCGACGTAGACGGGGATGGGAGTCCCTTTGACGTTCGACGTGGCGAAGTCGATGGTTTGCGACTGCAGCCGCGCGATGCGGGTGATCCGACCCGTGGGAAGGGACGTGGCGAGGGACGCGGCCGCTCCGACGAGAGCACCCGCCGAGTCGTCGGCGGCGGCCACGGTTGCTTCGTGCACTGCCGCGAACCGATCGCGAACTGGCATCGTTGCGGTGGGCACCAACATGCGGGCGAGCGAGAACGCGTTCGGCGCCTCGCCGTCGGACTTTCGTGTGCTGATGGCCATCGACGCCCGAAGTTCGTCGATCGGCGAACCCAATTCGCGGTGATAGCGACCGGCGGCGTCGGCGGCCGCACACAAGAGCGCGGTGTTCAACGTGCCTCCGAGTGCGCGCGCGGCGTCGCGTGTGGCGAGGAACGGCGCTCGCAGGACCTCGACACGTCGACGTAGCGATCTCGTGGTCCAGAGTGGCGAGCGCGCGGGTTCGACGTCGGTGAGTTGGCCGACCACGCCGCGCAGGGTGTCGATCGTCGCCGACCCATTGGCAGGTATCTGGGTCGGATCGGCGATGAGATCGCGCACCTGCTTGACCAGCGCCATCGGCAGTTTCAGCGGTCCGGCGAGCATCTCGCGCCACACGTCGAGATTGATCATCGACGACGTTTCGGCTTCGGCGTCCCAATGCAACGGCTCGGGCTCGGGTGCGTCGCGATCGAAGTCGAAGAACTGCAGCGACAACTGCACGCTCCCTTCTCCGTCGGCGATCGAGTGGTGGAGTTTCTCGACGAGCACGGCGCGACCGTCCTCGAGACCCTCGATCACCACGAACTGCCAGAGGGGCCGCGTGCGATCGAAGGGATCGTTGCACACGAGGGTGGTGAGATCGAGAAGTTGACGCATCGACCCCGGCGACGGAAGCGCGATTCGTCGCACGTGATAGTCGATGTCGAAGTCGGGGTCCTCGACCCACAGGGGTGGCGTGAGATTCGCCGGCGAGGATTGCACTCTTTGGCGAAGTCGCGGAATCGCGATGGAGGCGCGCTCCATGCGCCGGCGCAGACGATCGAAGTCGGGCGACCTGTCGAGCACCGACAAGTTGGCGAACGTCGACGACAGGTACGGATCCTTGTCGAGTCGCCACATCAGACCTTCGGCCTCGGACATCTTTCGATCGAAGCGGATGCCGGTGTTCACCCCATGGAGACTACGGTTCGGTGCGCATGAAGCGTCTGGTCGTGTTGCTCACGGGGGCGATCATGACTGTCGGCTGCGGGGGCTCGGAGTCCGAGGTCGATCCTCTGGGTGCTTTGATCGACACCTCGCGACCGGTCTTGGCGGCGGGGGAGGACGTGTGGGACGTGACCGTCTGTCACGTGCCGATCGGCGTGCAGGATCCGCTGTACGCCGACATCGACGTACGGATGACCCGGACCGCCGCCGACATCGTCGAGGTGCTCGCGCCCGTCTCGGAATATTTCGACCGTGTGTCGGGCGGCGTCTACCGACTCCGATTGGTCCCGTCGCCGAATGACGTGTCGATCTCGGTCGACGAAACTTCACAGCAGTGTGTCGATCGCGCGCTCGCTCGGTCGTCGGCCGACGGAGTGATCGTCGTCGGCGACGCCCAGCACGACGCGAACGCCGATGGTGGTCGTGGAGGTCCGGGGACCGTGTGTTCCGGTGCGTGTCCCGCGAGCGAAACCGGTCGTTACGTGTATGTGGGCGCCGCGGATTTCATGTCACCGAACGATTCGGATGTTCCGTTCGATCTCGTCGAACACGAACTCGGGCACGGTCTCGATTGGCCTCACAGCTCGCGGTCGCGCGAAGGTCTTGATGGCGTGGTCTACGACAGCCCCTACGACCTGATGAGCGACAGCGCGGCACCGCGCCTCGTGGATGCGTCACTGCGCCATGGGCCGGGTGTGTTGGCGATCAACCTCGTTGCTTCGGGGTGGATCGAACGCGATCGCGTCGCCGAGATGGCCGAGAGCGGTGTGGTGATGCTCGGTCCACGATCCGAGATCGACGGAAACGATCCGCTGCTCGTCGTCCTGCCACTCGACGAGGATTCGATGCTCACCGTCGAATTCGTGTCGGCCACGGGTGACGATGCTTTCCACGGTTCGGATTTCGTGGTCGTGCACCGCATCGACGACGTCGACCTTGGCGGCTTTCTGCGTCGTCAATTTCTCGTCTCGCCCGAACTTCGTGCTGGTGACTCATGGACGGGAGACGGCTACTCGGTGACGGTCGTGTCGATCGCCGAAGTGGCGCGACTCGAAATCAACGCAGGCGCTTGACGATTGGGCGCACCAGGAGACCGAGTCCGAGGCCGACAGCGGCGCCACCGATGACGTCACTCGCGTGATGGATGCGCACGAAGGCGCGGCTCGTGCCCACCACCGCGGCGAGTCCGAACCACAGCGGGGCCGACTTCTTTCCGTCCCACGTGGTGAGAACCGTCGCGGCGAAAATCGCGGAGCTGGCATGACCGCTGGGGAAGCTGCTCGTCGAGGGAGTACGAACATCGAAACGATCGTCGCCGCCCTCGGTGGGGCGCTCGCGTTTGAAGATGCGCTTCACGCCCTGATTCACGATGAGCGACTCGGCACCGAGCAGAGCCGAGAGCGCGACCGCTTGAGTCGCTCGTTTCGGGCTGGTCGAACCGCGGGCGACACCGACGAGATGCCAGATCACGCTGAAGTCACCGAGTCGGCTCGCCGCCGTGAAGACGCGCGACGCCGACTTGTTCGATCGCCACGGTTCGAGCACCTGATCGGCTCGTGCGTCTAGCCGATCGACACCGGGACCGAAGATGCCGGAGCCGGGAGGATCGACGACGTTCGTCATGGCTCCAAGGTGTCGGCGAAGGTGTCGACGATGCGAGCGATGCGCACCGGATCGACGAACGGTCCGAAGTGATCGAGGTCGCTGTACTCGATGTGATTGCCGCGGGGCAGTCGGTCGGCGATCGCCTCGGCGAATCCGGACGGCTGGAACGGCTCGGGGTGACCGCTCAGCACCCACACCGGAATGTCGATCTCGGGGAGCTTCTTCCAGAGTTGAGGGATCTGCGGGTTGCGGAAGTTCTCCGCCTCCAACTCGGGCGAGCACTTGAGGTGGACCTGACTGTCGTCACCCTTGCGGAAGCCCCCGTGCACGTAGGCCTCGAGTGCTTCCGGTGTGAAGCTCGACATCGGCATCTTCGACGAGAAGTTCTTGATCGCGTCGTCGAACGACTTGAACGAGGGCTTGCGTCGAGCAGCTCCATCGGCCAACACGTTGGGCCGGTTCGCCGGACGCTTCACGTCGTCGGGGAAGAGGATCGGCTCGTACAACAGCAAGCCGCGGAACAGACCGGGGTTCTTCATCGCGGTGAGCAACAGAGTCGCCCCGCCCATCGAGTGACCAACGCCGATGATTCCACCCTTTTGCGACAGAGACTTGGCGGCGGCCGTGGCGTCGGCGGCGTAGCCCGACCAGGCGACTTTCCAATCCTTCGGGGCGGCGGTGTCGCCGTGACCCCGATGATCGTGGGCCCAGCAGTGGAAGCGCTTCACCAGGTTCGCCGCGACGGGCTTCCAGCACAGGCCATGGAACCCATTGGCGTGCGACATGAGCATGTTCGGGCCCGTGCCGCCGAGATCGTGCAACTCGACCTTGACACCGTTCGTGGATGCGATTTTCACTGTCTGGTTACCGCTCTTCCCGACGAGATCGACTCGACGTCGACTCATGAATTAGGAGACGGCGAATTCTACGGGCGGTTATGCGATGTTCGGCAGGGCGGCCCAATTGTGCTGGTGTTTTCATTCACCTCAGCGGCCCCGGAGTGGAAATTCAACGAACGACGAACGATGTCATCGTGAGCGACCCGTACACCCCGCCGCCGACCAGAACCTCGACGTCTCCGCCCGCGGCCAACCCGGCGACGTACGCCAATGGCAGCCAATGTTCGGCCGTGGGCACGGCGGCTCGGTACGACGGGTGCGACGCGAGACTCGCAAGTTCGCGCGGACGCTCGAGCATCACCTCGCGGGTTCGGCGGTCGAAGTCATCGGCCCAGCCGAAGGCTTCGTCGGGGCTCGACCAATCGATCATCGAGAGGTTGTGCACCACGTTCCCGCTCGCCACGATCAGCACACCTTCGTCGCGAAGCGGGTCGAGGCGCGCGGCGAGTTCGAGATGTTCGCTCGTGCCGAGCGCCGCGTCGATCGACAACTGGACGACGGGCACATCGGCTCGTGGGTACATGTGCGCCAGCACCGACCATGTGCCATGGTCGAGTCCCCACGACGTGTCGAATCCGACTTCGTGAGGTGCCAGCAGTTCGGCGACTCGTCGGGCGATGGTCGGTGATCCACTGGCTGGATACTCGAAGGCGAAGAGTTCGTCGGGGAAACCCGTGAAGTCATGGATGGTGCGAGGAGACTCCATGGCGGTGACGGCGGTGCCACGCGTGTACCAGTGGGCGGAAATCGCGAGAATCGTCCGTGGGGTCGGTATCGATCGCACGAATTCGTGCCAGGCAACGGTGAATCGATTGTGCTCGAGCGCGTTCATCGGACTCCCGTGACCGATGAACACCACCGGAAGTCGCGAACGACCCTCCACCACGGACGTCACTGTTCGGTCGATGGCTTGCGCGACGATGGTTCGCGGGGCAGACCGAGCAGACGCTCGCCGATGATGTTGCGTTGCACCTGGCTCGTGCCACCGGCGATGCGACCACCCGGTGCCGAGAGAAGTCCGAAGGCGTCGGCGCCTTCGAGGGTCGACTCGACTCCGGCGATGTCGGCCCGCAACATCGCGGTGTCGAACATCATCTCGGTGATGCCGAGCGTCATGAGCGATGCCGCGGTCGACGCGACCGGTCCCTGGCGTTGGGCCATGGCCTTGTAGGCCATTCCTTTCGACAACAACGTCGCGAGTCGTTGACGTTCCGAATCGGACAACTCGCGTCCTTCGGCGAGACGCGAGATCGACTCGAGGCGACGTTCGAGCGAGACGACACTGGTGCCGATGTGGCCTCGCTCGGATGTGAGGACCGCCATGCCGACACCCCAACCACCGTGCAGCGGTCCGAGAAGCGCATCGGCCGGCATTTCAACGTCGGTGAAGAAGACCTCGTCGAACTCGGCTTCACCGGTCATTTGCTTGAGCGGTCGGATCTCGATGCCGGGAAGGCTCATGTCCATCAGGAAGAAGCTGATGCCCTCGTGCTTGGGAGCGTCGGGGTTGGTGCGTGCCATCAGGATGCCCCAGTTGCTGTAGCGACCTCCCGAACACCACACCTTCTGGCCGTTCACGATGTAACGATCACCATCGCGCACCGCTCGGGTGGAGAGCGATCCGAGGTCACTTCCGGCGCCGGGTTCGCTGAACAATTGGCACCACACGTGCTCGGCGCGCAAAGTGGCGTTCAGGTGACGTTGCTGTTGCTCGGGTGTGCCGAACTTTTGGATCGCACCACCGGCGAGCACGAGCCCGACCATGTTGAACACGCCCGGCACGCCGGCGAGAGCGCATTCGTAGAGCCACTGGGATTGGTGAGCCGCGGTGAGGCCTTGTCCGCCGAACTCGTTCGGCCAATGAATGCCGGCGTGACCGGTCGCGTAGAGGTGGCGTTGCCAGTCGAGCCCGGCTTCGACCATGTCGGGCGGACAGATCGCGCCGTAGTCGCGTGGCGCCCGCGACTTGTTCGCGGCGAGCCATTCGGCGGATGACACCGCGAATTCTTCGACGCTGATCATGCGGGCCTCACTTGAAGAACGGAAGGAACAACGCGGTCTCGTCGCCGAGGTTGTTCGGGACCGAGTAGGTCGAGCGATCAGTGATCACGTCCCAGTTTCCTTGCACGTCCTCGGGCGTGAGGTTGGGGTTGTAGTAGCCGTTCGTTTCGCCGAGGAACACCTGGGCGACCCGTCCGCCACCCACCGAGAAGAGTTGCCCCGAGACTGGGCAGTCCTCGTGAGCGAGGAACGCGACGAGTGGCGACACGAGACCCGGGTCGAGCTTGTCCTTGAGCCCGCCGAGGATGTTCTCGGTCATGCGGGTCATCGCCAAGGGCGCGATCGCGTTCGCCTTGATGTTGAACTTCGCACCCTCGACGCCGAGCACGCGGGTGAAGCCGACGAGACCCATCTTGGCGGCGCCGTAGTTGGTCTGACCGAAGTTGCCGAACACGCCCGCCGCCGACGACGTGGACACGATGCGTCCGTACCCTTGCTCGCGCATGCGCACGAAGGCGGGCTTCGTGACGTAGAAGGCGCCCTTCAAGTGGACGTCGAGCACGGGATTGAGGAGATCGGGCTCCATGTTGTGGAACGCCTTGTCGCGCAGGATGCCGGCGTTGTTGATCACGATGTCGACCCGACCGAAGGCATCGATCGCGGTTTGAACGATGGCCTCTCCACCCTCGGGCGTGGCGACCGAATTGTGATCGGCAACCGCTTCGCCTCCGGCCGCCTTGATCTCATCGACGACCTTCTGAGCGGCCGAGGCGTTTGCGCCCGTGCCGTCGACGGAACCACCGAGGTCGTTGACCACGATGAGTGCACCACGCTTGGCCATCAACAATGCGTGCTGTCGTCCGAGCCCACCACCGGCGCCGGTGATGATCGCAACTTTTCCGTCGTATCCGAGTACGGACATGTGAACCTCGTTCTCTGAAAGGGGGCGGAGAGAACGCTAGCCGAGTGCTCGCGCGGCACGCTCGGTGAGCGACTTGTAGTCGAGCTTTCCGTTGCCGGCTCGACCGATGGTGTCGACCGAGACCACGCGTTTGGGGGCTTTGTACGCGGCGAGGCGACCGCGCACGTGTGCGATGAGGTCGGCTTCGTCGACGGTGCGACCGGGAAGGGGCTCGACGAGGGCGGTGATCGACTGTCCGAATCGCTCGTCGGGAAGACCGACGACGGCGGCGTCGGCGACGTCGGGATGAAGCTTCAGCACTTCCTCGACTTCCTCGGGGTACACCTTCTCGCCCCCGGTGTTGATGCACTGGCTACCTCGACCGAGTAGTTGAACCGTTCCGTCGGCGTCGACGGTCGCCCAATCGCCGGGGATCGACCAACGAACTCCG
>JBJTIO010000191.1:0-3088 GCA_046095045.1 Actinomycetota bacterium
CCCTCGGGTCGTTCGCGGCGCGGGCGTTCGGAGTTCTCGGTCATCTTCTTCTCCTGTTTCTGCGGCTTGGGCGTCTTCTCTCCGCCGTCACGACGGCGACCTCGGTCGCGGCGGTCGTTCTTCGACCGCGGGGACTTGGGCATCACGCGAGCACGGACGCGGGCTTCACCGCGCACCCGACCGAAGAGGCCGGGCTTGGGCTCGTCAAGTACCTCGAATTCGGCATCTTCGTCGGCAACGCCCAAACGGTCGAGGGCGATGCTCTTGGCTTCTTCGATGGTCTTTCCGGTGGTTTCAACCCATTCCATGGGTATTCCTGCTTTCTGGTCGGATCAGGGACGCGGCGGCTTGGGATGGCGCGACTTACCTGACGAGGGTTTGGGGCGATTCGACGGAGTCGGCTTGCCCTTGCTGGGGGTAGATCCTCCCTTGGGCGGGGTGACCCGCTTGCTGGTCGGAGTGGACTTGGGGGTGTCCTTGGCTCGGGACGCTTCTTGCCTCAACTGCCCGAACAGTCCTCCCCCACCGTCTTCTTTGGCCATCTCGCGCGCCTTGACGCTGGCCTGTTGGGCCTGGTGGCCGAGCGAGCCTTCGCCTCGGTAGAAACGCCGAGTGATGTAGGCCTGCTGGGCGATGCGCACCAAGGTTTGTGCGATGTAATAGACCACCAAGGCCACGGGGAAGAAGAACTGGAACACACCGAAGAAAACCGGCAGGTATTGCAGGACTTTCTGCTGGGTGGCCGACATGGTGGGGGAGACAGTGCGCGAGGCGATCATGCGCTGCTGCAAGAAATACAGGCCCATCAAGGCCACGACCAGCAGGATGTACACCACACCCGAACCCGGGCTGTCCTGCACTGCTTCGACGGGAGTCTTGGCCAGATCAATCCCGAACGAGAGCATCTCGGTCTTGTTGTCGAGGCTGACATACAACTCACTCGACTTGGAGAGGTAACTCGGGTTGAAGGTTCCGTCCGCATCCAACTCAGTGAGCTTGTGGAGCACTCGGAACATGATGATGAAGATCGGCATCTGGGCAAGAAGTGGCAGACAAGATGCCAATGGATTGACCTTGTGCTCTTGGTAGAGCTTCATCATTTCTTCGTTCAATTTCTGTCGATCGTTGCGGTACTGCTGTTGCAAACGACGCATCTCTGGTTGAACTTTTTGCATTTCGAGCATCGACTTGGTGCTCTTCAACGTGAGCGGGAAGATCAGCATCATGATCACGACCGCGACCAGAGCGATAGCGAAGACATAGTTGGTCGTGAGTGCGTAGAACTGGCTGATCAACCACGCGGCGGCTTGAAACATGTCAGGAGGCCCTTCGTTCAGAGATGTGTTCGGAGTGATCGTGATCCACGCACTGAGCCACCGGCACCGGGTCGGACCCCGAGGGTCCGAACGGCCGGCAGCGCATCAGGCGTCGTGTGGCAAGCCACGTTCCACGCCCCGCACCGTATTGCTCGACCGCTACTTTGGCGTATTCGGAGCACGACGGGGTGAAACGGCACGGCGACGGGCGCCCTTCACGAGCGGTCTGATACCAATTGATGCCTCTGACCAGGAAGGATTTCATAACGAAACCTTCTTTGCGATGCCGTCGGCGGCCGCCACGGCATGAGCGAACGTGACCGAGGTGGCCGGCACAGTGAGGCCGACCAAGTACAGACCACTGGGCAGGTCGATGCCCCGAAAGGCCTCGCGGATGCGACGACGAGCTCGATTGCGATCGACGGCATCACCAGACGACCGACCTATGGCAAAAGCCATGCGCGGACCATCAAGTTCAGGGTCGGGCAACATCATGCACCAGACAACTCCACTGCGAACACGGGATCCCTGGCGACGAAGCCGCTCGAACTCGTCCCGCCGGTGAAGACGTCCGATCAAGCCGAGAGCCGCTTGCGGCCCTTGAGACGACGGGCCTTCAACACGGCGCGCCCGGCGCGGGTGGACATGCGCGCCCGGAAGCCATGCTTCACCGACCGGCGCTTCTTGTTGGGTTGATATGTGCGCTTCACAACGACTCCTCGGTTCTGGTGACGACCAGGCGCAAAACACCAGATAGTGGCCACTTTTCAGCCATCCTGAATCACGGTTCGGAACGAACTTTCCGACCCCTGAGACAGGTGCGTCAGGCAAGGCTATGGGCAGTCAGGGACGGGGGCAACATCGCTCGAGGATCGACCAATTCGGTCGGTCCGAAATTGGGCATTTCGCCGACTATCAACAGGCTGCTATGGTCTCCGATTCCGGTGCTCGATACCCCGAATTCGGAGGGTCGAAACCCGGGTGGGGGATTGTCCACATCGTGTGGACATAACTGTGGATAGCAGACGCAGAAGGGCAAAGAAGTGCAGGTCGAAGAGGCGGAACATGTGTGGACATCGGTGTCCCGATACCTGAGAGATCAGGTGTCGGATGCGGTGTGGTACTCGACGTTCAACGACGTGCACGCCCTGACCGTGAGCGACGACACCTTGCGCCTCGCGGTCCCGAGCGGCACCGTCCGCGACAAGATTCTCTCCCGCTATTACCCGATCGTCCTAGACGCCATGACCGAAGCCGGTTCGGGCGCGCGCAGTTTGGTCGTCGAGATCGTCGCCCCGGAGAACGGGGGTGTCGACACCGAGTCGGACACCGTCACCATCACGATCCAGCCCGACACCCCGCCGGTCGTCGACTCAACGGTCTCCCTGGTCAGCACCGCAGCTGATCGAGCGGGCCTGAATCCTCGGTACACCTTCGAGACCTTCGTGCGCGGCGCCTCGAACAGCTTCGCTCTGGCTGCCGCCCAACGGGTGGCCGAAACCCCTGCTCGCTCGTACAACCCGCTCTTCATCTACGGCTCGGCCGGACTGGGAAAGACCCACCTGCTGCACGCGATCGGCCACTACGTGTTGCAGAACTACAGCCATTATCAGGTGCGATACATCTCGACTGAGACGTTCCTGAACGAGTACGTCGATGGCATCCGAAACAACACCATCGCCAACTTCAAGCGCCGTTACCGCGACATCGACGTTCTGTTGATCGACGACATCCAGTTCATGGAAGGCAAGGAGGGTCTCCAAGAGGAGTTC
>JBJTIO010000192.1:0-11036 GCA_046095045.1 Actinomycetota bacterium
ATGGGGGCCAGTGGGGGGAAGTGGAGGCAGAAGCCACCTCTCCCCGGAACTCAGAAGCACAGCGAGGGGCAGTTCAGTGGAAGGTTTCGTCGGTCGATACGAGCGTCAGCTCGACCCCAAGGGTCGTGTGGCGCTCCCCCCGACCTTCCGCCATCGGCTCGAACCCCGATGCTTTCTCGTGATCGGTCAGGACAAGTGCGTCGTGGTGGTCACCGAGGCGGTCGCGGCGGCGCGCGGGGAGGAGATCCTGCAGGCCGTCAAGCGCGGCGAGAAGTCGATGAGCGAATTGCGTGCTCTCGCGGTGAGCATGACCGAAGTGTCGGTCGACGCGCAGGGGCGCATCACGATCGACGAGAACCTGCGGGCATACGCCGGACTGTTGCCCGGTGCCAAGGTCGTGGTGTCGGGCGCCTTCGACGGCGTCGAGATCTGGGAACCCGCACGTTTCGAGCGCATGCTGTCGGAAGGCACCGAGGCCGTGGCGGGGGGCGCGTCATGATGACGGCCGAACGATTCGCTCACGTTCCGGTGATGCTCGACGAGATCGTTGCCGCCATGTCGGTGGTGCCGACCGGGTTCATCCTCGATGCGACTCTCGGTGGCGGTGGCCATGCCCGCGCGTTGCTCGACGCGGACGAGCGTCACGGAATTCTCGGCGTCGATCGCGATCCGGCCGCCCTCGCGGCCGCGCGCGAACGCCTGTCGTCGTACGGCGATCGGTTTCGGTCGACGCAACGACGTTTCGATTTCATCGATCACGCCATGGGGGACGCGGGGGTCGAACAGCTGTCGGGTGCGCTGTTCGACCTCGGTGTCTCGTCGCATCAATTCGACGTGGCCGAACGTGGGTTCTCCTATCGGGTCGCTGCTCCGCTCGACATGCGGATGAACCCGGCCGACCCGGTGTCGGCCGACGACATCGTCAATGGCCGCGACGACATCGAGATCGCGCGCATTCTTCGCGAGTTCGCCGACGAGCGCTTCGCCGGACGCATCGCTCGGGCGATCGTCGCCGCGCGACCGATCACGGACACCGTGCACCTCGCTGACGTCGTGTCGGCGGCGATTCCCGCTCCGGCACGGCGGCGCGGTGGTCACCCGGCCAAGCGCACGTTCCAAGCGATTCGCATTGCGGTCAACAGCGAGCTCGACGTGCTGCCGGTGGCCATCGACCGTGCCATCGAACGCACGATCGCGGGAGGGCGCATCGCAGTGCTGTCGTATCACTCCGGCGAGGACCGCATCGTGAAGGAGCGGTTCCGCTTCCACGCCACGGGTGGTTGTCAGTGTCCGACCGGACTTCCGTGCGCCTGCGGGGCGGTCGCGATCGTGCGCCCGGTGCGGGTGGCGGCCAAACCGAGCGATCGTGAGTGCGCCGAGAATCCGCGAAGTGCGTCGGCGCGACTGCGTGTCGTGGAGGTGATCTGATGGCCAAGGCCGTCGCCTCCATTCCGCGTACCGCGCGACCCGCCCCGAAACCGGTTTCGCGCAAGGTCAAGCCGCGCACGGCCGAAGGTCGTCGGGCAACGAAGTCGCCGGTGGCGCGCGTCGTCACGCGTCGCGATGCGACCACGGGCATGCGTCGGGTGATCTTCGTGTCGTCGACCATCGCCATCACGGCCATCGCCGTGATGTTTCTCGTCGTGGCATTCCAGACCCGCATCGCCGAGACGCAGATGAAAATCGACAAGATCAACGCGCAAATCCAGGCCGAACGTGATCGTTACGACGCCCTTCGGCTCGAGCGGTCAGCGCTCCGGGATCCGGCGCGATTGGTGACCGAAGCGACGGCCATGGGAATGATCCCGGGATCGGGAACCGATTTCACGGTCGTCGATCCGGAGAGTGTGGCCGCCGTGCTGGTGAGCACGGGTGGAGTCGCTCCCGAATATCTGTCCGACTCGGAGGATCCCCTCGACAATTACGGCGCAGTCAAAGCGTTGATCGGAGGCCGACCGTGAGAGGGCGTTCATCGTCGCGTCGCGGCACGACTCCGTCCGTCCCCAAGTCCCGGCGCAAAGTGGAGCCAGCGCGTCGCGCGGGGTCGACGAGGAAAGCTCGCGTTGCGGACGATATGACGAAGCGATCGACCTCCTCGTCGCGTCAGCGGTCTTCCTCTCGATCGCGTCAACGCACAGCCTCTTCGTCGCAAGGGCGCACCACGACGAAGAAAGCGATCGGACCGCAACGGCTCGGACTCTTCTTCGGGTCGAAGCGAGATCGTGAAGCAGCGCCGGTTCGCACCCCGTCGACCGCCGGAATGCGCCGCACACGCTTCCACGTGATGGTCGCGATCGGACTCGTCTGCATGATTGGTCTCGTGGGCCGTAGCTTCTGGGTGCAGGTTGCGCACGGTGCCGGGTACCGCGCTGAGGGCGTTCAACAGCGTCAGCGATTCACGGCGATCACCGCGTCGCGCGGCACGATTTTCGATCGTGACGGCAACGAGATGGCGATCACCGTTCCGGCCACCTCGATCTACGCCAACCCACAGGCGATCATCGATCCGGCCGCTACGGCACACGTTCTCGCCCAACTTCTCGGCATCGACGCGGTCTCGGAGACCGATCTCGCGACCAAACTCTCCGACGAGAGCTCGACTTTCGTGTACGTGCAACGCTTCGTCGATGAGAACGTGGCCGAGGCCGTGCTCTCGCTGAATCTCGCCGGCATCTTCGGTATCACCGAGCCCGAGCGCGTCGAAGTGGCCGGCGGTTTGGCTCGCAACATCGTGGGGCGCACCGACCCCTTCGGCTCGGGCGCGACCGGTATCGAACTTCAGTACGACAAGATTTTGCGGGGCGAGGACGGACAGATGGTGAAGGAGTCGTCGAACGGACGAAGCCTTCCGGGCACAGAGCGGGTGGTCGACCAACCGCGACCGGGCACCGACCTCGTTCTCACCATCGATCGTTCGATGCAATACCAAGTCGAACAGATCCTGCTCGCCCGCGTGAACGAATTGACGGCCAAGGGCGGCAACGCGATCGTGATGGACACCGCGACTGGAGAGATCCTGGCGATCGCGAGCGTGCGCAAGAACGACGAGGGAATCCCGGAATTGACATCCGGAAACCTCGCCGCGGTCGAGGCCCACGAACCCGGTTCGGTCGCCAAAGTGTTCAGCATCGCCGCGACTCTCGACTCCGGTGTGGCGACGACCGACCGCGTGTACGACGTGCCGGGTGTGTTCGTGTTCGACGAAGGACAGGAATACGAAAAGACGATCAAGGACGCTTACCCGCACGATCTCGAACCGATGTCACTGCGTGACATCTTCGTGCACTCGTCGAACATCGGAACCTTGATGGCCGCTAGCGAGGTCGGCTCGCCACGATTGCACGACTATCTCGATTCGTTCGGTTTCGGCAAGATCTCGAGCCTTCAGTTCCCGGGCGAAACACCCGGCATGTTGAAGCAGGCGGAGAATTGGCGTGGTTCGGAGAACGCCACCATCACGTACGGATACGGATTCTCGGCGTCTTCGTTGCAGCTGATCTCGGCGGTCAACGCCATCGCCAACGACGGCGTGTACGTGTCGCCTCGCCTCGTGAAGGCGACCATCGACGAGAAGGGATCGTTGTGGGAGGCGCCGAGCGGGGAGAGCCATCGGGTCGTCTCCGAACCCACGGCCACCACGATGCAGGCACTGATGGCGGCCGTGGTGTGCGAAGGCACCGGTACGCGGGCGCGTATCGAGGGCATCTCGGTGGCAGGCAAGACCGGAACCGGTTACAAGATCCAGGAGAACGGCACCTACGAGAACGAGGACGGGACTCGCGCCTACTTCGCCACCTTCGTCGGATTCCTCCCCGCGAACGACCCGCGCATCACGATCCTAGTGTCGATCGACGAACCGGATCCCTCGAGCCGTGACCGATTCGGAGGTACCGCCGCCGCCCCGGCGTTCGCCAAGATCGCCACCATGTCGATTCACGAGCGCGCCATCGAACCCGTTGCCGGCGACGCAGGCTGTCCGGCGGTGCCGGAATGAGCTCGACGATCACCGAGCGCAGTCTCGCCGAGATCGTGCGACGCGTGAGCGAAGTCGACCTTGAGTTCGTCGCGAACGTTCCCGATGTGCAAGTGAGCGACATCACTCACGATTCGCGGGCGGTCGCACCGGGGTGTTTGTTCTGCTGCGTGCGCGGCCTACAACGTGACGGTCACGAGTTCGCCTCGGCTGCCGTCGAACGCGGAGCAGTCGCACTGCTCGTCGAACATCGACTCGCGGGTTTGGATCGAACTCCCCAAGTGAGGGCCGATGATGTCCGTGCCGCCATGGGTCCCGTTGCGAGCGAGTTCTTCGGACGTCCGTCGCGACACATGACGGTCGTTGGCATCACGGGAACGAACGGAAAGACGACGACGGCCCATCTGCTTGGTTCGATCCTCGACGCGGCCACCGTGTCCACCGAGGTGATCGGCACGTTGACCGGCACCCTGACGACCCCCGAAGCCACCGATCTGCAACGCTCGTTGGCCGACATGAGTAAGTCGGGAACCCGAGCCGTGGTCATGGAGGTGTCCTCGCACGCACTGGCGCTCGACCGCGTTCTCGGAACGACCTACTCTCTCGCGATCTTCACCAACCTCGGTCGTGATCATCTCGACTTCCACGGGAATCAGGAGGAGTACTTCCGCGCCAAGTCGCGTCTCTTCGAGGCCGATCTCGCGCGAATGGCCGTCGTCAACGTCGACGATCCGTACGGTCGGAGACTTCTCGAATCGGGTCGCGTGCCGACGATCGGCTTTTCGCTTTCCGACGTGTCCGACCTCGAGGTCACGACCACCCGTCACTCGTACATCTGGTCCGGTCAGCGCATCGACGTGGGCATGGGCGGGTCGGTCAATGTGATGAACTCGCTGGCGGCGGCGACCGCGGCCCGCGAGTTGGGGATCGACACCGAGACCATCGCCGAGGGACTCCGGAATTCACCCGCCGTAGCCGGCCGTTTCGAGCACATCGACGCGGGACAGGATTTCGTGGTTCTGGTCGACTTCGCTCACACTCCCGATGGTCTCGCTGAGGTGCTGAGGTCGGTGCGACAGGCGAACGTCGACGGTCGTGTGATCGTGGTGTTCGGTTGCGGTGGTGACCGCGACAAGATGAAGCGTCCCATGATGGGTGAGACCGCGGCGAGTCTCGCCGACGGAGTGGTGGTCACGTCCGACAACCCGCGCTCCGAGGACCCGCAGGCGATCATCGCATCGATCGTCGCCGGAATCCCCGACCATCTGCGGCATCGGCTCGTCGGAGTCCAACCCGATCGACGCGCCGCCATGTCACTCGCGTTCCGTCACGCCAACATCGGTGACGTCGTCATCATCGCGGGCAAGGGTCACGAAAGCACTCAGACCATCGGTGGCGAAGTGCTCGATTTCGATGATCGTGTCGTCGCGCGGCAACTGTTGGAGACGCTCCGATGATCGCCGTCATGATCGCTGGTGTCACCTCAATGGTGTTGTCCCTCACGGGGACGCTATTCCTGATCTCGTTCTTCCGCAACCGCGGCAAGGGCCAACCCATCCTCGGCAAGGAGGATCACGGTCCGACGCACCACGAAAAGAAGTCCGGCACTCCCACGATGGGCGGTCTCGCAATCGTTGGCGCCGCGGTTGCCGGGTGGGTCGTTGCTCACGTGCGCGATGGTCTCGCTTTCTCGAATCAGGCTCTGATCATCATCGTGGGCATTCTCGTGATGGCCGGTATGGGTCTGCTCGACGACGTCATCAAGGTGAACAAGGGCCACAACCGCGGGATCTTCTGGAAGAAGAAGGGCTACATCACCTTCGCTCTGGCCGCGGGGATCACCTGGTGGTTGGCCGCGGCCACCGACATCTCCGAGACAATCTCTTTCACTCGCTTCGATTGGCCGGGCTGGGAATTGCCGTGGTGGTTGTGGGTGGTGTGGACGGCGCTCATGATGTGGGCGACCACGAATGCGGTCAATGTGACCGATGGGCTCGACGGGCTCGCTGGAGGCTCGGCACTGTTCGGGTTCCTCGCCTTCACGATCATCGGCTACTGGTCGTTTCGCAATCCGGAGATTTACGGTGTGCTCGCGGGTGGAACCGTGAACCCTCTCGATCTCGCGGTCCTGGCGGCGGCGTTCGCCGGAGCGTGCGGAGGTTTTCTGTGGTGGAACGCCGCACCGGCCCGCATCTTCATGGGTGACGTCGGAGCTCTCGGAATCGGTGCTGCCCTCGGACTGATGGCGGTCGCCACGAACACGCATTTTCTGTTGCCCCTCATTTGCGGCATCAACGTGATGGAAGCCGGTTCGGTCGCGATCCAGATGGTGATCTTCAAGGCATCAGGTCGTACGCGTCGATTCTTCAGAATGACGCCAATCCATCATCACTTCGAGTTGATCGGCTGGCCGGAAACGACGGTCATCATTCGCTTCTGGATCATCGGCGGAATCTGCGTGGCCGGATCACTCGCTCTGTTCATCGCCGACTTCACTCGGATCAGTGACGCCGTACTAAAGGTGCTCCCGTGAGCGAGAACGTTCTTGTCTACGGCGTCGGAGTCGCGGGTTTGGCCACGACCAAGGCCCTCGTTGCGCGCGGTTACTCGGTGATCGCGGCCGATGACTCCGTGACTCCGGCCAAGCGGTCGGCGCTGAAAACCCTCGGCGTGGAGTTGATCGAATCGCCGGACGCGCGTCGTCTCGAAGCGCTCGTCGACTCTGTCGACTCGGTCGCTCCGGCACCGGGGGTTCCCGAGACCCACGACGTTCTTCGACTCGCGATGTCCAAACGCAAGGCCGTGTACGGCGAGCTCGACCTCGCCTACGAATGGGAGCAGACCCGTCCCGGTGGACCCCGTCCGATGATCGCGGTCACCGGAACCGACGGCAAGACGACCACAGTTCTGATGGCCGAGGCGATGCTGCGAGCCGCGGGCAAACGCGCGATTGCGTGCGGTAACACCGAGGTTCCGTTGATCGAGGCCCTCGATTCCGACGTCGACGTCTTCGTCGTCGAAGCCACCAGTTTTCGTCTGGCTTTCGTCGAAACTTTTCGTGCCAACTCGTCGGCGTGGTTGAACCTGGCTCCGGATCATCTCGATTGGCACACGTCGATGGGTTCGTACGAACAGGCCAAGGCGCGCATCTGGCGCAACGTGCGTACGAGCGATGTAGCAGTCGGCGTCGTCACGGATCCGGTCGTGTCCCGCCACCTTGACGTACTTCGTTGCCGGCGGATCGACATCGGAAACGCGAACTCCTCGTACCGCGTTCGTGACGGCGTGCTCGAATGTCCGTCGGGCGAAATCACGGCCGTGAAGTCGATGGCGCGTTCCCTGCCGCACGACGTGTCCAATGGACTCGTGGCCGCGGCACTGTGCATCGAGCCGGGACTCGCCGACGTGAGGTCGATCGGAGACACGTTGACGACTTTCGTCCCTCCTCATCACCGCATCGAGTTGGTCGCCGAACACGCTGGAGTGCGTTGGTTCGATGACTCCAAAGCCACCACGCCCCACGCCGCATTGACGGCAATCCGTGGTTTCGAGAAAGTCGTTCTCATTGCTGGCGGGCGCAACAAGGGACTCGATCTGAGTGAGTTGGCGGCCGGCGTCGACCGCATCACGGCCGTCGTCGCCATCGGTGAGTCCGCAGACGACGTCGCGGCGACGTTCGCCGGGTTGCGGCCCGTCGAGCGCGCGTCATCGATGATCGAGGCCGTCGAACGCGCCGCTGCACTGGCTCACGCAGGGGACACGGTGCTCTTGTCGCCGGCCTGCGCGAGCTTCGATTGGTACGGGGGATACCAAGAGCGAGGAGACGACTTCGCGCGGTGCGCGAAGGAAGTGATCGCCACCAAAGGACCGAGGAAGACGAATGCGAAAGCGAACTCGAAGACGAGTGCGAAGAAGACGGGAGCCGGCAAGTGACGATTGCGATTCAGAACAAGGGGCGTCGCAAGTCGGGGGACAACCTGGCCGATCGACGTCGCGCCGCGTACGAACGAGCCCAACGTTTTCGCTCCGGAGAGGGCGGTCTGCGATCGCGTTATCAGGATGCGACCTCGCGTGATCCCAAGCCAGTGGGCTACTACGTGATCGCGGCAGTGTCGATCATCCTCGTGCTTTTTGGCCTGGTGATGGTGATGTCGTCGTCGTCGATCGTCTCGTTCAATCGTGGTGACTCGGCGTGGAAACTCTTCCGTCGGCAATCGTTCTATGCCGGCGTCGGCGCCATGGGCATGATCTTCGCGTACAAGTTGCGACTCTCGGTTCTGCACAAGTTCGCCCGCGTCGGTCCGATCGTGGGTCTCGTCTTGATGTTGCTGGCATTCGTGCCGGGCCTCGGAGTCGAGGTGAATGGTGCTCGCGCCTGGATCCAGATCCTCGATCAGCGTTTCCAACCCTCGGAGTTCATGAAGCTCTTCATCGTCATCTATGGAGCCGACATCTTGTCGCGACGGATCAAGCAGATCGACGACTGGCGGGAGACCATGGGTCCGTTCGGACTCATGGTCGGACTAGGTGCCGCTTTGTCCCTCGTGCAAAGCGACTTCGGATCGTGTGCCGTGATGATCGGGATCGGGTTCATCGTGCTGTTCCTGGCCGGTGCACCGTTGTTGCCGATGGCCACCGTCGCCGCGGGTGGGGCCGCTCTCGGCGGACTTCTGATAGCGGTGCGTCCGGACAAATTCGTGCGCATCACCTCGTTCTTCGACCTGTACGGCAATCGCGGTCATTCGACCTATCAGGTGTACCAGTCCTTGATCAGTCTCTCGAATGGCGGCGTGACGGGAACCGGTATCGGAGCGGGCACCGGGAAGTGGGGCTACGTCCCGCTCGCCCACAGCGACTTCATCTTCGCGACGCTCGCCGAGGAGATGGGCTTTCTCGGGGTGATCGGCTTGATCGCATTGTTCACCTTCCTCATCTACTTCGGTTTCCAAGCGGCGATTTCGTGTCGTACGCCGTTCGGGCGACTCCTGGCCGGTGGAATTGCCGGCTGGTTCCTCATCCAGATCTGCATCAACATTGGTGGTGTGATCGGCGCGATACCGGTGACGGGGCTCACCCTGCCATTCATCTCCTTCGGGGGTTCGTCGTTGATCGTGTCGATGGTGTCCGCCGGTTTGTTGATGAACGTGGCGCGACGACCTCGATGACCTGTCATGCGGTGGTCGCTGGTGGCGGGACCGCCGGACATGTGCTCCCCGCTCTCGCCGTCGCTGAAGCACTCGTCGAACGCGGTCATCCGCTCGATTCGATTCTCTACATGGGTGCCCTGCGCGGGATCGAGACGCGCATTGTGCCGCCCACCGGATTTCGACACGAGTTCTTCGACGTCGTCGGAGTGCAGAGGTCCTTCGGCGTATCGGCGGTGCGGCGGAACGTCGGCTTTCCGTTCAAGTTGTGGCGCGCTCGTCGTCGTGCGATCGCTATCCTGCGGGCCGAATCACCCCGTGTCGTGGTGAGCGTCGGTGGATACGCGAGCCTTCCCGCCGTGTTGGCCGCGAGACGACTCGGGATTCCCGTCGTGGTCGTGTCGTACGACCGAACACCCGGTCGATCGAGTCGACTCACGGCTCGTTTCGCCGCCGCCACGGTGACTGCATTCCCCGGCTCGACGTTGCCTCGAGCCCGATGGACGGGAGCACCGGTGCGGGCCTCGGTGCGACACATCGATCGTGGGCGTGATCGCACGTCGGCCCGAATCGCCTTGGGCGTGCCGACGGATCGTTTCCTCGTGTCGGTGATCGGTGGCTCGTTGGGTTCGCGACTGTTGAACGAATCGATTCTTCGATTCGTGGGAGACTTCTCCGATGACCGCGGACTGGCCGTTCATCACGTCGTTGGAGAGCGGTTCGTCGACGAGCACCGAGGGTCGGGAGGCATCGACCGCGACGGGGCATCGGGCGTTTGGTACCGAGTGGTCGGCTACGAGGAACGTATGGCCGACGTCTACGCCGCGAGCGATCTCATGATCGGTCGCGGTGGAGCGGGCACCGTGGCTGATGTCGCGACCGTCTGCGTTCCGTCGATACTCGCGCCGTGGTCGGGTCCGACCGATGATCATCAACGCGGAAACATCCGCTGGTTGAGCGATGATGGTGCGGCGGTGTTGCTCGATGAATCCGAGGTCGGCCATCGACTCAGTAAGACGATCGCCGAACTGCGCGGTGACCGGACCCGGCTCGACGACCTTGGTCGCCGGGCTCGGGACAAGGGCGAGCCAAATCGTCGTGGAGCGATCATCGACGTGATCGAGGAGATTGCCGGAGCGTGACTGCGGATCGGTTCGATCTCGCTTCGCCCCGCCGCGTCCATGTGGTCGGAGTCGGAGGTCCGGGCCTGACCGCCATCGCGTCGTGTCTCGTCCAGATGGGACATTCGGTGTCGGGGAGCGTCCTCCGCGAATCCGACGTGGTCGACCGACTACGAAGACTCGGAGTGCGCATCAACATCGGTCATGACGCCTCGGTCGTCGACGGATGCGACGCGGTGACATCGTCCACCTCGATTCCACATTCCAACATCGAGCGCACGAGAGCGCGCACTCTCGGTGTCCCCGATCTGAGTCGAGCCGACATGCTCGCCGCCCTGTGCGCTCGTCGTCGGAGCGTGGCCGTCGCCGGTACGCACGGGAAGACGACGACCACTTCGCTCCTGGTTCGATCGCTCGAGATCGCCGGGGTCGACCCGTGTTACGTCGTCGGGGCCGATCTTATCGATCGAGGTTCGGGCGCCCGCTGGACCGACGGCGAGATACTCGTGGTCGAAGCCGACGAGAGTGATGGGACCCACTTCGCGCTCCCGCTTTCGGCGACGATCCTGACCAACATCGATCGCGATCACCTCGATCATTATGGCGGGTTCGACGAGTTGGTCGCTGGCTTCGTGCGGTATCTGGAGGGCATCGACGGACCTCGGGTCGTCTGCATCGACGATCCGGTGATCGCCGACGTGGTGGCGCGTCGCTCCGACATCGACTGGATCACGTACGGGTCGTCCATCAAGGCCGACTTCCGATTCCACGACGTCCGATCGAACGATGGAGTCACCT
>JBJTIO010000193.1:0-6228 GCA_046095045.1 Actinomycetota bacterium
GAGCACCGCTTCGGGAATCAGCTCACGACCGGCGCGCCGGTTGACGTGGCGACTCACCGCGAAGACGTCGGTCTTCAGCAAATCCTTGATGACCGCGTACCCGCCCACCGAATCTCCGTAGATCGTGAAGTATCCCACCGCCATCTCGCTCTTGTTGCCGGTGGTGAGCACCATCCATCCGAACTTGTTCGACAGCGCCATGAGGATCTGGCCGCGGCAGCGACTCTGCAAGTTCTCCTCGGTGAGATCGGCTGCGCGTCCGGTGAAACTCGGCTCGAGCATCTCGAGATACGCCTGGAAGGCCGGCTCGATGGAGATGGTGCGCACGTCGATACCCAGTGCCTCGGCCAAGGCGTAGGCGTCGTCCTTCGAACCCTGCGACGAGTAGCGCGACGGCATCGACACACCGTGCACGTGCTCGGCGCCGAGCGCATCGACGGCGACCGCGGCGACGAGTGACGAGTCGATGCCACCCGACAAACCAATCACCACGTCGGTGAACTTGTTCTTGCGCACGTAGTCGCGCGTGCCGAGCACCAACGCCTCGTACAGTTCGCTCGAGCGATCGTTGGTCGGGGCAATCGCACCCGGCACGGGATCATCGACGTCGAGGTCGACCACGACGAGTTGGCTCTCGAACTGCGCGGCACGCGCCAAGACGTGGCCCTGTCGATCGACCACCATCGATGCGCCGTCGAAGACGAGCTCGTCCTGTCCGCCGACTTGATTGACGTAAACGATCGCGCACGCCGTGTCGCGCGCTCGTTCCGCGAGCATGCGTTCGCGCTCGACCAATTTGCCGACGTGGAACGGAGAACCGTTGATGTTGATGTTGATGCGTGCGCCCAACGCGGCTTGTTCGGCCACTGGGCCATCGGCGCGCCAGATATCCTCGCAGATCGAGATGCCCACCTTCACCCCCGCGACCTCGATGAGGCGGTGTTCACCCGAACCTGGTTCGAACGTGCGCTCCTCGTCGAACACGTCGTAGTTGGGCAGCATTCGCTTGTGGTACACGCTGCGGATCGAACCGTTCGCGCAGACCGCGGCGGCGTTGTGGATCGCGGGTCGTCCCGAGCCGGGATCGACACCCCGACCCATGTCGACGAAGCCGATCACAGCGATGCACGATCCGGTCATCGACGCCAGATCGCGAACCACCGCGAGGTTGTCGCGCACGAAACCGGGCTTCAACACCAGGTCTTCGGGCGGGTAACCGGTGACGCTCAATTCGGGGAAAGCCACGAGGTCGCAACCAGCATCGACGGCGCGCTGGTACGCCTCGGTGATCAGGGCGCGATTGCCGGCGAGATCACCCACGGTGGGGTTCAACTGGGCCAGGCCGATGCGCACGTTCGCCACGATTGCGAGGCTAACGGCGAGGGTCGTGAGCCGGTGAGGGACCGCGTGATGCCGTCCGCTACCGTGACGGCTTCCGCCATCACAACGAACATTGCCGAAACAGCGTCGTTTCACACAGCGTTCACAATTGGGCAACGGCGGAGAAATGCCCCGCTGCGACGCTATTTACGCCCCGATAAACCGGCTCTGCCGACATCAACACTGGAGGACCCCCGTGCCCTATCAAGCCGAATACATCTGGATCGACGGCACCGAGCCGACGCCCCTGCTGCGTTCGAAGACCAAGATCCTGGCCGACGACGTGACCACTCCCCCGATCTGGGGATTCGATGGTTCGTCGACCAACCAGGCTCCCGGCGACAAGTCGGATTGCGCTCTGCACCCGGTCTTCACCTGCCCCGACCCAATCCGCGGTGGCGACAACATCCTCGTGCTGTGCGAGGTCATGTTGGCTCAGTCGAACAAACCGCACCCGACCAACACCCGCGCCGCGTGCGCCAAAGCCGCCAAGAAGTTCGCCGACGACGAGATGATCTTCGGAATCGAGCAGGAGTACACCATGATGCGCCTCGACGGAAGCCCGTTCGGCTTCCCGAAGGACGGCTTCCCCGAGCCTCAGGGTCCGTACTACTGCGGCGTCGGCGCCGGTCGCGTCGTCGGTCGTGACATCATCGAAGAGCACACGCAAGCCTGCCTCGATGCCGGTCTGTTGATCGAGGGAACCAACGCCGAAGTGATGCCCGGTCAGTGGGAGTTCCAGATCGGCGCCGCCGATGCCCTCACCGTCTCCGACCACCTCACCGTGGCGCGCTGGTTGTTGCACCGCATCGCCGAGGATTACGACGTGGTGATCTCGCTCGCCGCCAAGCCCCAGAAGGGCGACTGGAACGGGGCCGGTGCGCACACCAACTTCTCGACCAAGAAGATGCGCAACGACAAGGACATGAAGGCCATCAAGGCCGCCTGCGATGCCATCGGCAAGAAGGTCATGGAGCACGTCACGAACTACGGCCACGACATCGAGAGCCGCCTCACCGGCAAGCACGAGACCGCTCCGTGGAACAAGTTCAGCTACGGCGTTTCGAACCGCGGCGCGTCGATCCGTATCCCGTGGCAGGTCGAGAAGACCGGCAAGGGCTACGCCGAGGACCGTCGTCCGAACGCCAACATGGATCCCTACACCGTGACCCGACTCCTCATCGAGACGGTCTGCGGCTGATCCACCGGTCTTCGGGCCAACAGAATTCAACGAGGGGGTCGGGGAAACCCGGCCCCCTCGGCATTCACCACCCCGTGCCAATCGGGGGTTCCATTGGCAGACTGAAGGGATGAGCATGCTGCAGCAACAGCGTGATTACGTGCTTCGCACGGTCGAGGAACGCGGCGTTCGTTTGATCCGGCTGTGGTTCACCGACGTGCTCGGAAACCTCAAGAGCTTCGCCATCAGCCCGGCCGAACTCGAGAACGCTCTCGAGGACGGCATGAGTTTCGATGGATCGTCGATCGACGGTTTCTCTCGCGTGCAGGAAAGCGACGTGCTCGCCATTCCCGACGCCAACACCTTCGTGATGTTGCCGTGGGCCGACGAAGGTGCCCCCGAGGCGCGCGTCTTCTGTGACATTCACAATCTCGACGGCTCACCGTTCTCCGGCGATCCGCGTCAGGTGTTGCGTCGCAATCTCGACAGGGCCCGTGCGCTCGGACTCGATTTCCTGATCGCTCCCGACATCGAGTTCTTCTACTTCGCGCCTCCCGAGGACGGACGGCCACCGCGACCGCTCGATGAAGCATCGTTCTTCGACCTCACCACCACCGATGTCACCGGCAACCTACGCAAAGAGACCATCCGCACGCTCGAGACCATGAGTATCCCGGTCGAGTACTCGTTCCACGAGGACGCACCGTCGCAACATGAGATCGACCTGCGGCACACCGATGCGTTGAACATGGCCGACAGCGTGATGACGTTCCGACTCGCGGTGAAAGAGGTCGCGGCCGCCCAAGGTGTGCACGCCACTTTCATGCCCAAACCCCTCGAAGGTGTGCAGGGAAGCGGCATGCACCTGCACCTGTCGCTCTTCAACAACAACGGCACCGACGACGCCAGCAGCAACGCCTTCTACTCCGCTGACGACGCCTACAACCTCTCCGACACCGCGAAGAGGTTCATGGCCGGTCTGTTGTTCCACGCAAGTGAGATCACCGCGATCACCAATCAGACCGTCAACAGTTACAAGCGACTCGTCCCAGGTTTCGAGGCGCCGGTGCATGTGTCATGGGCGCGCAACAATCGCAGTGGTCTCATCCGCGTGCCCGTGCCGAAACGCGCGAACCCGTCGGCGACACGCATCGAATACCGCTCGCCCGATCCGGCCTGCAATCCCTACCTCGCCTTCTCGGTGATCCTCGCCGCCGGTTTGCGTGGCATCGAGCAGGGATACGAACTTCCCGCCGAGGCCGATGCCAACTTGTTCGAGATGGGCGACGATGCCCTGCAGAAGTTGGGAATCGAACAACTTCCGCAGTCGCTCTCCGACGCGTTGCGCGCCATGGAGTCGTCGTCGCTCGTGCACGAGGCACTCGGCGAGCACATCTTCGAGTGGTTCCTACGCAACAAGCGCTCCGAGTGGCGTGGCTACAAAACCCAAGTGACCCCGTTCGAGCTCCAGCGATACCTGAAGAGCATCTGAGTACGACCGTGGACCTGATCGCCGTTTTCCCCGAGAACCCGTCGCCCGAGCTGGCACGCACGCTCGATCTCGCGGGTTACCGCTGGAAGGCGTTCGCTTCGGCCGATGCGGTCACGAAGGGCGAGCCCGCTGATGGGTGGCTCGGTGCGATCGTCATGGCCGATCAGGACATCGAAGGCGCGTGGGCCGTGTGTCGAGCGTTGCGCAAGCGGGACGCGCTGATGGTGCCGTTGCTCTTGCTCGTCACCGGAGCGCAACTCGACGAGCTCACGTTGCGCGACGAACTGTTCGACGACTTCTGCTTGTTGCCATTCCATCCACGCGAACTCGAGGCCCGCTTGCGGCACGTGTTCGCTCACACCGTTGTCAATGCCAAGCCCGAAATGGTCGATTACGGCGGACTGGTGCTCAACCTCGAGACGTATCAAGCATCGATCGACGGACACCCGCTCGATCTCACCTACATGGAATACGAGTTGCTCAAGTTCCTCACCCAGAATCCTGGCAAGGTGTTCACCCGCGAGATTCTCCTGTCGCGCGTGTGGGGATACGACTATTACGGCGGTGCGCGAACGGTCGACGTGCACATTCGTCGACTTCGCGCCAAGTTGGGCGAGGAGCACGCGAACCTCATCCAGACGGTGCGCAGCGTCGGATACCGATTCGGTCAGTCCCGCTGGTCGACCTAACACCCACGTTCTCGGTCTGCAAAGCGGCGGTTTTCGCCACTTCCGCCTACCGAGAACGAGCCATCGGCCCCCACCTATTGATTGTCTCGCGGATTTGCGCGGCCACGAAGTCGGGGCGACGCACAATCTGCGCCCAGGTGAATCGCAATCCGACGAAGCCATGCGCCAAAAGAAGCGCCGCGCGCTCTCGGTCGAATTCGAACTGCTCCTTATCCAGACCGTGATACCTCCATCCTTCGCACTCGATGTACAAGCGCGTACCTCGCACGAGGAAATCGACCTCGAATCCTGCAATGCGCGCGTGAAAATCGAGCGGGGGTAGACCGAAACGTCGGGCGAGTCTCGCCATTTGCTCCTCGAGCACCGAGTCCGGGGGACGTTCGGTAAGCGTCAAAGCTTGCAATGCCAATCGCAATGCAACCAAACCATGTCGACCGCGCTCGCTGTGACGTCTCAACGCGTTGTCGACGGATTGGGGTGTCACCAAACCCTTGATGACGAATGTCTGCAAAGCACGGTCGACAGCCCAACGATCGACCGCTCCAAGATCGAGCAACGTGCGTAAAGGATTGCTCACCGCCACTCCTTGAATCTCGTGCACGTGCAGATCGACGAGGTCGAATGGTCGATGCAATCGCACACCGACGAGTTGCCTGACGCCGAGCCGATCTGGGCGCAACACGTCGATCGGGTCCGTGCCACACACATCGGCTCCCCACATGAATGCTGCACTTCGGTGACTCGCCATCGCTCCACCACCCACCGCGGCGACCGCGGCAGCGATTCGAGCCGCTGGATCGAGCGAGCGGCCGGGCGCAACGGCAACTCCTGGGAAGACTTCGCTGATCAATCCGGTGTGGCGCGCCGTGCGCCACGACTGAGCGGAAACCCCCGCGACGCGCAAGTCATCCCGCAGAATCAGGTGATGAGGGGGTCGCGTGAGCATGGCGAGCATGGTGTTCGTGATCTTGGGCATTCCTATAAGTGGGAATGACACGGTCTCATGTGCACCATCCCCCGTTCTCGGTTTGTCAACGTGCCGAAAATCGCAACTTTTCAGACCGAGAACGGGGGGTGGGAGACGTCGGAGAGTGTTCGCACCAGGGTGAGGCGCCCCTCGACATCGAGTGATGTCGGCACATCGACCACGTGCGGTACCGCGATCACGCGACAACCGGCGGCGAGGGCCGAACGCACTCCTGTCGGAGAGTCCTCGATCGCCACGCATTCGCGCGGATCGACGCCGAGTTTGCGCGCGGCCAACAGGTACGGCTCGGGGTGAGGCTTGCCCTCGTTCACCTCGTCGCCCACCACCGTCGCCGTGAAACTTCCCGCGGGGAGACAATGCACCACTTCGTCGGCGAAGCGTCGCCACGACATCGTGACGAGAGCGGTCGGGATGCCCGCCGACACGACCGCAGCCAACAATTCCCGCGCGCCCGGACGCCACGGAACGGCTTCGCGCAATCGCGCCACCACACGATCCA
>JBJTIO010000194.1:0-5953 GCA_046095045.1 Actinomycetota bacterium
CTTCGCCGACAACGTTCATCAACTTCTCGATCGGTTCGCGGCGATGCCCACGACCATCGTTCATTTCGACTATCGGCTCGACAATCTCTTCTTCGGGTCCGGCGACGAAGTGTGGATGATCGACTTCCAGGCCTGCAGCAAGGGTGGGGGCGCGTTCGACTTGGGCTACTTCATCAGCCATAGCGTGCCGGTCGACGTGCGCGAATCCGAGGAGGCGGCGCTTCTGCGCGCGTATCACGACGAACTCGTCGCACGAGGTGTGAGCGACTACGCGTTCGACGGTCTGCTCGAGGACTACCGAGTGGGCGTCCTGTACGGATGGGTCATCCCCGTGTACGCCGTCGGAACCCTCGACTCATCGAGCGAACGCGCCATGGCACTCTGGACCGCAGTGATCGAGCGCGCTCAATCGGCGATGCGGCATCACCGAGTGCACGAATTGATGATCTGATTCGTTCGATCAGGCTTCGGGCAGCGGATAGTGCAGTCCGGGGATGCCCATCTCCATGACCTGATACCAATCGGGTCGCGGCTGGACTCCCGGATACCCGGCGCCGACCTTCGGTGCCGTGTCCTTGTTCCACTCATGGTGAATCGGCGGGATCTGATAGGTGCCGTTGCTGGCGTTGGTTCCACCGTCGACGAGCAGGTCGTGACCGGTGATGTAACTCGCGGCATCGGAGGCGAGGAACATCACGGGGCCGACGATCTCGTGCAGTTCACCGATACGGCGCATCGGAGTTCGGCTGGCGATCCACTTGTCCATGCCCATTCCCTCGAGAGCCGGCCGCACCATCTCGGTGATGATGAATCCCGGCGAAACCGCGTTCACTCGAACACCACGATCGGCCCATTCGCAACCGAGTTGCTGGGTGAGATTGCGCAACGCACCCTTGGCGGCGGTGTACGCGATGATGTTCATTTCGTTCGCTCCGCTGCCCATGATCGAGCAAATGTTGACGATGTTGCCGCTCTGACGTTCGAGCATGTGGCGGCCGACCTCGCGCATGTACATGAAGGCGCCGTTCAGGTCGATCGACAGGATCCAGTTCCAGGTCTGCATGTCGTACTGCTCGGGAGCGATTCCCCGCATGTCGCTGACACCGGCATTGTTGATCAGTGCGTCGATCTTGCCGTGCTCGGCGATCGCCGTCTTCACGACGCGGATCACGTCTTCCTCGATCGCGACGTCGCCGGGGGCAACGGTGACCTTCGATCCGAGCGCCCGACAGCGAGCGGCAACAGCCTCGAGCATGTCCTTAGAACGTGCGGTCAGGACGAGATCGGCTCCTTCCTTGGCGAAGCCTTCGGCGAATCCCTCGCCCAATCCGTACGACGCACCGGTGATGAGAACGGTCTTTCCGGTGAACTGACCCATGGGAACCCCCTGCTCTGCCACCACGACGGTGGGACGATGAAGGCGATCCTAGAGCAGGTCCTCGCCGAGGCTCACTTCGGGAAGATCCATGTGGAGGAGACCCGACACCATCGTGTCGAGATCGCCCTCGAAATCGGCCCGTCGTAGTTCGTCGAGAGTGCGTCGACTTCCGAGCAGACGCAGGGCCTCGAACGAGGTCGCACGGAGTGTCAGCGTGGGGTCCCCCTCCCCGACGACATGTTCCCGCTCATCGATCACCGCACGGAAAGCACCGAGGCCCGTGCGGGCCAGATCACTCTTCACCAACTTCATCCCCAACTCGGCGGCCAAAACGACCCCGTCCGATTCGCGTTCACCACGACGACCGGCCGCGGTGAACGCGTCGTGCTCGTGCACCACGGTGTCGTAGGTCAGGGTCCAGAGTTGTTTGGGTACCGCGTCGATCATCGCCTCGAAGCCGGGGGCGTTGGTCGCCCATTCGTCGACCACACTCGCCAAGGAACGCGACGCGCGGCTCGCGACTTGCGCATCGACCCACGCCTGTACGTCACCACTCGGACGGTTGCCTGCGCCCAAGTCGGTCGCGATGCCCGTGACGTGCGAGAAGAGGTCCTTGATGGTCCACGCCGGACAGGCGCGCACCACCCGCGACGCATCGTCATCGGTCAAGGTGGAAGCCAGATCCATCATTCGGAGTCGTGCGTTGCGGTACTCGCCGCCCATCGTGTCGGTCATGCGAGAAACCTTCGCATACCGACACCGAGACGCGCGACATGAGCATCGGGATCCGCCCAACCCGATCGACTCGGCGCCTCGACCGACCACGGAATCGCGCAACCCGACGCCCGAAGAATCGCGACGACCTCGGCGATGTCGAATTCGCCGTCACCCGGTGCTCGTCGGTTGGCAAGACAGTCGGTGTAGTAGTCGTCGATCTCGGGCACCACTGTTCCGTCGTTCATCTGCACGCCGGTGATCAACTCGCCCGGGAGCGATCTCAACATCTCGAGGTCGCGTGCGCCGCGTTCGTGGTGCCAAATGTCGAGACACACCCCACCGTTCGGTCGCGCGGCCGTCTCGACGATGCACCGAGCGTCGTCCGCCGAAAAGACGTCGTTGAACGGCAGAAATTCGAGACCCAGCACGAGCCCATGATCGGCCGCACGATCGCAGAGTGCACCGAACGCCCGAGCGGCGCCCTCGATCGGTCCGGCCGGGCCGATCACTTGCAGATATCGACAGCCGAACCGATCGGCCATCCGCCAGGCCGCCTCCTCGAATGTCGCCGCCTTCTCGCCACCACTGCCGTCGACCCCGAGTCCGGAGATGACCTCGATCTCGGCGAGACACACGCCGTGGCGATCGAGGAGTTCCTGCAGCCATCCTTCGGCGAGACCCTCTTTTTCCAGTTCGAGGTATTGCCCGATGTACAGGCCGATTCCGACGAAGCCGTTCTCGGCGGCCAGGCGTATCCGATCCTCGACCGGATGCATCGGCGCGAGGCTGAAGTGACTGAGGATCAACTCTTCGGCACCGAGGGTGCGCGGATTAGGTTGGGTCACGCGTCAAGCATCGCACACGATGAACGCCCAACGATCAGGGGGAAACATGTCGAACAACGGTCGTCTCGCCGGCAAGATCGCCGTGATCACCGGAGCAGCCAGTGGCATCGGTGAGGGCACGGCCCGCCGATTCGTCGAGGAGGGTGCTCGCGTGGTGATGGCCGACGTTCAGGACGATCGTGGCCGAGCCATCAGCGCCGAGCTCGGCGCGCTCTACATCCACTGCGACGTCACGAAAGAAGACGACGTCGCCGCCGCGATCGCCCTCGCCGTGTCCGAACACGGGCGCCTCGACGTGATGTTCAACAACGCCGGCATCGTCGGTGCGGTCGGACGAATCTCGGAAACCGAGACCGAGCAGTGGTCACGCACCGTGGCGGTCGATCTCAACAGCGTCTTTTTCGGCATGAAGCACGCTTCCCGCGTGATGATCCCCCAGAAGTCGGGCGTGATCCTGTCGACATCGAGCACCGCCGGCATCCTCGGTGGTCTCGGCCCGCATTGCTACACGGCGTGCAAGCATGCCGTGATCGGGCTCACGAAGTCGGTCGCTTCCGAACTGGCGGCGCACGGCATTCGCGTGAACGCCATCTCGCCCGGCAACACCGTGACCGCGATGACCTCGGCGGTCATCACCGGCGATCACACCAACAGCGAACTCGCCACGAAGCACATCACGTCGGGTTCGTTGCTCGGTATCCCCGGACTGCCGGCCGACATCGCCAACGCGGCGTTGTATCTGGCCAGCGACGAGGCCCACTACATCACCGGACACACGTTGGTCGTCGATGCGGGTGCCACAACGATCAGCGGCAGTGGACGATTCCACCAACAGGATGCGGCGATCATGCGCGAGGCCGGCATCAAAGAAAAGGCCTGAGTCAGCGGCGAGGGTCGACGAGAACCTTCGTCTCGGCTGACGTACCACTCGCCAGGTCGGCGAGTGCGGCGTCGAGTCCGTCGAGACCGACCGTCGATGAATGCATCGGTTCGGTGCGGAATCGCCCATCGGCGATCATCCCCATCACCCTGTCGAATTCCTCGTGGTTGTACGCCAGAGCCGACGTCACGTTGATCTCCTTGATCAACCACGAACCCGGAGTGATCGGAGCGTCTTCCTCGGCGAGACCGATCAGACACATCGAGCCACCGCGACGGGCGAGATCGACCGCCGACTGAACCGCGAAGGGACGACCGACGCACTCGTACACGATGTCGGCGCCGAGACCGTGGGTGAGTTCCTTGACCAACGCGTCGGCTTCGGCTCCGGGTGCCACGCAATGATGCGCGCCGAGATCACGTGCTAGTGCGCGTCGGCGTTCGTTCGGTTCGATCGCGACAACCACGCCCGCTCCCGCCGCGCGAACCCACTGCATCGTGCCGAGACCGATCGGTCCCGCACCTTGCACGACGGCCACGTCACCCAACCGAATACCACTTCGTCGAACGGCGTGGAACGCGACGGTCGTGGGTTCGACCTGAGCCGCCTGCTCGTCGGACAAAGCCGCATGCGCCTTCACCACGCGCGAAGCCTCGACCGGAATCCGCGACGCGAATCCACCGTGTGGCGGAGCGCCCGGCTCGCGCCCGAGTGCGGAGAGGAACGACGCCATGCATCGGTCGGCTTGCCCGGCGCGACACGGTGCGCATCGTCCGCACGCCGGTGCGATGGCGACGACCACGCGATCGCCCTCGGAGAGGCCCTTCACCTCGGACCCCACGGCCGACAGAGATCCGGTCCACTCATGACCGCAGATCGCCGGGTTGTAGGGACGACCGGACTGATACGCATGGATGTCGGTTCCGCAAATGCCGCAATACGCGACATCGACGACCACCCCGGTCGGAGAAGGCGTCGGGTCGGGAAACGCGACCATCTCCAAGGTGGACTTACCCGTGATCAATGCGGCGAACATGCGACCTCCCCCGTCGACCGCACACTACGACAGCGATCGACATCTTCACGAACGCCTAAGGTGCGTCCATGAGTCTGATCGCCATCGAAGCATCCATTCACCTCAACGACGCATCCGTCCGCGATGCCGCCGTCGCCGAGTCGGCCAAGTTCCAACAGGCCACCCGCGACGAGGAACCCGGTTGTCTCGTGTACTGCTTCGCGGCCGATCCGTGCGTGGCGAACCACATTCAGGTGTACGAGTTGTGGGCCGATGAAGCCTCGCTCGCCGCGCACTTCGATCATCCGAATTACCACAACATGCGCGAGATGCTCGGTCGCTACGGACTGAAGTCGGCGGTGAGTCGCAAACTGCGCATCGACAAGACGGCACCCGTGTACGGACCCGACTTCAAGGCCACCGCCAGTTTCGACTGATCAGTTCGTCGCCGATTGCGCCGTGTCGCGCGCCCATCGATAATCGGCCTTGCCGGACGGACTGCGATACACCGCGTCGACGAAAACGACGCGACGCGGCGCCTTGTAGGAAGCGATCTCACCCTTGATGTGATCGATCACTTCCGACTCGCTCACCGTCGATCCCGACACGCGCGACGCCACGAGACACACCGTCTCACCAAAACGTTCGCTCGGTAATCCGACCGCCACGCAATCGAGCACACCCGGATGACTGCGACCGGCAACCTCGACTTCTTCTGGGTACACCTTCTCCCCGCCGGTGTTGATGCACACCGAACCGCGCCCTCGCAGGTGCACGGTGCCATCGGCGTCGATCTCGGCGTAATCACCGGGCACGGTGTAGCGAACACCGTCGATCACACGAAAGGTGCGCGCGGTCTTCTCGGGATCACCGAAATAGCCGTCAGGCATCGAACCCGACGCGGCGAGCACGCCGGCTCGTCCGCTACCGAACGGGATTCTCTCCCACGTGTTCTCGTCGAGGAGCACGGTGTTGGGCGTGGCCATGAACTGGGCCGTGCTCACCGGATCCTGTCCCGGCATCGTCATGGCGACCGCGAACGGACCGCCTTCGGATGCACCGATCATGTCGAGAACCAATGCCGACGTCGCTCGCTTCATGAGAGCGCGCTTCATCTC
>JBJTIO010000195.1:0-2561 GCA_046095045.1 Actinomycetota bacterium
CGTCAGAATGGTGCGATGAGCAACGAGTCCGGTCTCAAGGCCCGCATCCAAGCCGATATTTCCGACGCCGTGCGGGCGGGCGATGAATTGACCAAGTCGACCCTGCGCATGGCGTTGGCAGCGATCATGAACGCCGAAGTCGCGGGTAGCGAAGCCGTGGTCCTGAGCGACGAGCAGATCATCAACGTTCTGCGATCGGAGTCGAAGAAGCGCGCCGAGTCCGCCGAGATCTACGAGCAAGCCGGACGCACCGAATCGGCCGCGAAGGAACGGGGCGAGATCGAGATCATCGAGCGTTATCTGCCGGCGGCGATGGATGCCGACGCGTTGAGCGCGATCGTTGCCGAAGAAGTCGCCAAAGCGGCGAGCAACGGTCAGGCCGGCCCGAAGGCGATGGGCGCGGTGATCAAGGCGGTGAAGGAACGCGTCGGCGCAGCGGCCGATGGTGCGGCCATCGCCGCGGCCGTGAAGTCCGCGCTCGCCTGATACTTTCCCCCGTGGGGGTGGGTCATGTCGAAGTTTCGGGGTTCGCGTTTGGTGGTCCGTGGGGTGGCATTCGCCATCGTGGTGTCGGCGTGTTCGGGGGGAGGATCGTCGTCGGACGAGTCGTCGCCGGACACGAGTGCGAACGAGCCTCCGACATCGGCGCCGATCGAGTTGAGCCCGGCACCTCCCGAGTTGGTGGCGGCGATCGAAGCGGACATTTCCGCCGCGCCGTTGTGCGATCCGATCGCACCCGATTTGTGCCTACTGCCGTTCCCGAGCGACTTCTACACCGTCGCCGACGACACGCCGACCGGTCGACGGGTTGCGTTCCCCGCGGATGGGATGCCGGTCAACGCGAGTGGAGTGGCGATCGATCCGACCGAATGGAATCGCAACGACGGTTTCAGCCCCAACTCGACGCTTCTCGCCTCGTTCACCGATCTCGACGGAGCGAATCTTCCGACATGGACCGATCTCGAAGCGTCGTTGGGTGACGTCGTGACGGTGGTGTTGATCGACGAGTCCGGACGCCGCATACCGTTGTGGGCGGAACTCGACTTCGGTGATGACCCACTTCTCGTCATTCACCCCGCCGAAGTTCTCGCCGATGGTGCGTCGTACACGGTCGGTCTTCGCGGCTTGGTCGACTCCGCTGGAGCGGCGATCGAAGCTTCCCCTGCTTTCGTCGCCTTGCGCGACTCACTCGACACCGGTCTGCCCGCCATCGAGGAACGGCGCGATGCGATGAACGCGGTGTTCGACTCGCTGGTTGCAGCCGGCGTCGACCGAAGCGAACTTCAACTGGCGTGGTCGTTCACGGTCGCCAGCACCGAAAGCCTCACCTCTCGCATCCTGACGGTTCGCGACCAGACGATCGATTGGCTCGTGGAAAACGGTGGCAAGTACACGATCACTCAGGTGACTCCCCGATCGCGCGACGACGTGTCGGTCCAGGTGGCCGGAACTTTCACCTCGGTGAATCACATGACGGGCTCGGGCGAACCGGGGGAGCGTTTCAACTACACGAGCGATGATCCTGACGCGTTGCCACAACCGAACGGAGAGATCGAAGTTCCGTTCCTGTGTCAGGTGCCGATCATCGCCGAGACCGAGCCCGATCGCGCTCTGCGTCCGGGCCTCTACGGACACGGTCTTCTGGGGAGTGAATACGAGATCGATTACGGCGGTGACGTGCGCGCGTTGGGCAACGAGGCGGAAATTCTCTTCTGCTCGACGCAGTGGGCGGGTATGAGCGAGATCGACATCGGAAATGCCGCCGAGACGCTCACCGATTTCTCGCGATTCCCGACGATGGCCGATCGAATGCAGCAGGGCATCGTCAACTTCATCGCTCTCGGTTGGATGATGCAGAACGGATTGCTCGGGGATCCGGCGTTTGCCGGCGTCGAGGTCGCCGGCGATCTCGTGTACTACGGCAACAGCCAAGGCGGAATCATGGGTTCGGCGCTTGCGGCGGTGTCACCCGACATCTCGCGGTCGGTTCTCGGAGTGCCCGGCATCAACTACGGATTGCTGCTCGCGCGGTCGGTCGACTTCGACGCCTACGAAGCGATCATGGAACCGTCGTATCCGTCACGTCGTGAACGGACTCTGATTCTCTCGTTCGTACAGATGTTGTGGGACCGCGGAGAAGGTGGCGGATACATGAACCACATCGGCAGTGATCCTCTGCCCGGAACGCGCGAGGACAAAGCGCTCCTCTTCCACGTCGCTCTCGGCGATTGGCAGGTCACGGAGTTGTCGGCCTACATCGCGGCCGAAGCAGTCGGCGCGACGATTCACACCCCGGTCGTCGGGGACGGTCGAAGTCGTGAGGTGTCTCCCGGTTGGGGTCTCGAGCCCGCCGTCGATGGGCAAACCGGATCGGCCATCGTGATCTGGGATTCGGGAAGCGACCTCATTCCTCTCGGGCCCGAACCGCCGTCGACGGGACGCGATCCGCACGAGGATCCGCGCGACGACGCCGTTCCGCGATCGCAGATGCGCAGTTTCTTGATCGACGGTGAGTTCGTCGATGTCTGCGGAGGCGAACCGTGTCGCGCCGAGCAGACCGG
>JBJTIO010000196.1:0-7596 GCA_046095045.1 Actinomycetota bacterium
CATTCCGCGATGCGATCGACGAGGGGCATCGCGAGGAAGTTGGTTCCGGAGATGAAGTGATACTTGGCGACTTCACCGAGGCCGCACCGCATCTCGACGTCCGGAAGCGAGCATCGTGTCGCAGGACGAACGCGAGGGCGGTTTGCGTGCATTGTTGAACTACGGCCACACGCTTGGTCATGCTCTCGAGGCGGCCGGAGGACACGCTTTGGCCCACGGAGAAGCCGTCGCGATCGGCGTCGTCTTTGCCGCCCACCTTGCCCGTGATCTTGGATTGATCGACGAGGCACGAGTGGAGCTGCACGAGCGAATCGTCGGCCAGGAATATGGCCTCCTCGTTCGCCCACCGTCAGGTCAAAGAACGACCACCTTGAGCGAGTTCATGAAGCGAGACAAGAAGGCGATCGATGGTCTGACCTTCGTTCTCGACGGTTCGGGAGGTCTTCGGGTCGTCCCGAACGTTCCCGAAGCCGTGGTGTCCAGCGCTTTGGACCGCTTCCTCGCCTGAATACGCAAGAATCGCTCCGACAACCTTCGGTAGTTTGTTCGACGTGACGTCGTTGTTGCTGTTGCATGGACCGAATCTGAACCTGCTCGGTACTCGTGAGCCGACGGTGTACGGGTCGGCCACTTTGGCCGACTACGAGAAGGTCGTCGCGGATTTGTGTGCCTCTCGCGGGTGCCAGTTCGAGGCGCTTCAGTCGAATCACGAGGGTGTGTTGATCGACAAGATTCAGGAGGCGAGGGGTCGACACTCGGCGATCCTGATCAATGCGGGAGCCTTCACCCACTATTCGTGGGCGATCCATGACGCCCTTCGATCGTTCGATGGAGCCATCGCCGAAGTGCACATCTCGAACCCGCACGCACGCGAGCATTTCCGACGGCTCAGTGTGATCGCGCCGGTCGCGACGATCTCGGTGGGAGGAATGGGCGTCGCCGGATACCGGATCGCCACCGAGGCTTTGCTCGCCGATTCGAGGGTTCGGTGACGATCCGGGATCGCGCGGATCGGGCTTTGGCTCTTGCGAAGGCCGAATCGGGATCGTTGTTGATCACATCGCCTCACGATGTTCGTTGGATCACCGGCTTCACTGGGTCGCACGCCTGGCTCGTCGCTTCGAGAGATGAGATGTGCCTGCTGACCGACGGTCGATACCTGGATCAGGCTCGGTCCCAAACGAACGATGGCATCGAAGTGCGATTGTGTCGAACCTCCCGCGACATGATCGACGCGGTCGTGTCGTCGACGCTTGGAGTTCTTCATGTCGATGAATCCGTCCTCGACGTCGCAACATGGCGATCGTTGTGTCGGAGTCTCGATCGCTTCCCGTCCCCGGCGTCGACCGATCTCGCCGACCTTCGTCGTCAAAAGTCTCCTGAGGAGATTCGCTCGATTTCCCGGGCCGCCGACATTGCCTCCGATGCTTTGGCGCACTGCCTCGCCATGATCGAACCCGGCACCACAGAGAAGAGGTTGCGGGACGCCCTCGAGTCACGTATGCGTGAACTCGGAGCCGACGGTCCGTCATACGACACGATCGTCGCATCCGGGCCATCGAATTCGGCGCGCCCTCACCATCAACCGACCGATCGGAAGTTCGAGAAGGGTGATGCGCTGGTGATCGACGTCGGCGCTCTCCTCGACGGGTATCACTCCGACATGACTCGAACTTTTTTCGTCGGTGGAGATCCCGACCCCGAGTTGCTCTCGTGGTACGCCTATCTTCTCGAGGCCCAGGAAGCCGCGATCGCGGTCGTCGAGCCGGGTCGACCAGTCGGCGACGTCGATGAGGTGGCTCGCACGATCCTCCGGCTCCATGGAGTCGATCAATGGTTCACCCATGGTCTGGGTCATGGAGTGGGTCTCCTGATCCATGAGAATCCTTTCCTGCGGGCGGCTTCCGACGTGGTTTTGCGGGCCGGAGACGTCGTGACTATCGAACCAGGGCTCTATCGTGAGGGTCTCGGTGGAATTCGCATAGAGGACCTGCTGCTCGTCGGCGAGTCGTCCACCGTCAACCTCACCAAAGCCCCCAAGGATCCGATATGCCCGCGATAACCACCAACGACCTCAAGAATGGAATCACCCTCGAACTGGAGAACGGTCTGTTCCAAGTCGTCGAGTTTCAGCACGTGAAGCCGGGAAAGGGCGGTGCGTTCGTGCGTACGAAATTGCGAAACGTGCGCACCGGCAACGTTTTCGACAAGACGTTCAACGCCGGCATCCGTGTGGAGCAGGCGATCCTGGACAAGAAGGACATGCAGTTCTTGTATCGCGATGGTGACGACTACATCTTTATGGACACCGAGTCGTACGACCAGATGCCGGTGAGCCCAGCGGCACTCGGCGAGGCCGCGGACTATCTGATCGAATCGATGACCGCCATCATCGCCATTCACAACGGCGAGATCGTCTCGGTCGAAATTCCGGCCGCCGTCGAACTGGTCATCGCGAACACCGAACCCGGCATCCAGGGCGATCGAGTGTCCGGAGCACGCAAACCGGCCGAATTGGAGACCGGCAAGGTCGTCCAGGTCCCGTTGTTCGTGAACATCGGCGACAAGGTGAAGGTCGACACGCGTTCGGGCGAATACATCACCCGAGTCTGATTTGAAACACCGACACGATTCCGTCGACGACCCGCGGTCGGTCGCTCGCGAAGCAGCGTTGTCCCTTCTCTACGAGGCGGAAACCAAGGAGGCCTCGCCGAGATCGATCCTCGACGCTCAAGTCGTCGAGGCCGACTCCTCGGTCGCTTTGCTCGTGCGTGGAGTTCACGACGCGTCCGAGAGGATCGATTCGCTCATCGCGGAACACGCGCACGGATGGGAACTCGAGCGGATGGCTTCGCTCGACCGGAACATTCTCCGCATCGCGACGTTCGAACTGATCGGTCGTCCGGATGTGCCGGTCGCGGTGATTCTGGACGAGGCGGTCGAACTCGCCAAGCGTTTCGGAACCGATGATTCGGGACGCTTCGTCAACGGCGTCTTGTCGGGCGTCGCCAAATCCGTTCGCTGATCAATGAAGCGACTCGGGCCAGGGCGCGGATCCACGTGCGGCGTCGGCGATGGTGGCCAAGGTGAAACCCTCGAGATGCTGACGCATGTGGTCGCCGGTCTGCTTCCAGATGGCGAGCAGGACGCATTGACCCTCGTGGTCGCACGACCCGTCCTGATGGGGTTCACCGAAGTCGCCGAGGGTGATGGGTCCATCGACGGCGGCGATGATCTCGTTCAGGTGAATGTCACCGGGAGAGCGAGCCAGCGTGTAGCCCCCGCCGACGCCGCGCTTGGACTTCACGAGACCCGCGCCCTTCAGGGCCAGGAGGATCTGCTCGAGGTACGGCTGGGGGAGACCCGTTCGTTCGGCAATGTCGCGCACCGAGGTGGGGCCGGCCGAATCGGCGTGGAGGGTCAACGACAGGAGGGCCCGACAGGCATAGTCCCCTCTGGTCGAAACGCGCACGATTGCATCGTAGAAGGTGACCGTCGGTTCGTCGTGCACTCCGTGGCGAGCGAGGTGTCCGATGAGTGAAGATGGGGGTGTGTCGAATCCGGTCATTCCCGATTACCGCGGTGCGAACATCACCGGCCTGATCCCGGGTTGCCTCATGGGTTCACCGGGCCGTCGACCGGACTGGTTTCCCGAGCCGGCTCGGAACGCCGAAACGATGGTTTTGTTGCTCGTCGATGGGCTGGGGTGGAATCAGCTCCGATCGCGCGGCACCAAGTTCCTTGCTTCCATGGTGGGCGGTCCGATCACGACCGTGGCCCCGTCGACCACGGCTAGCGCCTTGACCAGCCTGGCGACGGGAGCGCCACCGATCGACCATGGAATCGTCGGATATCGCATGGACATGGGCGACGGTGTGATGAACAGCTTGCGCTGGGCAATCGGTGACCGTGATGCTCGTCGACATCACGTGCCGGAGGCGGTTCAGCCGATCCCGCCGTTCGCAGGTCAGTCGATCCCGGTGGTGAGTCGGGTCGATCTCGAGTCGACACCTTTCACTCACGCGCATTTGCGAGGGTCGCGCCCGCGCGGATGGCGCACCGCATCATCGATCATCACGCAGTGCAGTCGCCTCGTGCGATCCGGCGAAACCTTCGTGTACGCGTACTACGACGGACTCGACAAGATCGCCCACGAGTGCGGGTTGGGGGAGCACTACGACGCTGAGCTCGGTTTCGTGGATTGGTTGGTGGAGGCTCTTTTCGAGAGTCTCCCGAGCGGCACGACGCTGATGATTACCGCCGACCACGGTCAGGTCGAAGTAGGCGATCGGATCATCGAGTTGGGCGACGAGGTGGATTCACGGCTCCGACATCAGTCCGGCGAGGGTCGGTTTCGCTGGCTGCACGCGCGATCCGGACGGCGGGATGAACTGGTGAGGATTTGCGCGGACAAATTCGGCGACAAGGCGTGGGTCGCCACCAAGGATCAAGTCGTCGACGAATCATGGTTGGGTCCGGTTCACGGGAACCGAGATGCGGCGATACGACGGCTCGGCGATGTCGCATTGGTGCCGTTCGAACCGGTCTCCTTCCACGACCCCGCCGACTCCGGGCCGTTCACGTTGATCGGGAGACATGGTTCACTGACCTCGGACGAGATGCTGGTTCCATTTCTCGCTCGGACTCGTCCATAATCGACCAATGAGCGACGAATCCGTTCCCCCCGATGAAGTCCTGATCCCTTCGGTCGAGGCCTCGTCAGACGCCGTCATCGAGCCGGGAAAGGTGATGCGCATCGGCTCGATGATCAAGACGTTGCTCGAGGAGGCTCGCTCGGCGACCCTCGACCAATCCGGGCGGGAGAGGCTCGCCGAGATCTACGAGCGGTCGATCGTCGAGTTGGCCGGTGCCCTGTCGCCGGATCTGCAGGAGGAACTCCGCATGCTCACGTTGCCGTTCGATGGCGATGCTCCGAGCGAGTCCGAGCTCCGCATTGCTCACGCTCAATTGGTGGGTTGGCTCGAGGGTCTGTTCCACGGGATTCAGGCGACCTTGTTCGCCCAGCAAATGGCGGCCCGGCAGCAGTTCGATCAGATGCGGCGCATCGCTCAGCCCTCGGCCGAGGGGAACGAAGCAAGGCCGGGAACCTACCTCTAGGGGACTGATACTGTCGAATGACACCTTTGTCATTCGCAGAGGAATCGGGGCTCGAGAGGAGGCGGAAGATGGGAGATTCGTTCGCGCACTTGCACGTGCACACCGAATTCTCGATGCTAGACGGAGCCGCCAAACTCGAGGAGCTCGTCGCCAAAGCCGTCGCCGACGGTCAGACCGCTCTCGGCATGACCGACCACGGAAACATGTACGGCGCACTCGACTTCTACAAGGAGTGTCGAGATCACGGGGTCAAGCCGATCCTTGGTACCGAGGCCTACATGGCCTACGAGACGCGTTTCGAACGGCCGACCCGACGTGGCCTCATGGACGACTCCGGTGGCGAAACCGACAGTGGTCGCAAGCTCTACTACCACCTCACACTGTTGGCCGAGAACAACACCGGCTACAAGAACCTCATCAAGTTGTCGAGTCTCGCGTTCCTTGAGGGCTACTACTACCAACCTCGCATGGACTGGGAGTTGCTCGAGCGCCATCACGAGGGATTGATCGCGACGACCGGGTGTCTCGGCGGTCACGTTCTGCAGTCCCTGTTGCGCGACGACTATGACGACGCTAAGGCCAAGGCGGCGCGACTTCAGGAGATTTTCGGACGCGACAATCTTTTCGTCGAGATCCAGGATCACGGAATTCCCTCGCAGACGCGCACCAATCCGCTCCTGTTGAAGATCGCCAAGGAGCTCGACGCACCGGTGATCGCCACGAACGACTCGCATTACGTCCATCGTCACGATGCCGACAGTCATGACGCGCTGTTGTGTGTTCAAACCAACTCGCTCAAGAACGATCCCAAACGTTTTCGATTCGACGGAACCGAGCACTACCTGAAGACGGCACAAGAGATGCGCCACCTCTTCAGGGAGGTGCCCGAGTCGTGCGACAACACACTCTGGATCGCCGAGCGATCCGATGTGACGATCGAGTTCGGCAAACCTCAATTGCCGAGTTTCCCCGTTCCCGACGGTTTTGATTCCGACGTCGCGTACCTCGAGCACCTCACTCGCGAGGGTGCAGAACGTCGTTGGGGAAGTCAGCTCACTCCCACAGTGGTCGAGCGTCTTGCCTACGAATCAAAGGTGATCGCCGACATGGGATTCGCCTCGTACTTCTTGATCGTCTGGGACCTCATTCGCTACGCGCGTAGTCGAGGCATTCGAGTCGGTCCCGGACGCGGTTCGGCAGCCGGATGTGCCGTCGCGTATTGCCTCGGAATCACCGAGATCGATCCGATCCGATACGACCTGTTGTTCGAACGATTCCTGAATCCGAGTCGCATCTCGATGCCCGACATCGACATGGACTTCGACTCCCGCTATCGCGACGAAATGATCAGATACGCCACCGACAAGTACGGCCGTGAGCACGTGGCTCAGATCATCACCTTCAGCACGATCAAGGCCCGTAACGCCGTCCGTGATGCCGCCCGAGTTCTCGGACATCCCTTCTCGGTGGGCGACAGACTGGCCAAGGCGATGCCACCGGTCGTGATGGGTCGCGACACGCCGTTGAAGTTCTGCCTCGAGGCCAACACCAAGCACATGGATGGTTACCGCGCCGCGCAGGAACTACGCGACATCTACGAGAGCGAACCCGAGATGCGCGAGGTGATCGATGTCGCCAAGGGTCTCGAAGGTCTCCGGCGGTCGACCGGCATTCACGCCGCGGCGGTCGTGATCGCAAAGGAAGAGCTCACCGAATACCTGCCGTTGCAACGCAAACCGGAAACAGGCAAGCCGATCGAAGAGGCGCCGGTCACGACGCAGTACGAAATGCACGGCGTCGAGGAACTTGGTCTACTGAAAATGGACTTCCTTGGTTTGCGCAACCTCGACGTCATCACCGACACGATGGAGCTCATTCGTCGGAGCGTTCCAGATTTCGACATCGACAAGGTGCCGCTCGACGATCCGCGGACGTTCGAATTGCTCTCGCGCGGAGACACAACGGGGGTGTTCCAGCTCGAGTCGCCACCCATGCAACAGTTGTTGCGGGCCATGAGCCCGTCGTCGTTCGAAGATGTGTCGGCGGTGATCGCGTTGTACCGACCCGGTCCGATGGGCGTGAACATGCATTACGACTTCGCCGATCGCAAGAACGGCCGAAAGCCGGTGGCGTACTTCCATCCGGACGCGGAGGAGGTTCTCGCTGACACCTTCGGGCTGATGATCTATCAGGAAAGTGTCATGCGCGTCGCGCAACGGTTCGCCGGGTACTCGCTCGCGGAAGCAGACAACCTTCGCAAGGCGTGCGGCAAGAAGGTTCGCGAGTTGATGGAGGCCGAACGATCGAAGTTCGAAGAGGGCTGCGAAAAGTCCGGTTATGGCAAGTCGCTCGGCAAACAACTCTTCGACATCATCTAGAACTTCGGCGACGATGGGGTGAACATTAGCCATTCCTTCGGGTACGCCGATATCTGCTTCGAGACGTCTTACCTGAAAGCGAACTTGCCCGTCGACGAGT
>JBJTIO010000197.1:0-2879 GCA_046095045.1 Actinomycetota bacterium
CGTAGGGCGACACGGCGCCGTCGTCGGGGATGATCTCGCCTAGTTCGGTCTCGCCTTCTGCGTCGAGCGGGGTCGACAGTGAGACGAGCGGGCGCCGATGCTGACGCACGAGGGCCACGCGCTCGGGGCTGACCCCGGACAACGCGGCCACTTCCTCGACGGTGGGCGGACGATCGAGTTCGGCGGCCAACTTGTCGGTGCTCTGGTCGATCAGCGAGTACACCTCGCGCACGTGCGAGGGCACCCGGATGGTGCGGGACGAATCAGCGAGAGCGCGACCGATCGACTGACGGATCCACCAGGTGGCGTAGGTCGAGAACTTGAAACCCTTCTGGTGGTCGAAGCCTTCGACCGCGCGCATCAAACCGAGGTTCCCCTCTTGGATGAGGTCGAGCAGACCGAGTCCGGCACCCTCATAGCGACGCGCCACGCTCACGACGAGACGCAAGTTGCACTGGATGAACTCGGCTCGTGCGGCATCTCCGGCGCGCACCGCTCGATTGAGTTCGGTGCGCTCGCGACCCTTGGGGGCGGGTTCGGTGTCGAGACGATCCTGGGCGACCCGGGAATTCGCGATGACGGCCGCCAAACGGCGCTCATCGTCGGCGGTCAGCAACGGGTACGTGCCGATGTCGTCGAGGTACTGCCGAAGCAGTTCACTCTCCGCGTCGCCGGGCCGGGTTGCCATGCCCAAAACCGTAATGGCGCGTCTCGCGCCCACGGTGGATACCCGTCAGGCGAAGAATCCTCGCAATGCGTCGGCCATCCGGCGACGGGGTGGTGCTCCCGACGGCAAGGCGTCGACCATCGTGATGGAAGTGTGGATGTGCCCGCGCGCACGCAGATGCTGCACGGGCACACCGGCGGCACTGAGAGCACGGGCGTACGCGTCACCTTCATCGCGCAGCGGGTCGTACTGACAGGTGATCACCATCGCGGGCGGCAATCCGGCGAGATTGCTCGCGAGCAGTGGTGACGCCTTGGGATTCGAACGGTCGGCCGGATCGGCGTAGTGATTCCAGAACCACTCCATCAACGGTTTGGTGAGGATGAAACCCGCGGCGTTGTCGTGATGCGATTGATGTTGGCGCGAGCCATCGGTGACCGGAGTGAGCAACAGTTGTCCGCGCAACGCCGGACCACCGTTGTCGCGCGCGGTCTGGGCCGTCACGGCGGCGACGTTTCCTCCCGCGCTCCAACCCGCGACGGCGAGTTGGCCGGGTGTTCCTCCGAGCGACTCGATGTTGTCGGCGACCCACACGAGTGCCGCGTAACCGTCGTCGACGGCGGCCGGGAAGCGTGCCTCGGGTGCGTGTCGATAGTTGACAGAGATGATCACGACGTCGGCGAGGCTGCACAGCGCGCGACACAACGGGTCATCCGATGTGTGACTACCGAAGACCCAACCGCCTCCGTGGTAGTAGACCACCACGGGGTGCGGGCCGGCGGTGGTCGGCCGATAAAGCCGGTAGTCGAGTGGTCCATCGGCACCGGGCAAGGTGCCGTCGACGATCTCGCCCACGTCGGGACCGGGGGGTCGCATGGCCGACGAGGCTTCGGAGAAGGCGCGCGCGTCGGCGGGGCTCATCGATTCGATGGGCGGAAGTCCGAGGGTGGCCATCATGTCGAGCACCATTTCGACATCGGGCTGGATCTCGCGGATCGGACCGTCGTTGACCTGATGTTTGCCTGGTCCGCTGAGAGTGAACCCGAGGTAGTCCCGAGCCACCACCTCGTCGCAGATACGGCGGTAGCGACCGACGCCCCCGATGTACGGGAAGAGCACGCGGGGCTTACCGGGAACATTCGCTCCCATGTACCACGAGTCGGTCTCTTGGAAGAGCGTGATGTCGGCACAGTCGGTGCAGTGGACACGCCACGCCTCTTCGGCGTTCGTCGTGGGTTCGATGGTCTCGAAACCCTGGCGCCGCATGTGCAGAAGGGTGTCGGTGATCCAGTCGACGTGCTGTTCGATCGACACCATCATGTTCGAGAGCACCGAGGGGCTACCGGGGCCGGTGATCATGTAGAGGTTGGGGAATCCGACGGTCGTGAGGCCGAGGTAGTTGTGCGGCCCGTACTCCCATTTGCGCTTGAGGGTGACGCCGTCCTTGCCGGTGATGTCGACGTTGACGATGGCTCCGGTCATCGCGTCGAAGCCGGTGGCATAGACGATGGCGTCGAACTCGACCGACTCGTCGCCGAAGTCGATGCCCGTCTCGGTGATCGAACGGATGGGAGTGGCATTGAGGTCGACGAGGCGCACATGGGGCAGGTTGAACGTCTGGAAGTAGTTCGTGTCCATGCACGGACGCTTGGTGCCGTAGGGGTGCTTGCGTGGGGAGAGGATTTCGGCGGTCGCCGGGTCCTTGACCACCGAGCGAATCTTCGTGCGCATGAACTCGGCCACCACGTCGTTGGCCTCGCGGCTGGTTCCGGTGTCCATGAACACGAGACCGGGCTCGAGTAGTTCACCCTTCTGCCACGCGACCTCGAGCATCTCGAAGGCGGTGTCGCGCGGAATGGAGAGCGCCGACACCGACGGCATGGTGATGGGAACCCCGGTGGGGGACAGACGGGCTTCGGCTTCGTACGCGGCGCGATCGGCGCGCAAACGATCGACGCGATATTGCGGCGGCGGTCCGTTGAACGCGGGAATCGAATAGTTGGGCGTTCGCTGGAAGACGGTGAGCGATGCGGCCTGCTCGGCGATGAGTGGGATCGACTGAATCGCCGATGATCCCGTGCCGATCACGGCGACCCGCTTGCCGGTGAAGTCGACACCCTCGTGGGGCCAGCGACCGGTGACGTACACGTTGCCCGTGAAGCGATCGGTGCCGGGAATGTCGGGCTCCTTGGGTACCGACAAACATCCGGTG
>JBJTIO010000198.1:0-13322 GCA_046095045.1 Actinomycetota bacterium
GACGGTCGCCAGACGTTTGCTTCGCCCGACATCGATGGGAACCGAAGAGCCGTCAAAAACAATGGGGATGATGGCAGCGTCACACGCCAATCGGCGAACGGTTTCCACGGGGAGATCGGCCCCGGAACTCGTTCGGCACACGCTCTTGGAGTGCAGCCCGTGGCGCAAGGTGTCGAGATCGATGTGCACGATCACTTCGGCACGCACCGACGACGGCGAATCGGGGAATGATGCCTCGGATCCGGAGAGCAAAGCGACGAGAGCGTGCGCCTGCCGATGGTCATTCGGCTCCACCCACGGTGCCACGTCGATCGGCACCTCTCGGTCGCCTGAATGGAACATGGCCTCCACCAAACGGCCCACTTTGGAGCTGATGACCGCCGCGTTGAGCGGATCGAACTTTCCGCGGACGATCAGACAACCTTCGTCGTCGGTGCGCATGGAGAAGAAGGTTTCGCGTTGTTGGCGACGCAAGGTGGATATTCCGTCGTCGTCGATGACCGACTTGGCCGTCTCCTTGACCAGTTGCCCGAAGTCTGCGGCGTTCAAGGTCGTCGAGGCTTCGACGAGTTCGGGGAGATGGGCGAGAAAAACATCCCGCTGATCACCGGCGATGCGCAAGCCGCGTCCGAGCGCGTCGACATGTGCCGCAGTGGTGGCTCCGTCAGCAAGTGCATCAGCGATGGCGGGTGCGGCCTCGGATACCAGACCGCGAGCGACAACTTCCCGCGCTTCACGGGAGGTGAGTCCTCCATGCGCCATCAATTCGCGTTCAGGAACGACGAAGGCCGGACAGACCGGGTCGTTGAGCAGCGAAACCATGCGAGCATTCAACGCGATCTTCTCGGCGTCCAGACGGGCTTGCAACGCGCACACTTCGGCCAAACGGTCGCGCACCTGATCGATGGTCATCGTGGCGATGTCGTGCGTTGTTCGCATACGTCGAACGTACGCTTGGGGTGTGGCACAGATGATGTGCCGTGACGAAGGTTTTTGTCAGTCGCTTCCCTCGGCGATGCGCATCGTCGTCGCGAGTGACGGACCCGCCTTTGGTGAACCTGACGTGATGCTGACCGAGTGCAAGGTGCCGCCGAAGATGGCGGGCGTCGCATACGTGTCGACCACCGCGAGACCCTCGTGTCGCCCGATCCACATTCCACCCGCGGCGGTGGTGACTCCCGGGAACATGAAGAGCCCACCGAAACGTCCGTGCGCCACATCGCGATCATCGACCGTGAGCACCAACGCGCCGGTATTCATCGACACGTCGATTCGATGTTCTCCGCGGGGCAACGCTTCACCCATGGCGAGGTGGGCGCGCTGATGTCCGTAGACAACGTCGAAGCGGGGTTCACCATCGACGAGGTGCAACACCCAACCCCCTTGGTGATCGCCGAGTCCGGCCAACACGCCCGACGTGTGATCGCCGCACTCGAACGTCGCACGCATCACGAAACCTCCGAACATCGACGGCACGCGACCGGCCGCCACGGGGCGATCACTCGGCTGGTATTCCATGTGACGCGGCAACGGATACTCGTGCGGGTGCGCCGGGTAATTCGCGCTCGGGTCGAAGAGGGGGAACACGTGATTCGCCGTGGCTTCGTCGATCCAAAGCTGTTCGAGGCGAGCGAGAAGTTCGGGATGCTCACTCGACAGATCGCGCGACTCCGAGAAATCGTTCGCCAAGTCGAACAATTGCCACACGTCGGTGTCGTACGAATGACTTCCGGTGATGTGGCTTCGCTCATCGAACAAGGGCGAGACGAAATTGCTCGTCGCTTTCCATCCCTCGTGGTAGATCGACCGCGACCCGTGCATCTCGAAATACTGCGTGCCACGGTGTTCGGACGCGTCCGGATTGGTGAACAGACCGTGAGCATCGACACCATCGACGCGTTGTTGGCTCACGCCATCGACGACGATGGGCATCGTGAGACCACATGCCCCGAGCAACGTGGGCGTGATGTCGACCGCGTGGGTGAACTGGTGTCGCATCGAACCCGGTGCGGTGATGCCCTTCGGCCAGCGAGCGATCAACGGCGCGCGCACACCGCCCAGCCACGCGTAACGCTTCCACAGTTGGAAGGGACTATTGCCCGCCCACGCCCAGCCCCACGGATAGTGATTGGTGTGGTTCGGCCCACCGATCTCGTCGATGTGAGCCAGAGCCTCTTCGATGGTGGCGTGATCGCCGAGCCATGACGCGGCTTCGTTCAAGGTCCCCGTCGGACCACCCTCGCTGCTGGTTCCGTTGTCGCTCATCAGGAGCACGATGGTGTTGTCGGCGCGACCGGAGGATTCGAGATGATCGAGGATCCGGCCGATCTGAGCATCGGTGTGCGTGACGAAGCCGGCGAAGACCTCCATGTAACGCGCGTACAGGCGTCGCTCATCGGCCGAGAGCGATGCCCATTCAGGAACCCACGACGGTCGCGGTGTGAGTGCGGTGCCGGTCGGAATGATCCCCTCGGCGATTTGTCGTCGATAGATGCTCTCGCGCAACGCCTCCCAGCCCTCGTCGAAAGCTCCCGCGTACGGAGCGAACCACTCGCGGGTCACGTGATGAGGTGCGTGAGCGGCGCCGGTCGCGAACCACAACAGGAAAGGTTTGTCGGGTGACGCAACGTGTTGGGCACGCAACATGTCGACGGCTTCGCGCGCCAGATCCTCGGTGAGGTGATAGCCGGGCACATCGGGCACCGGGATCGGAGTGTTGTCGCGCACCAATTCGGGTGACCAGTGGTTGGTCTCGGCGCCGAGAAATCCGTAGTAGCGCTCGAAGCCCATGCCGAGCGGCCAACGTTCGAAGGGCCCGGCCGCCGAATATTCGGCCTGAGGTGTGAGGTGCCACTTGCCGACCGCCATGGTGTTGTATCCGTTGTCGCGCAGGATGCGCGCGAGAGTCGCCGCCGACTTGGGGATGCGTCCGTTGTAGCCGGGCAGAGCGAACGATGTCTCCTGTGTGGCCCCGACTCCGACCGCATGGTGATTGCGTCCGGTGAGCAACGCGGCCCGCGTCGACGAGCAGATGGATGTCACGTGGAAGCGATCGAAGCGAACTCCGCCGCGCGCGAGGCGGTCGATGTTCGGTGTGTGGATGGGGGAGCCGTAGCACCCCAATTGTCAGAAGCCGACGTCGTCGAGAACGATGACGACGATGTTCGGCGCACCCGCGGGTGGGCGCACGTATTCGACCACGTGCTGCTCGACGGATTGCGTGAACGAACTGGGCATGGATCGAGCATAAGCGAGTGCCCTATATTCGGAGTCCGTCATGCCAAGTACCACCCCGCCCCGTGTCGCCGTCGGCCCGCACTCGGCTCCGTCGTGGATGTCGGATGCCGTCGTGGCGGGTGGCGGAGAGTTGGTCGATGTCGCTGATGCCGAAGCGTTGATCTGGGGCGCGGCCCGTGATCCGCACGGCCTCGAGGAGGTATTACGTGACGCCGATGCGATTCGTTGGGTGCAGTTGCCGTTCGCGGGCATCGAGAACTTCATTCATTTGGTCGACGAGTCGCGTTTGTGGACGTGCGGCAAGGGCGTGTACGCCGAGCCGGTCGCCGAGATGGCGCTCACGTTGGCTCTGGCGGGGATGCGCGGATTGGGCACGTACGCTCGGGCCAGCGAATGGGCCAAGCCCGAGGGTCGAAACCTGATCGGTGCGCGAGTGACGGTTCTGGGTGGCGGAGGAATCACCGAATCGTTGATTCGTTTGCTGCAGCCTTTCGACTGTCGCATCACCGTGGTGCGCAATCGAGTCGCCGAAATGGATGGTGTCGACGAAGTTCTCGAGAGCGAGCGCTACCTCCACGCGTTGCCCGATGCCGACGTGGTGGTTCTGGCGTTGGCGCTCACTCCCGAGACCGAAGGAATCATCGGACGGAACGAACTCGAGGTGATGGCCGATCGTGCGTGGCTCGTGAACGTGGCCCGCGGTCGACACGTCGTCACCGACGATCTGGTGTGGGCGTTACAGAATCGAGTGATCGGTGGTGCTGGTCTTGACGTGACCGACCCCGAACCACTTCCGGCCGATCACCCTCTGTGGCGAATGGCGAACTGCATCATCACGCCCCACGTGGGGAACACTCCGGAGATGGCCGTGCCGTTGCTGAGTGAACGCATCACCATCAACGTGCGACGGTGGGCCGCGGGTGACGATCTGGTGGGCCCGGTGTTCGTCGACCTCGGTTACTGAGGTGACCACCCGATGAACGAGGGAGCGCACTACCGACGACTCGGCGTGTCGTCCAACGCATCGCCCGACGAGATTCGCGCGGCGTATCGAAACGCAGCGCGTCGCTTTCATCCCGATGCCCGTGCGGCGAGGGGTACATCCGGATCCGACGACGAGATGGCCTCGGTCAACGAAGCGTGGCGTGTGTTGTCCGACCCGGTGTTGAGAGCGCGTTACGACGCCGAACTCGGATTGGGCAACGACTCGGCGACGGACGCTCCCTCCAACACGACCGTGCCACCGCGCGTCGTGCAGTTCGCGGTCGGTCCGACCCCCGCACGATTTCCGTGGCGGTTCGTGGTGCTCTTCGTGGTGGCGGCCGCGATCGTGATCCTGGTCGTGGGTGCGCTCACCGATCCGGGTGAGCCGACCCCGATCGACAACGTGGTGCGCGTGGGTTCGTGCGTGACGATCGACTCGGTGCGGTTGGAGGTCGACGAGGTGGCCTGCACCGACGCGCACGACGGGGTGGTCGAACAAGTGGTGCCGTTCGACGCCTCGTGTCCGTTCAGTCTCGTGGGGTATCGCGATCGGCAGGGCATGGGTATCGCGTGTGTGCGCGCGCCCTGAGGATGCGGGATCACGCCCTGAGGGTGCGGGCGAGTGGGCTGGTAACCTCGGGGGTCGCTGGGGCGATTAGCTCAGTCGGCTAGAGCGCCACGTTCACACCGTGGAGGTCATCGGTTCGAGCCCGGTATCGCCCACCAGTAGAACCCGGTCCGTTGGGCCGGGTTCTTTTTATTGGGGTGGCTGGTTGGTCTCGTTCGGGTGGCGGACCGTGTTTGGCTAGTCGGACCTGGCGATGATGCGTTGCAGTTACATCGTTGTGATGGTGGTGGGTGAGGTTCGATTCGTGAGGTTGCCGATTCCGATTTGTCCGCTGCTGTTGAGACCCCAGCTGGTTGCGATGGTCGGTGGTCGTGTTGCCGATGGAATCACTGCCACTGTGTGGTTTCCGCCGGTTGCCACGATGCTCGTTCCGGTGAGTGCGGTCGAAAGTAGTGTTGCGAAGCGGCGTGGCGTGACTGTGCCATCGCCGATTTGTCCTGATGCGTTGTTGCCCCAGCAGCGAAGACTGCTCGTTGACCCGGATCCAATCAATGCGCACGCATGACTACCACCAGTGAACACGTCTGTCGCTCCTGTGAGCGCTGTACCTGCAGCAGTGAGCACGGCGACTGGTCGGCTGCTGTTCGTCGCTGTGCCATTGCCGAGCTGACCGATCACGTTTCGACCCCAACACCGAACGTTGCCGGATGTCAATCGGACGCATCCAAACCCGTTCCCCACGGCCACCGTTGTCGCTTTCACATAAACGCCGTCGATGTCCACTACTGCCACCGGATATGCACTGTTCGTCGTTGTGGCGTTGCCGAGTTGGCCGACATCGTTCAGTCCCCAGCACCGCACTGTGCCTGAGACAAGCACCGCACATGCTGACGAATGGCCCGCCGAAACTGCGGTCACGCCGGTCAACTCTGTTGTCGAGTTCGCTTTCACCGGCACGGCTCGGGTCCGTCGCGTCACGGTGCCATCACCCAACTGGCCGTAGGTGTTCGCCCCCCAGCAGTACACCTTGCCGGTCGCTCCGGGGGAGACCACCGCGCACGCGAAGTTGTTGCCCGTCACCACCCGTGACACACCGCTCAACGGTGACGTCGACGACACCATTACCTGCACACTCGTGGTGCGTTGCGTCAAGGTGCCATCACCTAACTGACCGTTATCGTTCGCACCCCAACAGCGAACCTTGGCCGACAAACCAAATGTCACCACCGCGCACGAGAACGATGTTCCTGCAGCAACCGACGACACACGTGTCAAGCCCGTCACCGTCACCGGCCGAGTCGACGCCGTCACGGTGCCGTCACCCAACTGACCGTTACCGTTCGATCCCCAACACCGCACCGTGCCGTCCTGCACGCGTGCGCATGAATGGGCAGCACCCGCAGCCACATTGGTCGGCGCCGGCTTGACCGGCACCCGCAACGGCTTAGACGCCACGATGTTCACACCATCTGCACGCCACGACCCGGTCGACGTCGGGCACACCGTGAACGTCACCCGACCATTCGGTCCCGTCGTTCCAGAGAGCTTCGACGTACATGACATCGCTGTTCATGAAGAGATCGAATTCGAATGAAGCCGTCTCGCAGCTATCGTCAAGATGCCGAGCACTGTGAGAAGAAAACCTCCACCGAAAATTCCCCGTGATCTTGTCCCGGTCACCGGTAACGCCGGAGTCGAGTGTGGGCAGAGAATGATATTTGCCCATTCGGTGAGCCAACCAACGTCCCCTCCCGAAAGCCCATGAGCAATCTCGGTTCCACTTGCGCCGTCGGAAATCTGCCACTCGACGTCGGAAGAATCGAAGTTGCTTCGACTGGTGATCACCTTCGAGCCGTCGAGAGTCACCGCAAGTCCGTCGAACCCGATTCCGACACTGGGAAGTGTACGAATGATGACACCCGTTTCTACATTGATGACATTCACTAGCCCTGTTGTTGCGTCGGCTACATAGACCAAGGTCGGGTCATCGGTCGTCACGATTTGAGGGAGATTTTGTTCAATTCCCATGTCGAGTGTCAGCACGCGAGAGAAAGTCGTTGTATCGATGATGCGGATCTGGCTCTGCATATACGTGAATCGGTGGTCGAGAACCACGTATCGACCATCGCTCGTGACTGCAATCGCACGTTGGGATGTTCCACCTCCAGTATGCGCCACAACGGAACGTGCTGCGGTGTCGATGGCGAAGACTTGCCAGCTTGTTCCGCCCCACGACCCCAAGGTATAGAGCCGGTTTCGAGCCGGGTCGAGGGCCATCTGTCCGGGATTGAGGTCGTGGCCGTAAGCAGAGAGCACGAGATTCGACGTAACAGTCAAAGTTGCTTCATCAACGAACAGGACTCCGAATGATTCCGATGGTGTCGAGATGTACAGCGTTCGTCCGTCGGGGGACACCTCGATGTCGCGGCCTTTCGCCGGTAGCGCTGCCGTCCGCAATCGTTCCGCAGTCGCAACATCGAATTCGGCGAGTGTGTTGTCAGCAAGCGTCAGGTATAGGCGGCGTCCGTCGGGGGAGAATGCGCCACCCTCCACACGCTCGCCATCCGTATCGTAGAGCGGTCCGGCGAGACCGGAGGCAAGGTCGATTGGCGTGGCTCCTGCGCCGCGGGCGAGTACGGCTATGCCCTCGTTACAGCTACTAGGGGGGACCGAGGCAACCGTGGCGCTAGTCGGCGAAGCCATACCTACGACTGTTGTGATCGTGGCCATGGCCCCCAGCGCCAAGTACCGGAATTTCGAGGAGATCATGACAAGTAGTCAACTCCATCGGGAAGGTCTTGTCGCGAATGATCCTTGGTTCGCATGGTGATACGTGCGCTAGCTGAGTCGTGATCCGAGAAGCCAACGGCCGTTTCCGTCGTAGAACGCGTTGCGCGTGCGATCGTCGATGTCGGTCATGCTGGCCTCGAAGCGCTTGATGGGGTCGTCCGTGCCCTCGTGGTGGGGGAAGTCCGACGAGAACGCCACCATGTCGGTTCCCGATTGTTCGATGACCCAGCCCACGTCCTCGCCCGCGAACGGACTCACCACCACTTGTCGGCGCAGGTAGTCCGAGGGCTTCATCGACAGATGCGACAGGTCCTGAATGTTGCGGAACGAACGATGGCCGGTATCGATGAAATGCATGAACGATGCAAGCCAAGTCGCCCCGAGTTCGGTGATGCCGAATCGGAGATGCGGGAACCTCTCCATCACCCCGTCGTAGACCAGCGAAGCGAGGAACAACTCGGCCGGATATCCGATACCCATGAACGACAGGGGGTCTCCAGGGGCGTCGGAACGCACGTGCGCCATATCGCGTCCATTGTCGAAAAAGACTCGAGGCACGGGGCGATAGTTCTGGTCGGCGCCGACATGCAGAAACACTGCGATGTCGCTTTCCTGAATGCTCCGCCACACCGGATCGAACTCGGGGTGCGTGAACGATTTCTGCTCGGGTGACGGGATCGAGTCAATGAGAAGACCGCCCACACGCTGTTTCTGAGCATCGTCGATGAAGGTGATCGCGAGATCGGGGCCGTGCTCGAAGGGGACGTACGCGCTGGCGAGAAGTCGCGGGTCGGCGCAGAACTCGACGAGACCCCGATTCATTGCTCGGGCGGCTTCGGCCCGCGCTTTCGTGGGGGTCTTGTACACCTGCTCGAAGGCGCCGGTCGGGAAGACGACCTGTCGCTCGAAGCCCAGAAGATCGAGGGCAATCGTACGTTCGTCCGGATCCCAACCGCCAAAGGACATCCAGCCCTTGCGGCTCATCTTCATGTAGTCGTTCGTCGCCCTCTCGCGGTGATCGAGATCGGACTGACGGCGTTCGTGATCGATCACCGCGTCGGTGAGAAGTCGCTCGAATTGCGGATCGTCCGATCCGAGTTCGGGGATCTCGTCGCGCTCGGATTTCGACGCGTATCCCTTCAACCACCCGGCGGGCTCGAGAATGTGAGCATCGATGTCGATGATCGATCGCTCACCCGCGTACGTCGTCATCATCGAGACTGGAGCAAGCATCGTTTGCGCTCGTTTCGGCACCCGCGTTCGGGTGATCCTCGTGTCAGACTGATGCTGTGAGCCGCCTTTTCACCCGATCGCGAATACCGGCGTTCGATTCTCCGGTGTCGATGGTGGCGAGTGGTGCGCATGTCGAGCACCCCGACTACGAGAAGTGGGTGCCTCGTCTCGAGCAGCCGCACGGACGGCACCGCAAGGTCTGGGAGTGGTGCTTCATCCTGAACGCTTTTGAGCGTCACGGTGTGCTCGAACCGGGGAAACGGGTCCTTGGTTTCGGCGTGGGCACCGAGGCCGTCGTTCCATTGCTGGCGAGCATGCAAGTCGACGTGACCGCCACCGACCAGAGCGTCGAGCAAGCCGGGGCTTGGGCGACAGTGGGTCAACATGCCGCCGCCATCGACGTTCTGCGCCGACCCGGGATCTGTCCGAACGATGTGTTCGATGCGCGCGTGACTTTTCGTTCGGTCGACATGCGACATGTTCCTTCTGATCTGACGGGATTCGATGCCACGTGGTCATCGTGTTGCTTCGAACACTTGGGTTCGAAAGAAGCGGGCTTCGATTTCGTGCTGGCGTCGATGCACACATTGGTGCCCGGTGGGATCGCGGTGCACACCACCGAGTTCGATTGCACGCCCGGGCGCCACACTCTGCTCGAAACCGGTTCGGTGGAGGTCGGTGACTATTGCTGTTTCTTTGGTCGCACCGAGATCGAGGAATTGGTGGGGCAGCTGCGCGCGGAGGGGCATCGGGTGGATCTCGACCTTCGGGTCGGGCGGCGACATCGGTTCGATCGTGTCATCGATCGCCTTCCGTATACGGGCGACCCCCACCTTCGACTTGCGGTACACGATCGTGTAGTCACTTCCGTCGGGCTCGTCGTGGTCGCCCAAGCGGCATCGCTTCGGCCCGAGGTGGCGAACGACTAATTTGTCCCCGTGCGGCGGACCTGCGAGCGACCCGGTTGTGGAGCCCCGAGCGCCGTGATCTACGGCTACGGCACATCCGGTAGCGACACGATGTGGCTCGACGCGTGGAATCCAGATCGCGACCCATCCGAGGCACCCGCCGACACGCGCGGTGTGGTCTGCGCTCGACACGGCGACCTTCTGAATCCTCCACGCGGCTGGACCGTTGATGATCGACGTGACTCGGTGCCACGGCTCTTCAAGGAACGTCGCGGTCTCACCGTGGTTCCCGAACCAGCGCCGAGGAAATCGAAGAGCAAGCGCGATCCGACGGCGCCCACGCGACGTCCGAAGTCGGGGGATCGACCGAGGTTGTTCAGCGAGAACGAAGAAGCGACCGACGCAGTGGTCGCTCCGGTGGTCGAGATCCCGGTCGTCGTCGAGACGCCGCGTGAACCGATCGTGGACGAGACACCCGTCGTCGAAGAAACCGTCGTCGAAACAGTCGATCCCGACGATTCGACCGAGGTGCTCATCCGGCAGGATGCGGCGCGTCGCACGACATCGACGTTCGATCCCGACGACGATCTCGGCGGCACTCTCGACGCCACCGGGCCGATGCTGCGCGACGCGTTTCGTCCCCGACATTCGGGGCGCTGGGATCCGACCGCCGAATTGATGCGCCCGACCGGGGCCGAGGAATCCTGACCGTTCCGTGGAACTCGTCGTCGATTATCGATTGCCGCGCCCGCCCGAGGTGGTGTTCGGTTTCGTCGACGACCTCGACCGTTATCCGCAATGGATGGGTCTCGTTCATGGTGTGACGCGCGAGAGCGAGTCGGCGTGGTCTGTCGAATTGCGCGCCCGAGTTGGGCCGTTCGCGCGATCGAAGCGATTGCGTATGGTGAGGGTGGCCCACGAGTCGCCACACCATGTTCGCTTCGAGCGGTCCGAACTCGACGGAGCATCTCACGGCTCGTGGGTGCTCGATGCCCGTTTGTCTGGGGCGGACGCCACCGAACTTCGGGTCGAGTTGCGGTACGGCGGTCGCCTCTGGTCGGCGGTCATCGAGCGGGTGCTGCGCGACGAAGTCGAACGCAGCAAAGTGAAACTGACGGCTCTCGTCGCCGGTTGACGCCCGCGGTCAGTCGACGGCTCGGGCTCCGAATCGTCCGTTGGCGCGACGTTCGAGTTCGAGTTTCACGCCGAAACACTGCGACAGATTCTCGGAGTGAAAGACATCGTCGAGCGATCCGGCGGCCATCACCGATCCGTTGCGTAGAAAGAGCACGTGCGTCATGCCGGGAGGAATCTCGTCGACGTGATGCGTCACCAACACCAACGGGGCAGCGTTAGGTGACTGGGTGAGAGTGCTGAGCGAGGCGACGAGTTGTTCGCGGCCGCCGAGATCGAGTCGGGCGCTCGGCTCGTCGAGCAAAACGATCGATGGTTCGTTCATCAATGAGCGGGCCAGAAGGACGCGCTGTTGTTCGCCCGATGAGAGCGTGGCGAATCCGCGATCACCCAGATGGTCGACTCCCATGCGAACCATGCATTCGTGGGCACGCGCCCGATCGGTGTCGTCGTAGGTGTGCCACCACGTTTCGAGGGCGGCGTTGCGAGCGGTCATCACCACGTCCCGGACGGCGAGAGCACCACGGAACTCGGTGGCGAGTGATGCCGACACGTATCCGATGCGCCGGCGCAACGTGCGAACGTCGGTCGAGCCGAGGGTCTCGCCGAGCACCGACACCGAACCGCGCGTTGGATGGTCGTGCATGGCCGCGATGCGCACGAGGGTGGTCTTGCCCGAGCCGTTGGCCCCCAGCACCAGCCACCGTTGGTCCCTCTCGACGGAAAGATCGACATCGCTCAAGATCGTTCGTCCGTCGCGCACAACGGTGATTCCGCTCAGGTCGAGATGGGCAACCATGCCGAGAGAGTAGGGGTGTCGCAACGAAGAACCGCAGGTCACGACCATCGGCGGTCGATGACCGTAACCGAAATGAAATGTCCGAGACCCTGACCGGGTCATGTCGCGCCCGGTCATTTTCTCGCGCACCCTCGGTGCCATGGCGACCTCAGCGGCGCTGGTCGTGGGTCTGGTGGTGGCCCTCCCATCGGCGAGTTTGGCCACACCCGCCGACTCATCCGATGCCGCCGCCGAGAAGGCCGCGGCCGAGATTCAGGCCGCACGTGATCGGGCCAACGCCGCCGCTGATGCGGCCTTCCAAGCCGAGTCAGCCCTCGACGGTCTCACGATCGAGGTCGCCAACACCGAGATCGAGCTGGCCGATCTCGAGGCGCGCGCCGGCTCGTTGCAGAGCGGCGTCGAAGAGGTCGCGGTGCAACGGTTCGTGAGCGGGGGAGGCGGAGGTATCCCGTTGCTCGGTGGCCTCGATGGTCCGTCGGCTCAAGCGCAGGCGAACGTGTTGCTCGAGATCGTCAGCGACACGTCGCAGTCGACGCTCGATGAATACGACGCACTGAGCAAGGAGCTCGCCGAGAAGAAGAAGAAACTCGAGCGAGCCAAGAAGCAACAGGCGCAGGCGATCGAGGATTACGAGGCGCTACAAGCCAAGGCTCTGGCCGAAGTCGAGAGGTTGAAGAAAGTCGAAGCGCAACGTCTGAAGGACGAAAAGGTGCGCAAGATCCTGGAAGCGGCGCGCCTCGAAGCGCAGGCGGCAGCGCTGGCGCAATCGGCGTCGGGAGCGATCGTGAACACGGGCGCGGGAAACAATGGCCGTCGACGAAACGGCAACGCGGGGTTCCTCGACAACGGTGTCTACCTCGACGGCAACATCATTTGTCCGGTGGCCGGCGCCGCCGGATTCGGCGACACGTGGGGCGCGCCGCGTAGTGGCGGTCGCAAGCACAAAGGCGTCGACATGATGTCGTCGATGGGTACGCCGCTCGTGGCGGTGGCGTCGGGAACTCTGCGCCTGATCAGCAGCAAGGGCATCGCGGGTAACTCGATCCTGCTCCGCGCGAACAATGGCAACACCTATTTCTACGCGCACCTCAGCGCCTACGAGGGTGGAGAACGAGCGGTCGATCAGGGCGACATCATCGGCTACGTCGGTGACACCGGAAACGCCGCCGGAAATCCGCACTTGCACTTCGAGATACACCCCGGAAGCGGCAACCCGGTGAACCCGTATCCGTCCGTGCGCGCCGCGTGCTGATGCACGAGGCAAACTGAGCGGGTGGCCGCCACCGAAGACCTCGCCTCGGGAATCGCTCGGGTGCTCGGTCGCGCGTCGATCGACGATCTGACCCGACTCAGCGGCGGCGCCTCGCGTGAGACCTGGAAGTTCACCTCGGATGGAACACCGATGATCCTGCAGCGCCAACGATCGGGCGACGCGCGCGACATGTCGGTCGAAGCGGCGGTGTTGCGCGCCGCTGCGGCCGCGGGGGTGCCGGTGCCAACGCTCATCGCGAACGGACGCGAGGAACTCGGTTCGAGTTACATGATCCTTTCGCACGTCGAGGGCGAAACGATCGCGCGCAAGATTCTTCGCGACGAAGAGTTCGCCGGTGCGCGCTCGTCGTTGGTTGCCCAATGCGCGCGGGCTCTCGCGGCCATTCATTCGATCGAT
>JBJTIO010000199.1:0-13940 GCA_046095045.1 Actinomycetota bacterium
ATGTGTTCCTTGGCGACCTCGACCGCGCGTTGGTACGCCCCGTCCGGCATCGACGACCGCACCGACGGCAACACGTCGTCGCGCGATGGTGGCTCGACCGGCGTGTACGACAACGGGCGAGCGAGATCGTCGACGGCCGAACGGGCCCGCGCAACTGCAGCGTCGTATTCGGCGTCGAGCCGGGCGTCGTCGAGCCCCAACACGGGAACGCTCTCGATCAGGTACACCCGCTGACGCCAGTGGTCGAAGGCCGCGAGCGAGCCGATCACGCTCATCACGGCGTCGGGCAAACCGCGATCGTCACGCGGAACGTTGGGCAAGTTCTCGACCTCGCGCACGACGTCGTAGCCGAGGAATCCCATCACCCCGCCTTGCAACGGAGGAAGATCGGCGATGACCGGACTGCGGTACTCGAGGAGCAGACCTTCGATGGCCGCCAACATGCCGCGATCGGTGGGTACGGATACCGGAATCTCACCATGAACCGTCAATGCGCCGTCGATGAGCGTCAGCGTCGCGCGGGGTCGACGCCCGACGAAACTGAATCGACTCCAACGTTCGCCATGTTCGACCGATTCGAGAAGGAATCCCTCCTCGTCACCGACCAACTTCGCGAAGGCCGCGACCGGCGTCTCGAGATCGGCGAGAAGTTCGATCCACACCGGCACGACCGTGTGCGACGACGCGAGGCGCTTGAACTCTTCGCGCGTCGGACGAACTTCGAGGGCGTCGGACGTAGACGTCATCGGTCGGCACCGAAGGCGCGGAAGAAACAGGTGCGCTCTCCGGTGTGACACGCACCAGCGCCTTCTTGCTCGACCTTGAAGAGCAACGTGTCACCATCGCAGTCGTAGTACGCCTCGCGCACGAACTGTCGATCACCACTGGTGTCGCCCTTGCGCCATAGTTCGCTTCGACTTCGACTCCAGTACACCATGCGACCCTCGGACAAGGTCATCGCCAGGCTCTCGGCGTTCATCCACGCCATCATCAGAACGTCGCCGTTGGCGACATCCTGAGCGATGACGGGCACCAAGCCATCGGCATTGAACTTGACGGCGGCGAGTTGCTCGGGTGTGGCTTCGATCGGCACGGCAACACTCTGTCAGAGATACAGCCCGGTGTGCCCGTCGATTCGACTGGCAGCCACGGCGTGGATGTCGCGCTCGCGCAACATGATGTAGTCGTTTCCGCCGACCTCGACCTCGTAGCGATCCTCCGGGCTGAAGAGCACCCGATCGCCCACTTCGGCGCTGCGCACGTTCTGGCCGAGGGCGACCACTTCGGCCCACACCAGACGCTTGGAGATCTGCGCGGTGGCGGGGATCAGGATGCCTCCCGAACTACGGCGCTCGCCGTCGCGCTCGGGGATCTTCACGAGCAGACGATCGTTCAACATCTTGATGGGAAGCTTGTCGGAGTCGACCGCTTCGACCTTCTTGGACTTCTGCTTTCCCTCGGCCACGGTCGATCACGGTACCGTCACCCACGTGTCGATCGAAACCGTGACCCTGACCACCATCGACGGCGTCGACATCGCAGCCGACATTGCTCCGGCCGATGTCGAGGTTCCGGTGCGAGGTGCGGTGGTCCTTGCGCATCCGCACCCCCTTCACGGAGGTGATCGACACAATCCGATCATCGATCGACTCTTTCGTACCCTTCCTTCGATCGGGTTGCACACCTTGCGCCTCGACTTTCGTGGCGGCGGCGAGAGTAGCGGCGAACACGACGGTGGCGACGCTGAACGCCTCGACGTGGCGGCGGGCATCGACTTCGTGTCCGGACTCGGCGTCGACGAGGTATGGCTCGTCGGCTATTCGTTCGGCGCCCTCGTCAGCCTGAACGTCATCGAGCCACGCGTCGAAGGGTGGATAGCGATCGCCCCGCCACTGTCTGGTCGCGAGCTCGCCGGGCGGGACCCTCGCCCCACATTGTTGCTCGCCCCCGCGCACGATCAGTTCTGTCCACCGGCGACCGTGCAAAAGCGCGTCACCGTTTGGTCGAACACCGAGGTCGAATCGATCGACGGCACCGATCACTTTCTCAACGGCCGCCTCGACGAGATCGTTCGTCGAATCGTGGAACGTCTCGAGGTTCGTTAGTCCTGTTTGGCGAGGGCCTCGTCGATGCGCCTCATCACGTCGGCATCGAGGGCAGGAATGACGGCGAGTGCACCGAAGTTCTCGGTCACCTGCGAGGGCTTGCTCGCTCCGGTGATCACAGTCGAGACGTTCGGGTTCTTCGTGCACCAGGCGAGCGACAATTGCGCGAGCGAGCATCCGAGGTCGTCGGCGATCGGCACGAGCCGCTTCACCTTCTCGCGTGACGACTCGCTGGTGATGCGCGACGCCAACCACCCGTAACCGGGGAGGGCGGCTCTTGAATCGGCCGGCACACCGTCGAGGTATTTGCCGGTGAGTGCCCCCGAGGCCAGCGGACTCCAGATCGTGGTACCGAGTCCGATGTCCTCGTAGAGGCGCTTGTACTCCACCTCCACCCGACGACGCTCGAGCATGTTGTACTGCGGTTGTTCCATCACCGGCTTGTGCAGGTGATGTCGCTCGGCGATCTCCCAGGCCGCACGAATCTCGTCGGCCGTCCATTCGCTCGTGCCCCAATACAGAACCTTGCCGCGATCGACCAGATCGCTCATCGCCCACACCGTCTCCTCGATCGGAGTGTTCGGATCGGCGCGATGACAGAACAAGAGATCGACGAAGTCGACCTGCAGACGATCGAGGCACCCTTCGATCGAATGATGCAGGTACTTGCGATTGAGGGTGTTGTTCATGTTTGGCACGTTCCCGTCGATGCCCCAGAACACCTTGGTCGACAGCACGTAATCGTGACGGCGCCAACCGAGATCGGCGATGACGCGGCCCATGATCGCCTCGCTCTCGCCGCCCGCGTACGCCTCGGCGTTGTCGAAGAAGTTGCATCCGGCTTCCCACGCTCGGTGCATGCATTCCCGCGCGGTGTCGTCCTTCATCTGATTGTCGAAGGTCACCCAACTTCCGAAAGAGAGCACCGACACCCGCAGACCACTCGAACCGAGTCGTCGGTATTCCATGGCTGGGTTCGGTGTGAAACGTGAAGAGGTCATGATCGGACGCTAGAGCAACGAAGGACTATCTGGCTAGGTCGCCGGGTCCGGTCGACGCGAGTGACGCAAGGTGCGAGATCTTCTCGGGCCCGACCCCACAACATCCTCCGATGCAGGCGGCACCCTTGCTCACCCACCCTCGCACTTGTTCGTCCGTGAATGCGTCGAACTCATCACCCGTCCAGGCTCGGGCGACCGCATCCCAATGACGCCCGTGGTTCGGATAGACGATCCTCGGGGCCGACTCGTCGACTTCGGAAATTGCCTCGAGCGCGCGATCGATGACATCTGGGTGCGAGCAATTGACCCCCACCGCGACGAGGTTGCGGTATCCCTTCACGCCAACGATCGCCGCCGAGATCGAGTCCCCACCGTAAGTGCGAACAGTGGGCAACCCCGTCGGGTCAGGATTGGCCACTCCGAAGGAGAACCATGCGGGTGGCGCGCCGAAGTCATCGAGGATCTCGCCAATCAGACGCCCCTCCTCGGAGAGCGGAATGGTTTCGACGGCGAACATGTCGGCACCAGCATCGATCAACACCTCGATGCGCTCTCGGTGGTGAGCTGTAACGCGCGACCAATCGACGCCGTAGCGACCGGTGTATTCGCTGCCGTTGGCGAGCACCGCGCCGAATGGTCCGATCGAGGCCGCCACCCGCGCCGACGTGCCAGCGGTCGCTCGACGGGCGATCGTGATCGTCGACGTCACGGCCCGTCGTGCCTCGCGATCGTCGAGGCCGAGCATCGAGAACTCTCGCCATCCACATTGATAACTCGCCGACGTGACGATCTCGGCTCCGGCGTTCACGAAGAGGCGATGCGCCTCCTCCAACATCTCGGGTTCTTCGACCACGGTGCGTGCGGTCCAGAGCGGCCCGGAAATGTCGGCTCCCACAATTTCGAGAGCCGTCGACAATCCGCCGTCGAGAACGGTGAATGACACCGTCATCCCGCGGGGCGAACCTCGATGCCCGCGAGCGACATCGCCCGTTTGGTGTCGGCGATCGAGAATTCGCGGAAATGGAAGATCGAGGCGGCCAGCACGGCATCGGCGCCACCCGACAGAACGCCGTCGACCATGTGTTCGAGCGTGCCGACTCCACCCGATGCGATGAGGGGCACGTCGACGGCGTCGCTCACCGCGCGGGTGAGAGCGATGTCGAAGCCCTCCTTCGTTCCGTCACGATCCATCGACGTGAGCAGGATCTCGCCGGCCCCGAGCTCGGCGGCGCGCGTCGCCCACTCGACCACGTCGAGTCCGGTCGGTGCGCGTCCACCGTGCAGGAAAACCTCGAAGCGCGTCGGATCTTCGGCCCGCCTTTTGGCGTCGATGGCACACACCACGCACTGACTCCCGAACTCGTCGGCGATCGCACGAATCAAGGCTGGGTTCTGCACGGCCGACGTGTTCACGCTCACCTTGTCGGCACCGGCGCGCAACATGCGTCGAGCGTCCTCGACGGTGCGTATTCCCCCGCCCACCGTGAACGGAATGAACACCTGCTCCGCGGTTCGGGTCACGACGTCGACCATCGTCTCGCGACCGTCGCTGCTGGCCGTGATGTCGAGGAACACCAACTCGTCGGCACCTTCGGCGTCGTATCGCGCGGCCAACTCGACCGGATCGCCCGCGTCGCGCAGGTCGACGAAATTCGTGCCCTTCACGACCCGACCGTCGGTGACGTCGAGACACGGGATCACTCGCGCGACCCTCACGTCGCACCTCGGCTCGCGACGACGGCCTCGGCCACCGTGAATCGTCCTTCGTAGATCGCCCGACCGGTGATGATGCCTCCGAGTCCGACGAGACGTGCCAGGGCACGCACGTCGTCGAGCGACGACACTCCCCCGCTCGCGATCACCGGTGTGTCGGTTGACGCCACCGCTCTCGTCAAACCATCGACGTCTGGACCGCCGAGCATGCCGTCGCGCGAGATGTCGGTGATCACGAACGCCGCGGCCGTCGGGAACCACGTCAAGGCGTCGGCCAACGACACACCGGCCGACTCGGTCCATCCGTGAACGGCGACGTCACCATCACGATGATCGAGCCCGACCGCGACGGCGATCAGATCGGACACCTCGCGCACCAACTCCGGCCGGGCAACCGCGGCCGACCCCATCACGACGCGATCGACTCCGTGCGATGCCAACTCGCGCGCATCGTCGAGCGTGCGCACTCCACCGCCCGTCTGCAAGCGCGCTCGACCACGCAACGCGCGCGCGACTGCGGCGATCACCGGGCGATTGACTGGATCGCCGGAACGCGCCGCATCGAGATCGACGACGTGAACCCACGGAGCTCCGGCGTCGGCGAACGACGTCGCCACGGCAACGGCATCGTCTCCGTACACCGTCTCTCGGTCGTAGTCACCTTGGGCCAGACGCACCACTCGACCGCCGCGCAGGTCGATGGCCGGATACAGATCGACCGTCATCGCGGAACCGCCGCGACGAAGTTGCGCAACAACGCCAACCCACTGCGACCGGACTTCTCCGGATGGAACTGCGTCGCCAACACGTTCCCCCGACGAAAGATCGCGTTCAGCGTGGTGCCGTATTCACAAGTGGCGATCACCGCGTTGGGATCGGTCGGAACGCCGTGCAACGAATGCACGAAGTACACCCACGAGCCGCCATCGACATCGACGAGTTCCGGTCCGGTCAGAAGCGGATCAGGGCGCACGATGTTCAGCCGATTCCACTGCATTTGCGGCCGCTTCACGCCGACCGGAATCCAACGCACCGAGCCGGGGATCACACCGAGCCCGCGCGCGCCGGGATTCTCCTCGCTGTCGTCGAACAACATCTGCATACCGACACAGATTCCGAGAAACGGTCGGCCGGACGCGACCGCGGAGTGAACGACGTCCTCGAGACCCGCCCCACGCAGAGCGTCCATGCACGCTCCGAACGCACCGACTCCGGGCAACACGACCGCCCGAGCATCGTCGACGAGCGCCGGATCACGCGTGAGGCGCGCGTCGGCGCCGACCTTCTGCAGTGCCTTCTCCGCCGATCGCAGGTTGCCGATGCCGTAGTCGAGCACGGCCACGAGCGGAGCCGTCACAGAACACCTTTGGTCGACGGCACCCCGGAGCCTTCGATGCGCACGGCGTCACGCAGACAACGTCCGAGACCCTTGAACACGGACTCGACGATGTGGTGCACGTTCGTACCGTGCTTCAAGGTGACGTGCAGAGTCACACCGGCCGCGGTGGCGAACGATGAAACGGCGTGTTCGGCCAATTGCGGATCGAAGGGCGGGTTGCCGAGCGGCAGGCACTCGGGGATCGCCACGTCCCACACGACGAACGGCCGACCCGACAAGTCGAGGGCGATCTCGACCAATGCCTCGTCGAGCGGATAGAGCCCGCTCGCGAAACGACGAACGCCTGCCTTGTCTCCGAGGGCCTCGCGCACGGCTTCCCCGAGAGCGATCGCCACATCCTCGACCGTGTGGTGCGTGTCGATGTGCAGATCGCCCGTGGCGGCAATCGAGAGATCGAAGCCGCCGTGCTTGCCCACCTGCGACAGCATGTGGTCGTAGAAAGGAATACCAGTCGACACATCGGTGCGACCGGAACCGTCGAGATCGAGAGTGATCTCGATGCTCGTCTCGGCCGTCGTTCTCTTGCGGGTGGCGGTGCGATTCATGACAGAACCTCCTCGATGGCTTTCAGGAACAGATCGTCCTCGTGCGCGGTGCCGATGGTGACCCGCAAGCAGTCGTTCAATCGCGGCCACCCCGAGCAGTCACGAATCAGAACGCTGCGGTCGAGCAACCCCTGCCACACGTCACGTCCTCCGCGCGATCGGGGACGGAACAAGACGAAGTTCGCGCCGCTGTCGAACACGTCGACGTCGAGTCGACGGAGCGCGCTCATCACGCGCTCGCGCTCGGACACGATGTCACGCACGCGCTGCTCCATCTCGCTACGAAATGACACGGCCAAGGTGCCGGCGATCTGCTTTGTGGCGTCGAGGTGATACGGCAACACCACCTTGTCGAGTTCGGCGACCAGCCAACGCGGTCCGATGAGGTAACCCAAGCGGGCCGCCGCCATGCTCCAAGTCTTCGAGAAGGTTCGCGACACCACGAGTGGGACGTCCTCGTCGATCAACTCGATCGCCGACCAGTCGGCGAACTGTCCGTACGCCTCGTCGACCACCACGAGACCGGGCGACATGGCCAGCAACTCGCGCACGATCGCCGGCGAGTCGACGCCACCGGTCGGATTGTTCGGTGAGCAGAGGAACGTCACGTGCGGTCGATGGGTCTGCACCACGCGTCGCACCTCGGCGAGGTCGATGGTGAAATCTGGCGCCCGCTCGCCCTCCACCACGGTCGCCCCCGTGATACGCGCGATGTGCCCGTGAAGTTGGTACGTGGGCTCGAACGTGGCCACCGTGCGTCCGGGGCCGGCGAAAGTGAGCAGCACCGTTTGCAACACCTCGTTGCTGCCGTTGGCGACGAACACCTGCTCGGGTCCGACGCCGTGCAGTTCGCCAATGGCGGCACGCAACCGGGACGCACCGCGGTCGGGATATCGGTTCCAATCGATGCCGGCCATCGCCGAGGCGAGGGCGTCGCGAAAAGCCTGTGGCGGACCAACTGGCGCCTCGTTCGTGTTCAGACGGACGTCAACCGTGACCTGGGGCGAGTGGTAGCCCTCGAGGGCCGACAGGTCGTCGCGCACGGGAACACGGGTCACGACACCCGAGGCTACCGAACCTCTTCGCGACGATTCCGGGGGTTTTCGCCCCACGGCAACCCTATGGTGAGCCGGTGAACAACAAGGACCTCTCCACGATCGCCGCCGAACTCTCGGTGATGTCCGAGGGCACCGCGCGTTATCAGGAGCGCGTGGCCGAACTGCGTACCCGCATCACCGGCGACGAGCACGACGACGTGATCGCGGCGATCCACGAGGCCGAGCGAGCTTTGCGCACCGCCCACCGGGCTCTCACCCGAGCCCACCGCTTCGCGTCCTGATTACTTCTTCTTCGTCGCTTTCTTGGAGGCAGGCTTCTTCGCGACCGCTTTTTTCGCGACCGGCTTCTTCGCCGGGCGCTTCGTCGTCGGCTCGGTCACGGGCACGCCCGCCGACGGACAGATGTCGGCGAAGTCGCAGTCGGTGCACCGAGGTTTGCGCGCGTCGCACACCCGACGGCCGTGCAGGATCAGCCGGAGACTGAACGCTCCCCATTCCGCGCCCGGCAGATAATCGTTCAACTGCAGTTCGACTTTCACCGGGTCCTCGTGTTTGGTGAGTCCGAGTCGTCGTGACAATCGTCCTACGTGCGTGTCGACGGGAAGCCCCGGCAGATCGAACACCACGCTGCGCACCACGTTGCCCGTCTTGCGACCGACGCCGGGCAACGTGACGAGATCGTCGAGATCACTCGGCACCTCTCCGTCGAAGCGATCGACGAGTCCACGGGCCATTCCCATCAGGTTGCGCGCCTTGCTTCCGTAAAAGCCCGTCGAGCGAATGATGTTCTCGAGTTCGGCCACGTCGGCTGCCGCCAACGACCACGGGTCGGGATAACGCGCGAAGAGTGCCGGGGTCACCATGTTGACGCGCGCATCGGTGCATTGCGCCGAGAGGATCGTCGCCGCGAGGAGCTCGAACGCGTTGCGATGATCGAGTTCGCAGATCACCTCGGGGTATCCGATCGCCAATCGTCGCGCGACCTCGACGGTCTGTGCCTTCGGATCGATTTTCGGTCGCTTGCTCGCCGCCATGGCCCGAGAGTAGCCACGGGTAGGCTGACGCGGTGAGGGTTCTCGACATCAAACGACAGATGCGACCCGACGATATTCAGATCGTCGCCGATCTGTTGCGCGACGCCGAGCGCGCCGACGGACACCGTCCCCTCTCCGACCATCTGTGGCTCGACCTCGTCGACGGCGGCCGCGAGGGCTTCGCCGGACTCGTCGCGTGGGAGAAGGGTCACGATCATCCGGTCGCCTACGCCCAAGTGAGCAAAGGGCACGATTCGTACTCAATCGAACTGGTGATTCATCCGCATCACCGCTACGAAATGCATCTCATCGGACCCGAATTGCTGTCGGCCGCACTCGACGAGGTGTCGCGCAACGGCGGTGGTCACGTGCATTGGTGGGTGTTCGAGCCGACGATCGGACACGCCGAGGTCGCCGCGGCCGTCGGACTCGCCCCCGGGCGAACACTGCACCAGATGCGCCGTTCGCTACCACTCTCCATCGCCGACGCCGCGCACGCGGTAGAAGTGCGCTCATTCGTGAAGGGACTCGACGAGGACGATTGGCTCGATCTCAACAATCGCGCGTTCGCGCATCACCCCGAACAAGGCGGCTGGGACCGCACCACGCTCAGCACGCGCATGGCGCAACCGTGGTTCGATGCCAAAGGATTCGTGGTGCACGAGATCGACGGACGCATGGCCGGCTTCTGCTGGACCAAGGTGCACCGCGACACCGACCCGGTGCTCGGCGAGATCTACGTGATCGCGGTCGACCCGTCGTTCGCCCGTCGTGGCCTCGGGCGCGCGATGGTCGTGTCCGGACTCGTGAATCTCTCCGACCGCGGCATCACGACGGCGATGTTGTTCGTCGACGCCCACAACGACTCGGCGATGCGCCTGTACAACGGGCTCGGCTTCCGCGTTCATCGCACCGATCGAGCTTTCGTCGGCGACATCGCCCCGGAAACGACAAGGAGCGCGCAATGACCTCCCTCGACAACGATTCGCTCCCCCGCTGGAGCGTCGCCGACGTTCACGAGTCGCTCACGAGTCGCACTTTCCGCGACGCGATGGAACTCATGCAAGCCGACACGACCCGACTCGAGGCCACCTTCGACGAACTGAACATTCGCGGTCTCGCCGACGGCATCGAGGCCGTGGTCGACGCCGACACTGGTCGACGCCTCGATCGTGCGGTGCGAGAGTTCAACGATCTCGTCGCGCGTTCCGAGATTCTCGGCGCCTACGTCTACGCCACGGTCGCCACCGACACTCGTGACGAAACCGCCCAGGCCCTGCTTTCGGAGATCGAGGTCGCCGATTCGCGCGTGACCCCACTCATTGCCCGCCTCGCCGACTTCGTGTGCGATCACGGCGTCGAGCGATTGAGCGCCGTCAGCCATGAGGCGCGCGAGCACCTCGGTCCGCTCACTCGCCTCGCCGATCGCTCCGCACACCAGATGGACGAACCGCTCGAGGGCCTCTACGCCGAGCTGTCGACCACGGGTTCGTCGGCGTGGGGTCGTCTGCAGTCCGACGTCACCTCGCAATTGGTGATCGACGTCGAATTGCCCTCCGGAACGCAGCGCATGCCGATGCCCGCAGTGCGTGGTCTGGCCACCGATGCCGATCCGGCGGTGCGTCGCGCCGGATACGACGCCGAGATGCGCGCCTGGCCCCAAGTCGCCACATCGTGCGCGGCCGCGATGAACGCCATCAAGGGTGAGGCGAACATCATCAACCGTCGTCGCGAGTGGCGGGCGCCTCTGGATGCGTCGTTGTTCGCCAACAGCGTGTCGCGGGCAACCTTCGACGCGATGCAATCAGCCATCATCGCTTCGTTGCCCGACTTCCGCACCTGGATGCGCACGAAGGCGCGCCTGCACGGACACACCGGACCGTTGCCGTGGTGGGACCTCATGGCGCCGCTCCCGGTGGCCGACAACTCGATCACGTGGAACGAATCGCTCGATCTCGTTCGATCGGCGTTCGGGTCGTACAGCGCTCCGCTGGCGGGGCTCGTCGATCGCGCGGTCTCCGAATCGTGGATGGACGTTCCTCCCCGCGAGGGCAAGGTGGGCGGTGCGTTCTGCATGCCCTTCGTCGACGACCGTTCGCTCGTGTTGCTCAACTGGAGTGGATCGGTCGAGTCCGCCCAGACAACCGCGCACGAACTTGGTCACGCCTACCACAACACCCAATTGGCCGGTCGCACACCGCTTCAGAAGCGTGTACCGATGGCCCTGGCCGAACCCGCGAGCATCTTCTGCGAGACGCTCGTCGTCGAGGCCGGACTGGCGCGACTGTCTGGAGCCGAACGACTCGCGTTGCTCGACGTCGATCTCCAAGGTGCGAACCAGGTGGTCGTCGACATCCATAGTCGGTTCCTGTTCGAGACCGAGGTCTTCGCCCGTCGTCAACGTCGCACACTCGGCGTGAACGAATTGAACGAGATCATGTTGCAGGCCCAGGCCGACGCCTACGGCGACGGACTCGATCAGTCGACGGCCCATCCGCACATGTGGGTGCTAAAGTCGCACTACTACGGCAGTCACTTCTACAACTGGCCCTACACCTACGGGCTGTTGTTCGGTCTCGGGTTGTTCGCCCAGGACCACCGCGATCCAGATCGCTTCCGAGCCGGATACGACGATCTGCTCGGGCGCGCCGGCATGAACACCGCCGAGGAACTCGGTTCGGCCTTCGGCATCGATGTCACGAGCGTCGACTTCTGGACCGCGAGCCTCGACGTGTTGCGATCGCGCATGACCGAGTACGCCCACCTCGCCGAGACGCTCTGAGCCGTCTCGCGTCTGTCAGGCTGTGTCGGTGACCACTCGTTATCAGGCCTCGCGCGCCGACATCGAGCGCATGCTCGAGGGGCAACCGCGCTACCGCATCGATCAGGTGTGGCGCGGCCTCTATGACGAATTGAGCGATCCGGCCGACATGACGGCACTGCCGAAGGATCTGCGAGCGGTGATCGACGAACGCCTGCCCCGCGCGCTCGAACTCGTCACCGAACACTCGGCCGACCGAGGCGAGACGGTGAAGTTCCTGTGGCAACTCGATGGTGGCAGTCGCATCGAAACGGTGCTCATGCTCTACCCCGATCGTGCGACGGTGTGCGTGAGCACGCAGGCCGGTTGCGCCATGGCGTGCGGCTTCTGCGCGACCGGTCAGGCGGGCTTCACCCGTCACCTCACCGCGGGCGAGATCGTCGAGCAAGTGGTGCGCGCCGCCCAACGCGCCAAGGCGATGGGGCGCCGCGTGAGCAACATCGTGTACATGGGCATGGGCGAGCCGCTCGCCAACGAGGAAGCGGTCTGGCAATCACTCGAACGCATCCACGACGACATCGGCATCTCGGCGCGCCAACTGACCGTCTCGACGGTCGGCATCGTGCCCGGCATCAAACGCCTCGCCGCGCGTCCGCTTCCCGTGAGCCTGGCGGTCAGTTTGCACGCCGCGAATGACGACCTGCGCGACGCACTCGTGCCCATCAACCGTCGCTACCCCATTCAGGTTCTGATGGAGGCCTGCGGCGAGTACCTAGACGCCAAGGGACGACGACTGAGTTTCGAGTGGGCCTTGATCGACGGAGTCAACGACCGACCGAGCGACGCGATCGAACTGGCATCGTTATGCCGTCGATTCCGCGTTCCGGCCCACGTGAACCTGATCCCGTTGAATCCGACTCCGGGTTACGCGGTGCGCGGTTCGAGTCGCTCGCACGTGTACGCCTTCGCGGATCAGTTGATCGAACTGGGTGTCAACGCGACCGTGCGACGCAACCGCGGCACCGACATCGCCGCGGCCTGCGGGCAGTTGGCCGCCGGGCAGCCCGTGAAGGTGTCGTTGTCGAATCCTCCCGACTGAGTTCTCTCAGTCCACGAGGTACGACGGGTTCGCCACTTCGACCTTCGCCAGAACGGACGACCACACCGCGGCGACCACATCCTCGATGCGGTCATCGATCGACCCTTCACGTATCGCCGCGGCCAACTCGCGATCGGACGCGAAACCGAGGGTCGCGAGACGCCGCGCGTGATCGTCGGCTTGCACCGTGCCCATGGCCAACTCGCGTTCGACCATGGCCAGAACGTTGATCGCGACACGCGAATGGAATTGGATGCGCCCCGAGGTCGCGGCGAGCACGTCGTTCTGCAGCCATTCACGGACGGACTCGATCAATTGCGCGGCGGTGGGCACGTCGTGCGGTGACTGACTCATGAAACCCCCAAATTCGACCATCGACCTTCGAGCGCCAGAAGGACGTCATACTCGTTCTCGCATACTCTGCGGCCGATCGCGGCCAACTCGTGACTGCGCGAGAACCCGAGCAAGTGCGCGCTCGCCTGCAACATGCACATGATTCCCCACTTCAAGGTGCCGAGAACTTCCCACCACCGAAGGTCGTTGCGGTGAGCGGCGAACCCCGTCGCCGTCGAATACGCGTCGAGCAATTCGTCGTAGTCGCCCACGCCCGCCACCGGTCGGCTCGAACCGAACCGCCACGCCCGCACGCAGAGCCAACCCAAGTCCTCCATCGGGTCGCCCACATGAGCGAGCTCCCAATCGAGCACCGCTCGCAGGCCGTCGGGACCCACCATCACGTTGCCCAACCGAAAATACCCGTGCACCACCGTGCGGCGCGCCGACGTCGGCCGATTGCGTTCGAGCCAACGAAACGCCAATTCGAATGCCGGATGCGCCTGATCGAGTTGGGCGTTGAGATCGTCGAGGCTCTGGCGGTATTGCGCCACCTGATCGGTGGTTGGCAACCCGGGCACATCGGCGGGATCGATCGAATGAATGGCCGCGAGAGCCCGCGCGCATTGGGCAACCAACGACGAGCGCGCACCGGCGAACTCTTCGTCGCGAACGGACGCGAGGAACTCGGTTCGAGTTACATGATCCTTTCGCACGTCGAAGGCGAAACGATCGCGCGCAAGATTCTTCGTGACGACGAATTCGCTGGTGCGCGCTCGGTGTTGGTTGCTCAATGTGCCCGGGTTGCCAACCACCGATCAGGTGGCGCAATACCGCCAGAGCCTCGACGATCTCAACGCCCAACTCGATCAGGCGCATCCGGCATTCGAAT
>JBJTIO010000200.1:0-2996 GCA_046095045.1 Actinomycetota bacterium
CGGTCCGGATGGCGACGCGGTGACTGAACATCGGATTCGACGACGCGGACGCGGTAACGGGGCGGGGACTTCTTCGTGTGTGTACGCATGCGCACAGTTTCGCAGTGCTCCGTCGTTTCTATTCCTGGGACGAATCACAGGGATTCGCCCGGAAAGGAAAATATGAACAAGCCACTCGTTCTTTTGGATGTGGACGGTGTCATCAACGACATCGAGGGAGTTGGTCTCGGCACTGACTCTTGGGAGACCCACAAATTCCAGAGCCACGGCTACACCCTCTTGGTTCCCTCGTATATGCGGCAGTTGATCCAGGCCATTTGCCAGGTGGCCGAGGTGCGCTGGTGCACTACTTGGAGGCACCGAGCCAATGATGAGATTGCTCAGTATTTGGAGATTGGTCCTCTTGAGGTCATTGATGATGGGACTGGTTCGAGGTTCGTTGATTGGAAGGCAGCGGCTGCATATTCCGTCGCTGAGCAGGCCATCCAGGAGGGACGCAAAGTGCTGTGGATCGAGGACTTCTACGGCCACCTTCCCACTGATGAAATGCCCCAAGGTGTGGAGTTTGTGGACACCACCGAAGGTTGGGATGGTGCCCTTCTTCTGCCGGAAATGCTTCCGAATTGGTTGCAGGATCTTCTCCTCTGTGGGTCCGACCCTTCTTGATCGGAATTACTTCGTGAGCACCACGAAGTGACCACGACGCATGGCAATCGATGTCGCTCCTCCGACGAATCGTCGGGCGAGTGTGGCGATCGATCGTGGACCTGGCCGTCGACCTCGGGTGAGAAGGATCGGATCGACTGGTCGCTCATGGACGGCGTGGTTCGAGAATCCGGCGCTGCGCGCCGAGGCGATGATCAACGAAGGTGGCATGTCGCGCTCGTTGACTCCGAGGTTGTCCGCGGCGTTGCGTGACATATCCGAATTGCTGTGACCCACGCCGGGTTCGAGGGTCACGCAGATTCCTCCGGGTCTGAGCGCCCGAAATGCGCTGCGCAGTGCGAGCACCTCATCGTCGGAGTGGTGCAGACAGTCGTAGAACACGACGACGTCAAATTCGTTCTCGAAGGGCAGATGTTCGAAGTCGGTGACCAAAGAGGCCTCGAGCTCGACGTTGTAACGACGGGCGTTTTCGGTCTGCATCGTGACCATCTCGGGTGCGATGTCGGTCGAGGTCACCGTGTAGCCGCACATCGCCAGCAGGCCACTGGTCCATCCGCTTCCCGCTCCGAGGTCGAGCACCCGTGCGGGTGGCTGGGGGAGCAACGAGACCAGCGCGCCGATCTCCTGGAGATAGCGACCACGCTCGACGTCGGACCAGGGCTTGTTCAGGGCGTGCTCGCGACCGATGGGTCCGAGTCGCTCGATGTAGGCGATCTCGTCCTCTTTTGCCACGACGTCAGCCTATGAGACGAGGGTGCGGAGAATGAGTGCGGTGGCTCAGATCACCGAACCGGCCGAACCGACGCGGTCTATCAGTGTTAAACCGGCTGCCGACCACGCCTGCATGCCACCGACCATGTTCACGGCGTCGAAGCCGAGCCCGGTGAGCCATGCGGTGACCTTCCCCGAGCGGTTCCCGGATCGACAGATCACGATGATGCGTCGGCTCTTGTCGAACTCTCCGATGCGTGCCGGCAATTCGGACATGGGGATGTGCATCGCGCGAGGATCGTGCCCGCTGTCCCATTCGTCGATCTCGCGACAGTCGAGGCGAACCGAAGTGGTGTCGTCGAAGGCCGCGCGCACGTCGATGGTGGGCAACGAAACCGGGATGTTGCTGTTCGCCCAGGCGGTGTACCCACCGATCAGGTCGGAGACGTCCGAGAACCCCTTCGACCTCAGGAGGCTCGATGCGATCGCCGATCGGTAACCACCTGCGCAGTTCACGACTATTGGTGATGCGGGATCGAGGTCGTCGATGGCATGCAAGAGTTCGGGGAGGGGAGTATGTCGGGCTCCGGGCAGGTGTCCGAGAGCGAATTCGCCGTGATTTCGCACGTCGATCACGACGAGCGATTTCACCGAACCCATGCGTTCGGCGAGAGTCTCGACCGACAAACGCGAGAGTCGCTCGACGAGTCCAGGGTTCTCGATCAAGGCGCCATAGGGATTGTCGAGTGCTCCGACGACGTTGTCGAAGCCGATGCGGGCGAGTCGCGTGCGGGCTTCGCTTTCCGAACCCGGTTCGGCGACGATGATGATCGGCGTACCGGGCTCCATCACTTCTCCGACGTATTCGGCGAATCGCCCGGAAAGTCCGACGTTGACCGAGCCTCGCAGGTGACCGCTGGCGAACATCGTGTCATCGCGCGAGTCGATCACCACCGCGCCACCTTTTTGATGTTTCAACACTTGGTCGATGGTCAACGGATTGACTTTCACATCGTCGGGTAACAGTGCATGCGCCTCACGATTGCGGGTGGCGGCGAACAAGAACTACAGCGGAGCCGGAGTTTGTCCTTGGGTCACAACGTCGACGAAGTCCTCGACCACCATCTGGGCCAACGCGTAATTCGTGCGTCGTTGCTCGCCGATGGTCGAAACAGTTTCGGTCGAAAGGTTCTTCCCGCAGGCCGAGCCAGCTCCGTGTGCGGGGAAGACCTTGGTCTCGTCGGGAAGTGTCATGAGCTTGCCGTGCAGTGATGCGTAGAGGTCGCGTCCGAGATCGACCGCGTTGTGACCGACCGCGGCGAGTAGGTCGGGTCGACCGACGTCACCGATGAAGAGGGTGTCTCCGATGAGGTAACTCGCGTGCGAGAGGCACCCGAGGTAGTACTGCTTGAAGAACATTCGGCTTCCTTTCACGTTGATCCCATGATACCCTACGGGGTATATAAACCTCGCACGAAAGGGCGGACGATGGAGATCACCGACGACGTCAAGGACGATCTGGCGCGACGACTCAAGCGCATCGAATGTCAGGTTCGCGGAATCCAGAACATGATCAACGAGGATCGTGAATGTAGTGACATCGTGACTCAGATCGCTGC
>JBJTIO010000201.1:0-39426 GCA_046095045.1 Actinomycetota bacterium
GGTCGGGATCAGTTCCAGGCGCACGGCATGACCTTGATGCCGTTGATTAACGCGCTCTGGAGGTAGGCCGGCTCACCGGTGATGCGCAGGTCTGGCATGCGCCGACGTATCTAGACGAACATCACCGCGACTTCACGGCGAGCGAGGTTGGCACCCAGGCAGAAATGGGGTCCGCCGGCGCCGAAGCCAACCTGAGCCGGAGTAACGGGGCGGGTCACGTCGAACTTGAAGGGCTCATCGAAGACTCGTTCGTCGCGATTGCCCGACGAATAGAACATCACGACCTTGTCGCCGGCCGCGAGTTTCTGGCCGGCGATCTCGGTGTCTTCCGTCGCGGTGCGACGGAAGTGGATCACGGGCGTCGCATAGCGCACGATCTCCTCGACCGCGGTCTTGGTGTGCGTGTCGAAATTGGAAAACCAAGTCGCCTTTTGATCGGGATGATCGGTCAGAAGCTTCATGCCGTGGCTGATGGCGTTGCGCGTCGTTTCGTTGCCGGCCACCACCAAGAGGATGAAGAACGATCCGAACTCCTGTGCCGTCAGACGCTCGCCGTCGACGACTGCATTCATCATGGCCGACGTGACGTCGTCCTGGGGGTTGGCCACGCGTGACTCGCCGAGGGCCTGCGCGTACATGAACATCTCGAGGGCGACGCTCATGAGTTCTTCGTAGGAGCCGACGAATTCGGGGTCGCCCACGCCGAGGATGACGTTGGTCCAGTGGAAGATCTTCTTGTGGTCCTCCTCGGGGATGCCCATCATGTCGCAGATGATCGCGAGGGGAAGCGCGGCGGCCACCTCCTCGACGAAGTCGCATTCGCCTTTGGGGAATCGTTCGATCAGGTCGTTCACCAATTTCGCGGCGCGATCGCGGACCTGATCCTCGATGCGCGACACCTCCTTGGGCGTGAAGCCGCGCGACACGATGTTGCGAAGTCGGAAGTGCTTCGGATCGTCCATGTTGATCATCGAGCCGAAGAACTCGTTCATCTCGACGGGCAGGTCGCCGATGTTGCTCCCTTTGCCGCTGCAGAACAGTTGCGGGTTGCGGCTGATCTGCCAGATGTCGTCGTGTCGGGTGACCGCGTAGTAACCGGGGCCCGGCGGGAACGGAGCGTCCTCGATCACGCGCTCCTCGAAAAACGCGAAGGGCTTCTCGTCGCGCAACGTAGCGAAGGCGCCCTCGCGCCAAGCGCGGTCACGCAACCAGAACTCGGGGTCGGACAGGTCGATGTCGCTCAGTGGTACTCGGGGGAAACTCGCGCTCATGGGGGAGAAGTTAGTCGGCGATCCCGTGGGACGCCCCAACGTGCCCCGCGTTCGTGGTGGTGCTTGAATTCGTGTCATGGCCGAGTTCACGTTCTTCGTCGATGCCGAGAGTTACGGGCTCGGGGGATTCGACGCGAGCGCTTTGGCCGCCGACGAGAACGACCTATTCGAAGCGGGCGTCGAGTCCGTCGACATCCCGACGGCGTTCGGCTCCGACCTCGGCGACCGTATCCCGGTGCGTGTGGTCGCGACACCTAAAGGGTTGCGTTTCTACGCGCGTTTGCTCGGAGTGCGCGATGCAATGCAACTCGACGAACTCGATCGGGTGATCGCGGCAGCCATCGCCCGTGGCGAATGACGCGTCGTGCGATGGGGGTGACGGTGAGTCGGCCTGTAAGCGGGATTCTGTGAGCCGGGCGAACCCGACTCGGTGACCATCCATCTCTGCGGCCTACCCGAGGAGTGATCCGGTTGCCCGGATCGGACGGGCCGCCCGTCTCCTCTGCTCGACCTTGCTCCGGATGGGGTTTGCCAAGCCACGTCGATCGCTCGCCGTGCTGGTGCGCTCTTACCGCACCGTTTCACCCTCACCTGATCCGGTTGCCCGGCCATCGGCGGTCTCTCTCTGTTGCACTGTCCGTGAGGTCGCCCCCACCTGGCTCGCGCCAGCATCCTGCCCCGTGGAGTCCCGACTTTCCTCGACGAGTCACCTCGCCGCGGCCACCCGGCCGACTCACCGTCGGGGGTCAGTGTACGGGGGTGCTCAGCCCTCGGCGTCGAGGTATTCGTAGACCATCGAGTTGAGGCTCGGGGTCTCGAGATTGACCGTCGTGCGAATGCCACTCTCGTTGGCGGCTCCGAGGGTGACGGGCACCGGGGCCTGCGTGCCGAATGCCGACGGCGAGGCGTACGCGACCGCGGGGACGTCGGTGTCCTCCTGGTACTCGGCGGCGATCGGCAATCCGAACGAGGACACCAGTCGCGATGGATTGAGAACCACCCCGAGCAGCGCGGCGTGACGTGCTTCCTGACTTCCGATGCCCATGGCGGCGGCCCGCAACGACTTGTCATCGAGCAGTGGCACGTACGCCTGATACGTGGCGCCGGCGATCGTCTCGAGCGCGTAGGCGAGGGCGAGCACGTCTGCGGCGGGATCGTCGGTCGGAGCGATGCCTGAGGCTTCGTCACCAACGATCAGTTTCAAGGCGGGTTCGACATAGATCGACTGCAACCGCGGATTCGGTTCGTTGTACGCCTTGCCTCCGAGGTCGGTGGTCAAACCGGCGGTCGCGGCGGCGTGGTCCTTGTGGTCGGCGAGGAAGCGCTTGGCGATCTCGGCGGCGTCACCAGCGAGCAAGCCGGCATCGATCGCTGCCTCGTAGACGAAGATCGCGTTGTGTTCGAGTGAGGTCGCGGTGCGCAGCAACGCGATGTCGGTGACATCGGCCTCGACGAGTTTGTTCGGCACCGGAGCATCACCGAGGCGGGCGATTCCGGTCTTCTCCGAACCGCCACAGGCCGCCACGAGAGCGGCGAACGAAACGGTGGCACCACCGGCGAGAAAGAATCGGCGACGCGAGAGCGATCGACCGAAGTCGAGACCCGACGTGGCCCGCACCACGGACTCGAGTGCGCCATTCGAATGTTCGTTGCTCGTGCGAAGAACGCGGCGAAGTTCGTCACGGTTGAAGTCGTTCATGATTTTCTCCGGCTCAGGCCTGCGGGGCGAGGGACGCGACGTCGGACGTGGTGATGAAGAGGTCGATGTCGTCGACCGGTGACTTTCCGGCGAGGGCGGCGAGAGCGGCGCAGTGACGTGACTCACCGACCAGGATCGACGCGACCAGAGCGGCGCCCTCGGTGCCATCGAGTTGTCCGAGAAGATCGGTGTGGGTGACGACGAGAGTGTTCTCGAGTTCGTGCGCGGCGAGAGCCATGCTCGTGGTGTTCGATCCGAATCCGGACTTGAGCGACGAGAACAACGCGTCGTTGCGGGTCTGAGGAGCATCGGTGCCGAGAAGTGCCGACAACGACTGGGCGTAGGCGTCGTGGTGCGCGGCCAGGGCAGCGATGCTGGCAACCTGATCGTCACCGGCGCCAGCGGCGAGGGCCGCCAGATACAGATCGCGCGCCGTCAGTTCGGCCGAGTGGGCGAAACCGAGCAATTCGATGTCGCTCGATGTCGGCCGCCGCGGCGGCGTGGTCTTGTCGCTCAACTTGCTCACGGGGGTCCTTTCAGAACTGGATTCTCGGACGGGTGCGTCGAGGTCCCGAACAATTGGTCAGTCTAGAAGTCGAGGCTCGACAGGTCGGGTATCCAACCGGCGGCGCGGGTCACAGCATCGGCCCAGCGTGCTCGGGACGCGGACCGTTCCATCGCGGGTTCGACGGTCACGGTCGGGCGCCACAGAGAGGCGATGTCGTCGAGCGACCCCCAGGTTCCGATGGCCAATCCGGCGAGATATCCGGCGCCGAGCGTCGTGGCCTCGCTGACGGGGGAGACCGCAACAGGGCGACCGGTCGCATCGGCCAGGGCCTGCACGAAGGTGCGATTGCGACTCATGCCGCCATCGACGCGCACCTCGGGCACGTGGACCTCGGGGTGGTCGGCTTCGATCGCCTCCAGAAGATCGGCTCCTCGGTGGGCGACACCCTCGAGAACGGCGCGCACGATCTGGGGACGTCCGCTCCCACGAGTGAGTCCGAGCAAAGCGCCACGCGCCCCGTAATCCCAGCGCGGTGTGCCGAGGCCGAGAAGCGCCGGGACGTACATCACGCCGTCGCTGTCCGAGCACGAGGCAGCGACGATGTCGCTGTCGGCTGCCGAGTCGATGATGCCGAGGTCGTCGCGCAACCATTCGACGTTGGTGCCCGCCGACAACATGATCGCCTCCGACGCCCACCACGTGGACGATGTGGATCCGTTCGCGTCGGCGCGACTCCAGGCGACGATCGGGAAGGTGCCGTTCGCCAAGCGCTCGGCTCGTGACGGAGGTTCGCTTCCGAGAAGCACATCCATCATTCCACCCGTGCCGAAGGTGCACTTGGCCATGTTCGGAACGACGCACGATTGCCCGATGAGCGACGCCTGTTGATCGCCGGCCAACGCCGCGATGGGAGGCGATCCGGGAAGGGCCGTCGCGTGTCCGATCACTCCCGACGAGGCGACGATCGTGGGAAGAATCGACATCGGCACGCCGAGCGCCGCGCAGGCGCGCTCGTGCCAGCGCGGTCCGTTGCTGATCTCGGTGAGGCCGGTGACTCCCGCGTTGCTGTGATCGGTCACGTGCAATGCACCGTTCGACAACACCCAGGCGATCCACGTGTCGACGGTGCCGAAGGCGAGATCGTCGACCACCGCATCGATCGCGGTCGAGTCTCCGATGTGTTGCTTCAGCAACCACGCGACCTTCGTCGCGGACTGGTTCGGGGCGAGAGCGAGGCCATGTTCGATCTTGGCCATGATGCATTCGCCCACGGTGCGCAGATCCTGCCAACCGAGCGCCGGGCCGATGGGTCGTCCGGTGCTGCGTCGCCACACGATCGTCGACGCGCGTTGGTTGGTGATGCCAACGGCACCGACCGCACCTGCTTCGGCGATCGACGCGTGCGCCACCTCGAGGACGAGTCGAGCCAATTCTTCGGCGTCGAACTCGACGAGACCCGCGAACGGAGTCGACGGAGCGAATGGTCGGTAGTGGAGGGCATCGATGCGTCCGTCAGGACGCACCACCGCCGAGCGCAACCCGCTCGTGCCGACGTCGATGACGAGAAGGGAACTGCTCACGTCGTCATCTTGTCACGACACGAGCAGCGTCAACGTTGCCCACTGGGTCGCGCGCCCCGTTTGCGCATCGACGACCCGAGCAATCCGCCGAGCACTCCCATCGAAATGACCAAGGTGAGATTGAAGATCACACCGGTCCAGCGCACATCTCCACCGCGCGCCAGTTTGATGACGATCAGAACGGCTTGCGGGACGATGTAGGTGACCGCGGCCGTTGTGATGCCGTGCGACAACGGAGTACCGCGCTGTTGATGCCATGCCGCGACCCCGGAACCAAGCAGGAATCCGACGGCGGCACCGAGAGACAACAGCACGACGAGTGTTGCCTTCGTCCCTTCTGGCGTCTCGTCTCCGGCGAGAATTCGGGCCGCCACCGACAAGGGCACGGCGAAGACCAAAGCGACGGATCCTCCGGCGCGCATCGCGTCCAGATCCCAGCGTTCACTCAGAGCCATGTCGCTCCCTGCCATTGCTGGGGAACGGGGAGCCCCATCTTGCCGGGATTCAAGATGCCGACGGGGTCGAGCGCGTTCTTCAGCGTGCACAACACAGCGAAGGCGGGGCCCAGGGCCTCGGCCACGAAGCGCGAGCGGTTGATGCCGACCCCGTGGTGATGGCTGAGGTTGCCTCCGTGCGCGAGCACCGCGCGGGTACCGGCGTCCCACAACGCCGTGTAGGTCGACTCCACCAACTCCGCGGGCGGATCGGCGGCGAAGGTGAAATAGAGACACGCGCCGTCGACGTAACTGTGCGAGAGATGGCAGGTCGACGTGCGCGCGTGCGGCACGGCCAACATCGCCGCGCGCGTGGCGTCGAATATCTCGCTCAATCGAGCCCATGGCGCGGTGATCTCCATCGTGTCGACGACGAAGCCCTTGCGCGTGAGCGCCTGCAACGCGCTGGTGTCGTTGCGGTGGTGCATCCACTTCTCGACCAGTTCGACATCGCGGGGCTGACATCCGGGTGTCGACAAACATTCCTCGTCGACGATGTGCATCGTGGCATCGACACTTGCGACGTCGCCCTCATCGAGCACGAGCAACACGCACACGCTTCCGTCCCCGCCCTGTCCGCGTTTACTCTCGGGTCCGTCGTACAAACGCAGCACGGCGGGAGTCCCACCGCGACGCAGAATGCGGCGACAGGCGTCGAGTCCACTCGCGAAATCGACGAATCCGAACGCCGCGCGTCGCTCGCTGGTGGCGAGCGGATGACAGCGCAACCAGACCCGCGTGATCACGCCGAGCGTGCCTTCACTACCGACGAAGACTTGATTCAGGTCCGGTCCGACCGCCGCACGCGGCGCACCGCCCGTGCGCACGGTGGTGCCATCGGCCATCACAACCTCGAGGCCGACGACCATGTCCTCGATCTTCCCGTAGCGCGTCGAGTACTGACCGGCGCCACGGCATGCGACCCAACCGCCGACGGTCGAGATGTCGAAGCTCTGCGGAAAGTGTCCGACGGTCAATCCGAGCGGGCGGAGGTGATCCTCCAGATCGGGACCGAACGTTCCGGGGAGCACCTCGACGACGAGTGATTCGTCGTCGACCGACACGATTCCGCACAACGCGGTGAGATCGAGCAGTACACCTCCGTGCAACGGCACCGATGCACCACACACTCCGCTACGGCCGCCCGAGGTTGTCACGGGTACTTGGCGCGCGTTGCACAGTCGAAGAATCGCCGACACCTGTCGTGCATCCGTGGGGCGAACGACGACCGCGGCCTTCTTGGGCACCTTTCCGGCGAGCGCCCAATGCATGCTCAACGGCCACCAGTCGCGACTCGCCTCGGCCGTCGATTCGTCGACTTCGCACACCTCACGAAGTTCGGCGAGCAATGCGGCGTCGACGCCCACCGACACGTGATCGAATCGTTCGCCGACACCATCAGCGGTCGCGTTCAGTTCGATCGGGGGAGTGATCTCGGTCGTCATGGGTGCATCTCGCTCTCGGTGACCATCGCCGCGGTCGATTCGTGATCGCAGACCTCGTGGAATGCTTGCACTTCGCGCTCGACTCGTTCGGTATCCCATCCGGCGATGGGTGCGACGAGGTCGGCGACCTCTCTGGCGTGAGTGCGCGCGGCCGCGCGATCGAACAGCAACGCCCGGGTGCGGCGACTGAGCACGTCGTCGAGTGTCGTCGCGTACTCGTGGGTCACCGCGTGAAGGGCCTCGACCCGCAGATACGGCAGACCCTCGACGAGCGGAAGGCCGAGCGAAGGATCGGCCTCGATCTTCGACATCAACCACGATGCGGTGGTTCCGTAGCGGGATTGCAGATGGGCGATCACGGTTCCGTCGTCGCGCACGCGCGTCGCGTTGCGCAACTTGAGCCGACGAGTGCGACAGCGACCGAAGCGTGCCGAGTCGCCACGCGACTTCAGGAGATCGATGACCTCATCGACGGTGTCCTCGGCCATCTCGCGGTAGGTCGTCAGTTTCCCGCCGGTCACCGTGATCACGTCGGTGTCACCACGTTTCACGATGTGACGTCGCGACAGGTCGGCGGTGCGCGCGGCCTTGCCGCCACGACCGGTTCCATCCTCGGCGTTGACCTGTTTCACGAGTGGTCGGAGTCCGGCCCAGACGCCGGTGACGTCGCTCGCGTCGACTCCCGTCGTGACGCTCGCGTTCAGTGCTCTCAGCACGTAGTCGATGTCGTCCTTCGTGCACTGCGGGTCGTCGATGGGGCCTCGATAATCGGTGTCCGTCGTTCCGACGTACGTGTGCGTGAACGTGCCATCGGGTCGCGGGCCCCACGGGACGACGAAAAGACTGCGCTTGTCTTTGGGGACCGGAATCACGACCGCGATGTCGTTGCGCACCTTGTCCCACGGCACGGTGACGTGCACGCCCTTGGCGGGTCGAATGCTGTCGGGATCGACACCCGACTCCATGGTGAGCACGCGATCGGTCCACACACCGGCGGCATTGACGATCACCTTCGCTGACACGTCGAATTCGCGTCCGTCGCAGGCCACACGCGCACCGGTTGCCTTGCCACGATCGTCCTTGATGATGTCGACGACCGCGCAACGGTTGAGCGCGACGGCGCCGTGATCGATCGCCGTGAGCGCGATCTCGAGACAGAGTCGCGCGTCGTCGGCTTGCGCGTCGTAGTAGACGTACGCCGACGCCAGTCTCTCGCTCGGCATCGTCGGCATGTGGGCGAGTGCGTTCTTCTTGCGGAGTCGGCGATGAACGCGTCCGATGCGTGCTCCACCGGTGACGTCGTACATCCACAATGCCGAGCCGAGAGCGCGGGCGATCTTTCGCGACACCAAACCATCCTTGGTGAGAATCGGAAGCATGAACGGAAGCATCGACACCAAGTGCGGGGCGTTGCGCTTCAGTCGTTGGCGCTCGTGAAGTGCTTCGTACACCAGGCGCACTTCGCCTTGTTGCAGGTAGCGCAATCCACCGTGAATGAGCTTCGAACTCTTCGACGACGTGCCCGATGCGAAGTCGTCTCGTTCGACGAGAGCAGTGCGCAGACCTCGAGACGCCGCGTCGAGGGCGACGCCGACACCCGTGATGCCACCCCCGATCACGAGCACGTCGAACTGCTCGTTCGCCAGGCGACCCACCAGGTCGGCCCGGGAGGGAATGTCCGCGCTCATCAGGGCGACAGTAACCCTCGGAACGAGCCGTCAGGCCCTCCGACCTGCTGAGACGGATTTCACGCCTTGCTAGTTCGCATCATTTGCAGATTGGAAACGCGTGCATTTAAGGTTTGATCCGTGAAGTCGCCGAACGAGTTGACCGAGATGTTTCGGGCCAATGGTCTGAAGGTCACGCCGCAACGCCAGCTCCTGTTCCGCTTGATGCACGGCAACACGGTGCATCCGACCGCCGACGCCCTCTTCGCCGAAGCGAGCGCTCAAATGCCCGGCATTTCCTTGCGCACGGTGTATCAGACCCTGTCCGATCTCGCGTCGATGGGAGAACTGCGCTCGATCGATCTCGGAACGGGTGCGACCCGATTCGATCCGAACACCGATGATCATCATCACGTGGTGTGTTCGTCGTGTGGCGACGTGCGCGACGTGTACGTGTCGGGCAGCGACCGACTGAGCGTCGAAGGTCTCGACGGATTCGTCGTGGAAGAGGCGACGATTCTTTTCAACGGCGTGTGCGCCGCATGTGGCACGCGCGCCGACGAGGTTTCCCGAGCGTCAGCTCGGGGATGAGCAATGAAACCCACCAACCCGAAAGAGAGATTGTCATGAGCCTCCACGGCACCAAGACACACGAAAACCTGAAGGAGGCGTTCGCCGGCGAGAGCCAGGCCAACCGCCGCTACCTCTGGTTCGCCCAGAAGGCCGACGTCGAGGGTTACCCCGACGCCGCCGCGTTGTTCCGCTCCGTCGCCGAAGGCGAAACCGGACACGCGCATGGTCACCTGGAGTACCTCGCAGAGGTCGGCGACCCCGCCTCCGGAGAGCCCATCGGCGACACCGAGTCGAACTTCAAGGCGTCGATCGCCGGCGAGACCTACGAGTACACCCAGATGTACCCGGGCTTCGCCAAGACGGCCCGCGAGGAAGGCTTCGCCGAGATCGCCGACTGGTTCGAAACGCTCGCTCGCGCCGAGAAGAGCCACGCCGGCCGCTTCCAGCAGGGCCTCGAGGCCCTCTGATCCCCGCGGCTTCGGCCGCATCGCCCGTCCGGGGTGGTCGCCATCATGGCGGCCACCCCGAAGGCAAGGAACCCCCGAGATGACGATCACTTACGACCCCAAGCATCCGAAGTACCTCGACGAGAAGGACGTGCGCGACGAGCTCACGCGCGTCTACGACCTGTGTCATGGATGCCGCCTGTGCTTCAAGTTCTGCACGTCGTTTCCGACGTTGTTCGATTTCATCGATCAACACGACGACCAGGATGCCGGCAAACTGACGGTCGCTCAGCAGGATCAGGTCATCGACGAGTGCTTCCAGTGCAAGCTCTGTTACATCAATTGTCCCTACATCCCGGGGCAGAGCGAGTGGGAACTCGATTTCCCGCGCCTCATGTTGCGCGCTGACGCGATGCGGCACGCCAACAAGCAAATTTCTCTCCGCGACCGCGCCACGACCAATGTGATGGGTCGCACCGATCTGCTCGGCAAGGTCGCCACCAAGGCCGCTCCGGTGATGAACAAGATGATGGGGGCCAGGCCCGGCAGTGCGGTCCGCAAGGCCATCGAGGTCACCGCAGGTGTGTCGAGCAAGCGCGTTCTTCCGCCGTTCGCCAAACAGCGTTTCACGACGTGGTTCAAGCGGCGCCCGAAGCTCCGTATCGGCAAGCGCCAAGGTCGAGTGGCGTTGTTCCCCACCTGTCTCGTCGAGTACCAAGCACCCGAGATCGGTCACGACCTCGTGAAGGTGTACGAACGCAACGGTGTCGAATGCACCCTCGCCGACACGACCCAGTGCTGCGGTGCACCGTTCCTTCACAGTGGCGACATCGAGAACTTCACGAAGGTCGCCGAGAAGAACGTCGCGGCGCTCGCCAACACGGTGCGCAAGGGCAACGACATCGTCGTGCCTCAACCGACGTGTGGCTACGTGTTGAAGAAGGACTATCTCGATTATGTCGGCGGTCCCGATGCCCAACTGGTGGCCGAGCACACCTACGACGCGAGCGAATACCTGATCAAACTGCACAAGGCCGAGGGCACCTCGCTCGACACCGAGTTTACGGGTGACGTTCCTGAGTCGATCACTTACCACACACCGTGCCACCTGCGCGCCCAGAACATCGGATTGAAGAGTCGCGATCTCATGAAGTTGACCGGAGCGAAGATCAAACTCGTGCAGCAGTGCTCGGGTATCGACGGCATGTGGGGTCTCCGCGCGGAAAACGCCGATCTGTCGATTCCGATCGGTCGAAAACTGGGCGACGAGATCATCAAGGCCGGAGGCGACGTCGTCACGGGCGACTGCCACCTCGCCAACGGCGCCATCAACGAACAGACCGGACGCGTGTCGTTGCACCCGATTCAGGTTGTGGCGCGCGCTTACGGCATCCCCGAAGAGTGATCCAAGGAGGATCGATCATGAACACCGTGACCCCCCGCAAGTTGACCATCGACGACATCGCCGACGTACGCGCCTACGAGCGCGAACGCGAGGCGTTCAAGGCCAAGGTCATCCTCATGAAGCAGCGTCGCCGTTTGGCGCTCGGACCTTTCGTCTCGGTGGTGTTCGAGAATCGCGACACGATTCGTCATCAAATTCAGGAAATGGCCCGTGTCGAGCGAATGGTGTCCGACGCCGACATTCAGACCGAGATCGACATCTACAACCCGATGATCCCCGAGCCGGGCCAACTGTGTGCGACGCTCTTCATCGAACTCACCTCCGATGAACAGATGCGCGAGTGGTTGCCCAAATTGGTGGGCATCGAATCGTCGCTCGTGTTCCGTCTACCGGGAGGGCGCGAGGTGCGCGCAGTCACCGAGTCGCAGCACGCGTCGCAACTGACGCGCGAGACGACGACCGCCGCCGTGCACTACGTGCAGTTCGCCTTCGACGACGCCGACATCGACGCTCTGCGCGATGGCGAGGTTTTCTTCGCCTGCGATCACCCGGCGTATCGCGAGGACATCGAGTTGTCCGAGGCGAATCGCGAGGAATTCCTGAGCGATTTGCTGCCCTGAGCCCCCGAAAAGGGCAGGTCATGTGCCGATTTTGAGGCGCCTATTCACAACCGTGGCACCCCGTTCTAATGTCCGTGTTCGGAACGGAACCGGGGGGAACCGTGAGCGAATCGATCTGGCGGGAGTTGGGGGCGTGTCGGGGTCTCGATCCCGAGGTGTTCTTTCCCGACACCGACGAAGAAGCCGATGTGGCCAAGGGCATTTGTGCGTCGTGCGACGTTCGTATCGCGTGCCTCGAACACGCCTTGGCGAGTCGCGAGAAGGTCGGCGTGTGGGGCGGTACCACCGAGCGAGAGCGTCGTCGCATCGTGCGTCAACGTCGGCGCAGCGCCTGACCGACGAACTCACCCGAATGTCTTTCGGGTCGCTGGATAGCCTGCGACGACGATGGACGTCACGCCCACCCTCGAATCGATCGGCGGCTGGCCCGCATTGATCACGTCGTTGCTCGATCGGCAGGATCTACCGGCCGGTCACGCGCGAGCGGCGATGTCGACGATCCTCGAAGGTGAAGCCACCGCCGCGCAATTGATCGGATTCATCGTCGCGCTGCGGGCCAAGGGGGAGACTCCCGAGGAGTTGTCGGGTCTTCTCGACGCCGTTCTCGATGCCGCCGCTCTGGTCGATCTCGATCCGGCGGTGCGCGAACGCGCGGTCGACATCGTCGGCACCGGTGGCGATCGCAGCCATTCGGTGAACGTCAGCACCATGTCGGCTCTCGTCGTGGCTGGCGCCGGTGTGCCCGTGTGCAAGCACGGCGCGCGCGCCGCGTCGTCGCAGTGTGGCACCGCCGACGTCCTCGAAGCACTCGGCGTCGCGGTCGAGTTGTCACCCGAGGGCGTTAAGAGGTGCGTCGAGCGAGTCGGTATGGGGTTCTGTCTCGCGGCGCGGTATCACCCGGCCTTCCGATTCGCCGCACCCGCTCGTCGTGAGATCGGTGTGCCGACGGTCTTCAATCTTCTCGGACCGATGGCCAACCCCGGTCGAGTGCGACGCCAGTTGATCGGTGTGGCGAATCCCGCGGTTGCCGAGCGCATGCTCGCATCCCTGAGATTGCACGGATCGATCTCATCCTGGGTGGTGCACGGAGGCGGACTCGACGAACTCACCACGACCGGTCCGTCGCAGGTGCTCGAGCTTCGCGGCGGTGCGGTGCGCACTTTCGTGGTCGATCCGGTCTCGCTCGGTCTCGCTCCGGCGATCATGGACGAGTTGGTCGGAGGAACGCCGAGTCACAACGCCGACATCGCGCGCCGCATGCTCGATGGCGAGGCCGGTGCGGTGCGCAACATCGTGCTTCTCAACGCCGCGGCAGGATTGATGGTGGCCGACGCGGTGACTTCGCTCGACGAGGGGCTCGTGCGGGCGGCCGAGTCGATCGACTCCGGGGCGGCTCGTCGCGTGCTCGACGGACTCGTGACCGAGTCGCAGAAGGCACTCGCCGAACTCGGCGGCTGAACGCCTCGATGTCTCCGTCGATCATCGTCCCCGGTTCGTCGGCGAATCTCGGTCCGGGATTCGACGTGCTGGGCCTCGCCGTTTCGTCGCACGTTCGCATGGGACTCGGCGGGGGAGACGAACCCGTGATGGCGCGCCATCCGGCCCGAGTGGCGTTCGAGGCCGCGGGTGGAAAAGGTGAGGTCTGGTTCGCATCGAGCCTTCCCTCCGGTCGTGGTCTCGGCTTCTCGGGGGCGTCGATCGTTGCCGGAACGACGCTCGCTTTGGCGCAGCGCGAGGGAATCGACGCCGATGATCTCGATCGATTCATCGCCGCGTCACGGGACGAGATTCTGCGTCGGGCGACCGAGATCGAGGGGCATCCCGACAACGTCGCCGCCAGTTTGTTCGGCGGAGTCGTCGCCGTGGCGAACGATCGAGTCGTTCGTCTGCCGATCGGGTTCGACGCGCGTTTGGTCGCGTGGATTCCTCGGGACACCACATCGACGTCGAAGAGTCGATCCGTGTTGCCAGCGTCCTACGAGCGTGACGACGTGGTGTTCAATCTCGGCCGCATCGCGTTGTTGATCGAGGGTTTGCGCTCGGGTGATCTCGAATCATTGAGCATGGGTGTCGAGGATCGCTTGCATCAGGACCGACGACTCGCCGCGGCGCCGATGTCGCGCCGAGCGCTCGAAACCCTGCGAGAACTCGGTGCGCGGGCCGTGTGGCTGTCCGGCTCCGGACCGACGGTGATGGCACTGTGCGACGCAGCGGATGCCGAATCGTTGTGTGATCGTGCGACCGCATCTCTCGACGAACACGAGGGACGCGTGACGACGATGGCGATCGACGAGCGCGGTGCGCGTCAGGCGACCTGACGCAGGGGCAAACGACCCGGCTCCGGGATCGGCGGAGTGCTCGACGCCATGTCGCCGCTGCAACTGATGATTCGTATCTCTTCGGCGTGCGCCTCGAGGAAACGCGACACGCACATCAACTCGTCGTAGAGGTCGCGGTTGAGCGGACCGGTGCCGTTGGGCATGGGTGTCGCCGGATCGAGCAACGGAGCGAGAGCGGGCAACACCGGACCGGAGCCGGTGATCAACGGGGCGAAGAGTCGATCGGCGGTGCGCACCGCCACCAACACGCCGTGATCGAACTCGTGCTCGACGTCTCCGCGCTGAATCACCAGCGTGCCGGCGGAACGCAATTGATCACACCGCCGTTGACGGTGCAGAGCCTGGGACAACGCCTGCATGCGATCACGCACGTTCGCCGCCTCTTCGTACCGTTGGGCGAGCGCGAGCGAGGTGAGTCGAGCCGTCAGTAGTTCGAAGAGTGGCGCCGAATCGACGGTGAGGGCATCGACGATGAAACTGACGATCTCGGCGTATCGCTCGGGATCGGCGGTGCCCGAGCAGGGGCACATCGCGACGCCCAACTGGGCCGCCGAACACACCGGCGCATCGGCGGGTGCCGCGTAGTTGCGCCCCATGCGAACGGTGCATCGTCGCAACGGCACCACCGATTCGATCGCCTCGATCACGAGGCGCGCCGATGTGCGACTGGGAAGCGGGCCGAGATGCAAACCATTCGCCGATTTTCCGGTCGCGGGATTCTTCGTGATGACGAGCCGGGGCCATTCCTCATCGAGCGTCAGTCGGACGTAGCAGTACTTGTTGCTGCTGGTACCGGCGCGGTTGTACTGCGGGAGCAGTCGTTGAATGAGACGCATCTCGAGAATCTCGGCCGTGATCGGGTCGGGCGTCTCGATGTGGTCGACACGATGCACTACGCGCAGCATCGATCCGACCTTGCGACGACTCTCGCCCGTACTGAAGTAGCTCCTCACTCGCTGGCGCAGGTTGGTGGCCTTGCCGACGTAGAGGATGCGCCCGTTGACATCGGAGAACACGTAGACACCGGGCGATCGAGGCAAATCCTCGGTGAGCCGAAGCTTCGACGCCTGCGGGTGAGTGCCGAGTCGGGGGAGTCCGATGAGGTCGTCGAGTCCGAGCACTCCGAAGCCGGCCGCACGTTCGAGCAGGAAGTGAAGAAGATCGGCCGTCGCCAGGGCGTCGTCGAGTGCACGGTGACTCGGTTGATGCGGCAAGCGCAATCGTGACGCGAGGGTGCCGAGCTTGCAATCGGGAACCTCGTCGCGCACCAGTCGTCGCGCGAGAGCGACGGTGTCGACGACCTTGTTGTCGAGTGGATCGCGATCGTCACGGATGAGCGCCGCGTTCAGGAAACCCATGTCGAATCGCGCGTTGTGCGCGACGATCACCGCGTCACCGATGAAATGCGTGAGGGTGCCGAGGATGGATTCGATGCGCGGCGCGGGGAAGACCATGGCCTCGGTGATGCCGGTGAGCATCGTGATGTACGGAGGTATCGGTACTCCGGGGTTCACCAATGTCTGGAATGTTCCGAGGCATTCGCCCCCGCGGTACTTGACGGCACCAACCTCGGTGATGCGGTCGGTGTCGGCCGCTCCACCCGTGGTTTCGAAGTCGATCACACAGAACGTGACGTCGCTCAGCGGCACGCCCATGTCGTCGAAGGTGCGCTGCACCGCCCGACGCTCACGGGTCGAAGTCGGCGTCGAATCAGGCACTCGTCAAGTGTTCCCGAACAGATGTTCCCCGTCAAGGACCGCCGGACGGGGCTCGGGAAAGGTCGCCATCTACGATCGAAAGGTGGCCACTCGTCTGCGTTGCGCTTCGTGCGGAAATCTGACCCGCTTCGACGTGGTCCGGACCACCCGAACCTCGGCTTTCCACCACTACACGACCGGCGGAGAATTGCAGATCGAGGACGTCCTCACCCTCGAGGATCGCACCGAGAGCGTCACCTGCCGTTGGTGCGGGCCGGTGGGCAAGGTCGAGGAATTCGACGAGGATGCCGATGCCTGACATTCGATTCGAACGGGGCGCTCACGACCTCGGTGATGGATGTCTGGTGTTCCTTCAACCCGACGGAGGCTGGGGTTGGAGCAATGCCGGTCTCGTCGTGGGCGACGGGGCGTCGCTCCTCATCGACACCTTGTTCGATCTCGACCTGACGGCCGAGATGCTGAATTCCTTCGCGCCTCACACGCGCACGTCGCCGATCACCACGTTGTTGAACACCCATGCGAACGGTGACCATTGCTACGGAAATCAACTCGTCGACGGTGCGGAGATCATCGCGTCGAGCTCTGCCGCGCACGAGATGTCGGAGGTTCCACCGTCGATGTTGGCGGCGCTCAATGATGCGCCGGGAGAGATCGGGGAGTTGTTTCGCGGGTTTTTCGGTGCCTTCAAGTTCGCGGGTATCGAGCAACGACTGCCGACGCGCACCTTCGATGGTCGGCTCGACATCGAGGTCGCTGGTCGGGTCGTCGAACTGATCGAGGTGGGCCCGGCCCACACGCGTGGCGATGTGATCGCTCACGTGCCCGACGCGCGGACCGTTTTCACCGGCGACCTTCTGTTCATCGGTGGCACTCCGATCGTGTGGGCTGGTCCGCTCACGAACTGGATCGCCGCGTGCGACCTGATGCTCGGGATGGATGTCGACGTGGTGGTGCCCGGACACGGTCCGGTCACCGACAAGTCGGGCGTGGTCGCGGTGCGGGATTACCTGGCCTTCATCGACACCGAAGCGGGCGCACGACACGCGGCGGGTGTCGATGCCTTCGAGGCCGCGCGCGACATCGCGCGAGAGATGGGAATCACGGGACGAACGTTCGCCGCGTGGGGAGAGTTCGGTCGGGTCGCGGTGAACGTCGAAACCGTGTATCGATCACTCGACGCGTCGCATCGAAGCCCCGACGTCGTCGAGCAGTTCAGGCGGATGGCGTCGATCGAGTCGATCGTCGAAGGCTGACGCGCACGGCCAACACCCAACCAACGAGAACCGCGATCGAGAAAATGATCCATTGGATCGCGTACGACAGGTGCGGGCCCTCGGTCAGTTCGGGAAGCGCGACCGGAGTCAACGACGGATCGTCGGCGGGATCCGATGCCTCGGCGGCGATCGCGAAACCGAGGACATCTCCGTCGAGTTGTTGGGCGATGCGATCGATGTCGAGTCGCAGGAACTCGGTCAACTCTCCCGATACCTCGGCCGATTGTCCGGTGCGTCGTTGTTCGCCCAGACGGGCGGTGCCGAGCACTCGTACTGTTCCCGACGGCGCGTCCGGTGCCGTGTCGTCGAGTTCGATGAATCCGCGAATGACGAGAACGATCCGTCCGTCCTCGAGACGCAGGGGAGTGACGACGTTCGAACCGGCGCGCCCGTCCTGACTGCGATTGACGATCAACACTTGTTCGTCGGTCAGGTACTCGCCCTTGGCTCCCACCGTGCGCCACTGCAATTCGGACGCCTGAAGTGAATCGGACTTCGACAGGTCGAGCACCGGTTCGGAGGTTCGTTCGCGCACCTCGGCATTGAAGTCCCGACGCTGATCGAGGCGATCGAATTGCCAACGCGACAAAAGGAGCATTCCGATGATTCCGGCGAGGCACAGCAGGTGGAATGCGATCCATTTGGGGCGGAAGAGGAACCGGAACACGACTTCAAGGTAGCGGTGCGTTCCCCGTCGTCCGCCCCATGCCGATGTGCAATCGGTCGTGTGGAACGATGGACTCATGGAATCGAGCCCGCCCGATCTCCCGAATTTTCGGATACCGCACGCCGAGAAGATCGAGTGGATGATCGAGACCCATGGATGGGCTCTCGAACCCATCGTGGCCGATCCGTCGACCGAACCGCCGACGCCGGGCTACTGCTACACGACCGGGCTTCCCGAGGCGCACGGTTTTCCCGAGATCGTCGTGTTCGGACTCACGCCCGTGGCCACCCGAGGGTTGCTCGATCTCGTCGTCGACCAATTATCGGGAGGGGTCGAGATTCCGATCGACACCGCACTGGTCGGACTGTTCGACAACGACTTGCGATGCGTGTTCTCGACCGTCGACCTCGATCGGCACGCGCAACTCTTCGCGACCGGTGTCGCGTGGCATCGCTCGACCAACTTCGCGATGGTTCAGTTGATGTGGCCCGATCGCAACGGGTGGCTTCCGTACGAGTCGGGATTCGACGCGCGGGTTCGTGCGGCCCAGCCGGTGATCGGCCGGCTTCCGGAGGCATGAGGCGATGGCTCATCGTGTGACCGCGCCCGCGATGCAACGCGCCCAACGTCTGCTCGCGCAGCACGTGCGACCCTTCGTCGTCACCGAGTCGGTGCCAATGCGCGTCGAGGCGATCGACGAGACGTTCGTGCCACTGAAGTTCGCATCCGCGATCGCCGCCCCACGACGCGACATTCCACTTGGTTCGTCGTGGGGACGCGCCTGGCACACCACGTGGTTCCGGTTGTCGGGCGTGGTCAGCGAATCGCACTCGGGGCGACCTCTCGTCGCTCATGTCGACATCGGTTTCAACGGTCGCTACGACGGGTTTCAAGCCGAGGCTCTGGCGTGGATCGACGGTCGCATCGTGCACGCCCTGCAACCGGATCGTCGACTGATCGATCTTGGAGTTCGTTCGGTCGGGGACGAGTTCGAGATTTGGGTCGAAGCGGCCGCGACTCCCGTGATCGCGGGTCACGCCTCGGGTTACGGTCCGACTCCGTTGGGTGATCCGGAGACGGCACCGAGTGCGCCCTTGTACGTCCTACGACAGGCCCATATCGGTGTGCACAATCCGATCGTCGACGATCTCGCCTTGCGGTTGCATCTCGCCATCGATGTCACGCTCGATCTCGCGGAGAACGACCCTCAACGGGCTCGGAGTTTCCTCGCTCTCGAACGAGCCGGTGCCGCACTCGACGTGAACGATCCGGTCGGTACGGCGGCCGCGGCGGTTGCCGAGTTGGCTCCGATCTTCGACGGATCTTCGCGGCGCCCGCGCCATCGCGTGGTGGCAACCGGACACGCTCATCTCGACACCGCCTGGCTGTGGCCAATTCGCGAGACGCGGCGCAAGGCGGTGCGCACCTTCGCCAATGCGGTGCGATTGCTCGACCGCAACCCCGACGTGGTTGTCGCGCACAGCCAGGCCCAGCACTACGCGTGGGTCCTCGAAGACGCGCCCGAGCTCTTCGCCGAGGTGCGGCGACTGGTCGAAGCCGGTCGATGGGAGCCGGTCGGTGGCATGTGGGTCGAGACCGATCTCAACCTTCCATCGGGAGAGAGCCTCATCCGGCAATTGGTGCACGGTCAGCGAGCTTTCTCCGAGTGGTTCGGACGCACCTGCGACGGCGCGTTCCTTCCCGACGATTTCGGATATCCGGGTTCTCTGCCTCAGATCGTGCGACACGGTGGTGGTCGCTGGTTCTTCACTCAGAAGTTGAGTTGGAACGAGACCGACACGATGCCGCATCACACCTTCTGGTGGGAGGGCATCGACGGTTCGCGCCTGTTCACCCATTTCAGTCCGATCGACACTTACAACGCAACTCTCGTGCCGTCGCAACTTCGCTTCGCCGAACGCAACTACCTCGATCATGCTGGTTCGAGTCGGTCGCTCGCGTTGTTCGGACACGGCGATGGTGGAGGTGGTCCAACGCAGCAGATGATCGATCGCGGTCGGATCGCGTCGACGATGGACGGAGTTCCAACCGTCGAGTTCGGAACGATCGCCGAATTCTTCGCCGACGCCGAGCGTGAATATGGCGAGGATGCTCCGACGTGGGTCGGAGAGATGTATTTCGAGAAACATCGCGGCACGTACAGCTCGCAAGTGGGCACGAAGCAGGGAAACCGCAACAGTGAGCGACTCCTTCATGAGGTCGAGGTGTGGGGCGTGGCCGCCGGAGTCGATGTCCCCGGTGCGGACCGATGGTGGAAGCGGGTTTTGACCCAGCAGTTCCATGACATCATTCCGGGCTCGTCGATCGCCTGGGTGCACCGCGATGCCGAGGCCGAGCACGCGGCAATCGCCCGTGAGACCGAAGAGGCGATCGAGGCTCTGCTGTCGCCGCGCTTCGACGACAGTCGTTGGATCGCCAATCCGGCGCCGGTCGAACTCGACGGAGTGATCGATGTCGATGGCGTCCCCGAACGGGTCCGAGTGCCGGCGTTGACCGTTGTCGATCTGTCGGTCGCCCGGACCCAGCCCCACCAGTCGGTCGTCGTCGAATCGGACGCCGGGGGAGTCGTCGTCTCCAACGGCATCGTGCGTGTCGTCTGGAATTCCGACGGCGCGGTCGAATCGATCATCGATCTCGTCGCGAACCGCGACCTCGTGCCCGCGAATCGCCGAATCGAATTGACCCTTCGCCGAGACACCCCGGCCGAGTACGACGCTTGGGACATCGATCGAGCCGACGCCGACGCACCGGTCGAGGTTCTCGTCGCGACGTCTGCTCCACGAGTCGAGTTCGCGGATCCGCGTCGCGTCGTCGTCACCGCGGGCTTCGCAAACGGCGGCTCGCGATTCGTGATGCGCTGGTCCGTCGACTCCGACTCGCCGAGCATCGCGGTGGCACTCGAAGCGGACTGGCATGAGAACGAACGTCGCTTGCAAGTGGAAGTCCCGATCGATGTGCTCGCGCGGGAGGCGTCGTGCGGCACGCAGTTCGGACACGTCCGCCGTCCTCGTCACTCGAACACCAGTTGGGACGTCGCACGTTTCGAAACATGCGCGCATCGATGGGTGCACGTCGGCGAACCGGGCTTCGGCATGGCGGTGTTGGCCGATGGTCCGCGTGGTTACGACGTGCGCGGAGATGCGATCCGCCTCACACTTCTGCGATCCCCTTCGTTCCCCGATCCCCACGCCGATCGCGGAAATCAGCGGATCGAGTGGGCCTATCTGCCGACGAAGAACGACGTGATCGCCGACGGTTCGCTCGAGCGAGCGGCCGCTCTCATCGCCCACCCGAGTCGGGTGCTGGTGGGAACCCCGAGTGTGCGTTCGGTCGGCGTGCGACTCGACATGGTGGGAGCGTTGATCTCGGCGGTCAAGCGCGCCGACGACGGGACGGACGACGTGATCGTGCGAGTTTGGGAGACGCGGGGTGCGCGTTCGACCGGGATGTTGACGAGTGATCGGCAACTGACCGAGCTCCTCGACTGCGACGCCCTCGAGCGACCAAGCGGTGCGTCGATCGGATCGGGGGAATCGATTCCGATCACGTTGCGACCCTTCGAAGTGCGCACCTTGCGCCTTCGCCATCGTGCCGATCCCGTGGCACACTGAGGTCGTGAACGCTCTCCCGGTGTTCGAGACGCCGACTCTCGTCTACGACGGTGACTGCGCGTTCTGCACGCGCTCGGTTCGTTTCATCGAGCGACGCATCGCTCGTCGGCCGACGATCGTGGCGTGGCAGGGCACCGACCTAAAGGCGCTCGGGCTGACTTCTGAGATGTGCGAGACGGCCGTGCAATGGGTCGGCGTCGACGCGGCGATCGAGTCGGGTCACCGAGCGGTGGCCCGCACATTGATCCACGGGGGCAAAGGTTGGGCGGTGCTCGGACGCGTGATCCTTCTGCCGGGCGTGAGTTGGCTGGCCGGCGTCGTGTATCGCTGGATCGCCCGAAATCGACACCGCATGCCGGGGGGAACATCCGAGTGCGTGCTGCCCCAGGCCGATCGTGACGGGGCACGCGGTGCATCCGCCGACGGCTCGGGTGGAGTATCCGGCTGATTCCCCGCCACAATGGGGGCGTGAGCAACCCGCGCGAACTGTGGCAGAAGGCGTTCGAAGAATCGCGACTCCGGGAAGGACCGTTTCAAACGATGTCCGGCATTCCCCTCGACCCGGTGTACGGGCCGAACGACGGGGAGTTCCCGGGTCAGTACCCCTACACGCGTGGACCGTACGCCTCGATGTACCGCAGCAAGTTGTGGACGATGCGAATGTTCGCCGGATTCGGTACCGCCATCGACACGAACCTGCGCTTCAAGGAGATCATCAAGGCCGGCGGTGACGGTTTGTCGACGGCGTTCGACATGCCGACTCTGCTGGGCCTCGACTCCGACGACCCCATGGCGCTCGGCGAGGTCGGTCGTTGTGGAGTCGCGATCGACACGCTCTCCGACATGCGCGATCTTTTCGCCGACATCGACCTCGGAAACATCACCACGTCGATGACCATCAATTCCCCGGCCGCGGTGATGCTGGCGATGTTCGTCGCTCAGGCCGAAACCGCCGGAGTTCCCCGCGCTCGACTCGGCGGAACCTTGCAGAACGACATCCTGAAGGAATACCAAGCGCAGAAGGAGTTCGTGTTCCCGCCGCGTCAGTCGATGAGGCTCGTGCGTGACACCGTCGCTTTCACCGCGGCCGAGATGCCGCGTTGGCATTCGATCTCGATCTCCGGTTACCACATCCGCGAGGCCGGATCGACCGCGGCCGAGGAACTCGCGTTCACCCTCGCCAACGGATTCGCCTACGTCGAACTCGCCCGTCAGGCCGGACTTCCCGTCGATGCCTTCGCTCCACGGTTGTCGTTCTTCTTCAACGCGCACATCGACTTCTTCGAGGAGATCGCCAAGTACCGCGCCGCACGCCGCATCTGGGCCCGTTGGTTGAAGGAGCGATACGGGGCGACCAACGAGCGTTCGATGCAGTTGCGTTTCCACACCCAGACCGCCGGTGTGTCGTTGACGGCCCAGCAACCCGAGGTCAACATCGTGCGCACCGCGATCGAGGCGTTGGCCGGAGTTCTGGGTGGAACCCAGTCTCTGCACACCAATTCGATGGACGAAGCTCTCGCGTTGCCCACCGAGAAGGCGGCCCGCATCGCTCTGCGCACCCAGCAGGTCATCGCGTACGAGACGAACGTCGCTCACGTCGCCGACCCGCTCGGTGGATCGCATTACGTCGAGGCGCTCACCGATGAGATGGAGCGTCGCGCCGAGGAGATCTTCGCCAAGATCGACGACATGGGCCGTGGTTCGATCCTCGAAGGGTGCATCACCGGTATCGAGGAGAACTGGTTCCAGGGTCGAATCGCCGACAGTGCGTACGAACTGGAGCGAGCCTTCAACCGCGGCGAGCGCACGATCGTCGGCGTGAACCGATTCCTCGAGGGCAATGACGACGACGATCTGGCCATCCTGAAGATCACGAACGAGGACGAGAGCAAGCAGCGTCAGAGACTCGCCAAGGTTCGTGGCGAGCGCAACGACGACGCGGTGCAGGACGCGCTCGACCGTTTGGCTAAGGACGCGGTTGACCCGGAGGTCAATTTGATGCCCGCTCTCATCGACGCCTCGTTGGTGTACGCGACGGTTGGCGAGATGATGAACACCATGGCCGGAGTCTTCGGTCGACACGTCGAAGTTCCGACGATCTGATCGGGGAAGATGCGATGACGAACGAATCCCTCCGTGTGCTCGTGGCCAAGGTCGGGCTCGACGGACACGATCGTGGGGTGAAGGTTGTGGCGCGCCTTCTCCGTGACGCGGGCATCGAGGTCATCTACACCGGTCTTTTCCAGACTCCCGAGACGGTGGCGGCGGCCGCGGTCGATGAGGATGTCGACGTCGTCGGTCTGTCGATGCTCTCGGGCGCTCACATGACCCTTGCCCCGCTCGTCGTGAAGGCGATTCGCGACCGAGGATCCGACATTCCCGTCGTGCTCGGTGGAATCGTTCCGAATCAGGATGTCGAAGAGTTGACGGCTGCTGGAATCGCGGCGGTTCTCGGACCGGGAGCTCCGGCCGATCAAGTGGTCGAGGTCGTGCGCTCGGTCGCGGCCGCGCGCGCCTGAGTCACTGCAATCCGCGCAACGCTCCGCCGTCGAGCGGTAGCGACGTTCCCGTGATGAACGCGGTGTGCTCGGAGCACATGAACGCGGCCACTCGTCCGAAGTCGTCGGGATCGCCGACCTTGCCGGTGGGAATCGTCGCACCGAGAGCATCGGGGTCGGGGTAGAGAGCGGCCAAACGACCGGTCATGTGCAGACCGGGCTGGATGGTGTTCACGGTGATGCCGTCGGCGGCCACCTCGCGCGCGAGGGTCTTCAAGAATCCCGTGATTCCCGCGCGGGCGGTGTTCGAGAGGATCAAGTTCTCGATTGGTTCGCGCACCGATGTGGATGTGATGGCGAGAATGCGTCCCCATCCACTTCGACGCATGATCGGCACGACCGCGCGACACATCGCGACCGTCGACAACAAGTTGAGGCGCAAGGCGTACTCGTACTTGTCGAACGACGTCGATCCGAAGTTGCCCGGTGGTGGACCACCGGCGTTGGCGACGAGGATGTCGATGCCACCCATCAGGCGATCCGCCTCGGCGATCATGTCGTCGACCTGGCTCGGCTCGATCACGTCGGCCGCGATGACGCGCACCTTCGAACCAGCGGGGAAGGTGGTCGCGGCGTCGCGCAGACGGTCGATGTCGCGCGACACGATCGCCACCTCCACACCCTCGGAGGCGAGGCTGCGTGCGGTCGACAACCCGAGTCCGCTCGATGCGCCCGTGACGAGAGCACGCCGTCCGTCGAGTCCGAGATCCATGTCAGTCCTTTCGCGCCTGAGCGAGCACCGATTGCAACTTCTGATCGGCGGCCGGCCGTGCTCCGACGTGCTCGATGACCCACGCCGACACCCGAGTGGCGAAGCGAGCCGCCGCGATCGGAGAACCGTGCGCGAGATGGTGAGCGAGAAACGCGCCGGCGAACGAGTCGCCCGCTCCCGTCGCGTCGACGAGGTTGTTGGTGGCGGGAGGAATGTGGACGCTCGTGCCATCGTGATGTACGAGTGCACCATCGGCATCGAGTTTGAGCACCACCATGGAGCCAGGGAAGATCTTGGTGAGTCCTTCGGCGATCTGCTCCGGTTGGGACTCTCCGGTGAGCACCTGACCCTCTTCTTTGTTCGGGAGCACGATGTCGAAGTCGAGATCGGCGCAGGCCGCGAGGAAATTGCTCACGCCCATTTCCTGGATCATCTGGAACGAACCCGGATCGAAGGACACCGTCGCCCCCGATCGACGGGCGGCGCGGGCGGCGGCGCGAGCGGCTGAACGCGGCGGGTCGGTGAAGAACGACCACGCCGTGAGATGCAGATGTCGAGCCGACGACATCGCATCGACCGGGAGTTCGGAAGGCATGAGATAAAAGTCGGCGCCGTGACCCGAAACCATCGATCGCTGTCCGGTGTGATCGACGAACACCGCGACCGAACCCGTTGAATGCGCCTCGGTCTCGACGAGGTGAGCGACCACTCCCTCTCGTGCGAGGTCTTCCTGGGCGAGTTGACCGAAACGATCGCGGCCGATCTTGCCGACGAAACGAGTGAGTGTTCCGCAGCGACTCGCCCACACGGCGACGTTCGCCGCGCTTCCACCCGGAGTGAGCATCACTTCGCCGAAGGTGTCACCGCCTCGGAGAAGTTCCGAGTTCGTGCGGATGAGCACGTCCCATGCGAAGTCACCGAGGACGCACAATGACGGAGTATCGACCGACACGATCGGCACGGTATCGGCGGAAATTACCGCCGACACGTTCGAACCGACGACAATGGTCGGGTGCGCCAATCATTCGGTCGACTCACGTTCGCCGCACTCGCAGCCGTGTGGTTGATCTGGGGATCGACGTACCTCGCGATCAAAATCGGACTCGAAACGTTCCCGCCCTTTTTCATGCAGGGAACTCGATTCGTGATCGCGTCGAGTGTGATGCTCGCGTTTCTCAAGTCTCGGGGCCGTCCGTGGCCGACCAAACGACAGATCCGCAACGCGATGGCCATCGGTCCGATGCTTCTCATCGGAGGCCTCGGAATGGTCACTCTCGCCGAGGATCGCGGGGTGGATTCCGGTTTGGTCGCGACGATCATCGCGATCCAGCCGATGATGATGGCGTTGTGGGGCGGTCTGTGGCGGTCGTGGCCGAATCGGATTCAGTGGGTCGGAATGTTCCTCGGGCTCGCCGGCGTGCTGGTTCTCGTTTCGGACGACGGGCTGTCGGGGACGTCGAGTGGCGTGGCGTTGGTGTTCGTCGCGTGCGTGAGTTGGAGTTTCGGATCGGCGCTGAGTCGCCGAATCGACATGCCCGACGGTGCAATGACGACGGCCCTCGAAATGGCGTCAGCGGCAATCGGCTTCATGGTTCTGTCGCTCGTCATGCGTGAGGACGTCGTCATGCCGAGCTTTCGCAGCACCTCGGCTCTCGCTTACTTGATCGTGTTCGGATCGATCATCGGGTTCTCGGCTTTCACCTATCTCATCGCGAACGTCCCACCGCCGTTGGCGATGAGTTACGCCTACGTCAACCCAGCGATCGCGGTGTTGCTCGGTGTGATTCTGAGCGACGAGTCGGTCTCGGGAAGCCTTGCCATCGCGCTCCCGGTGATCCTCGTCGGCGTGGCGATCGTCACGAACGGCTCGCGACCATCGGTCGACAATCCGTCCTAATCTCGCGGCATGTCTCGCCGTGGCGTCAACTTGCTCGTGGGTGCACTGGCTCTCGTCCTAGTGGGTTGCGGCACCGACGGCGCCGACTCGGGCAGCGTCGCGAGTTCGACTCTTGTTTCGGTGCCCGCTCGACAAGGTGAATTACTTCCCGCTGATTTTGACGTCGAGGCCGGCGACAAGCCCGTCGTGTTGTGGTTCTGGGCACCCGGTTGAACACAGTGCAATGACGAAGCCCCCTCGGTCGAGGAGGCGTACCTTCGCTACGGCACGCAAGTCGACTTCTACGGAGTCGCATGGAACGGGTCGGACGAATTCATGCGAAGTTTCATCGACCGCCACGGAATCTCCTTCGATTCGGTCGTCGATCGCGAGGGTGAGATCTTCGAGCGGTACGGAATTCCCTCGCAACCCGCGTGGGTGTTCATCGACACCGATGGAACTCTGACGCGAGTGCGGGGAAGCCTCGACGCGGAATCGATCGCGACCTACGTCGACGACTTGTCGTCGGGTGTCTGACGCGGCGTGATTCCGCCAATGGCGGCGAGGACGGAGCGAAACCCATCGTCGAGGGCCGGGTCGTTCGGTGGCTGAATCAACAAACCGTCGACCAACCCCGCGTACCAATCGCCGAGCACACCGGACAGTTCGTTCCAACTCGCCGTCGGCAGGATGGTGTCGAGCACCTCGTCGCTCATGAGCGACCCGAGACCCGACCAATCCCCGGAACGAGTCATGGCGCGAAGTCGTGCCCCGAGTTCGGGCCATCCGAACAATTCGAGGGACCGTTGATAAGCGGGAGTCGAATAGAGAAACGCCATGACGCCGCGCTGACCCTCTCGGCTCGACGCGATCTCGGCTCGGTCACGACCGGTGATGATCGGCGAGGCCGTGATGATGCGTGCCGCATCGGTTCGTACGGAAGTCGCTCGACCCTCGGCGAGCGCGGGCGCGGCCAGTTCGCGCACGAATCGTGGATGCGAGTTGGTCGGATGCGTGACGAACCAATCCGCGCTTCGACCCGCGAGTCGTATCGCTCCGTGATTCACACCGCCGAGAAGAATCGTCGGTGGATCGTGGGGCAAGGGTCCGGGGGAGAAGAACGGCTGAAGTCGGTCGATGGTGTACGAAGCCGTGCGCACATCGAGTGGCTCGCCATGCGAGAAGGCATTCCAGATCGCGCGCACGGTCGTGACGTAGTCGGACATTCGTGGGATCGGATCGCTCCACGAGACACCGAAGCGGCCTTCCATGTTCTGACGGATCTGGGTCGCGAGTCCGAGATCGAATCGGCCGCCACTCGTTGCCGACGCATCCCATGCCTGAAGTGCGAGCAACATCGGGCTACGAGGAAACGCCAAGGTGAGACTGGTCTGCACCCGCAGTCGGGTGGTCGCCTGCAAGGCCAGCACCGACACCGTCATCGAATCGTGGATCGTCTCGGGCACGTGAAGCATGTCGTACCCGAGCGATTCCACCCGGCGCGCGTAATCGGCGACCCCGCTGAGAGGTATGCGGTCGCTCATTCCCGAGATCAGAAGCATTCGATCGGCTCGCTGGGTGGGTGTTCGAGGGACCACATGGTTCAATTCTGACCAGATCGATCCGCTAAACATTCATTAGTCAACGAAGTCGAAACCCGCGGTGACGGTCGGACGACGGGAGGAGGTGGCCCATGACGGAGACGACGAACCCCCAAGGCGGTTCGCCCGTTCACGTGCCGACGAGGGGCAAATTGCCCGCTCGTCTCGGCGGTTCGGTGAAGAGCGTGCCCGACTTCGGTCCGAGCGTGATGGATGCCGACGTCTACCGCGATCCCGTGCGTTTCGAACTAGAACGCGAGCGGGTGTTGGGACGCCACTGGATGATCGGAGGACGTTCCGAGCAAGTGCGCAATCCCGGCGACTGGATCTCGTACGAGGGTCACGACGAGACGATCGTGATGGTTCGCCAAGCCGACGGTTCGATGTCGGGCTTCCACAACGTGTGCAGCCATCGCGGTCCGTCGTTCGTCGTCGATAAGAGCGGGTGCGGCGCTCGTCGTTTCACGTGTCCGTATCACGGGTGGGTGTACGACACCAAGGGTCGTCTCGTCGGTGTACCCGAGCGCGAGGACTTCGATCCGGTAGTGCTGGCTTCAGCGCACTCACCGGCTGTCGCGGTCGAGGAGTGGGGCGGATGGGTGTGGTTCAATCTGGCCGGACCAGACAAAGCGATTCCGTTGGCGCAATCGATCGGACCCGAGATCACCTCGGACCTCGGCGAATTCCGCATGCAGGACATGGTTCTCCATGAAGTCGTCGAATGGGACGTTCCGGTGAGTTACAAGGCGATCGTCGACGGATTCAACGAGGTGTACCACGTGACCGAGTTGCACCACGTTCCGCCGGAGTTCACCAAGGCGGCTCGGTGCTCGTCCTTCCATGTGGTCGGGGACAACTTCATGTGCTTCGTTCCGCGACCGGCACACCTCGACGAATTGGGGAGCGAGGACTTCGATCATCATCGTCACTCGATCTGTCACTACGTCGTCTTCCCGAACACGGTCTTCAACTGCAATCCGGAGCACATCCAGGTGTTCCAGCCCATCCCACTCGCGGTCGATCGCACTCGTTTCTTGTGTTGGGAGATCGTGTACCCCGGCGATCGAAACGACCCCGCGTACTCCGAATATTGGGAGCGGACGATGGCGCATTGGAACGAATTGAAGCGAGTGGTCGGCGAGGACATCGGTATCTACACACAGATGGCTCGCTCGAAGCGATCGAGCGCCTTTACGCGTCAAATCCTCTCCGAGCGCGAGTTCAAGATCGCTCTCTATCACCAGAACATGGACCGCAAGATCAGGGACTGACCAACAAAAACCCGTGGTCACGGGGGATTTGTCGAGGATGACGAAGAAATTCGTCAAGGCTCGTCGAGCGAGGGACGATACCCCTCCCCGTGAAACGGAGAAAGACAAGAATTTTTCGAGCGACGTTGGTGTCGGTTTCGGTTGCCACCGTCGTCGGAGTCGTCGGTGTTCCGAGCGTCCTAGCTCAAGCAAAGGTGAATCCGGTGATCGCGAGTTCGTCTCGAGGTCTTACCTATGTCGTAGTTAAGAACGATTCTCTGAGCCGGATTGCGTCAAAAGCGAATGTTTCGATGACCGATTTACTCGCGGTGAATGGCTTCTCAAGTAAGAGTGTGATTCATCCTGGACAGGTAATCAATCTTCCGGATTACGCGTATGTAGGTGCCGGTTATCAAGAGCCGACATCGCCATCAACGTCGGGAAATACATCGGTAGGGTTGACTTATGTCGTCCAGCGAAACGACTCACTGTCGCGGATCGCTTCCCTGCACAAAGTGCGACTAGACGACCTGCTCGCAGTGAACAATTTCAGCCGGAAGAGCGTGATTGTGCCCGGACAGGTGATCAAATTGCCAAGTACAGCCGTGATCGTTTCTGCCCCTGCGGTGACAACGCCACCGAACTCTTTCTCAAACAACCAATCAGCTTGGAAGATTCAGGCAGTCGTGGACTTCGCCAAGGCTCAGGTCGGCAAGCCTTATCTCTTCAAGACTGCCGGCCCGGCGACCTACGACTGCTCGGGTCTGACGAAGGCCAGTTACGCGGTCGTCGGTGTGAAGTTGCCGCATCAGAGTTTGCAGCAATCGAAGTTGGGAGTTGCCATCGACTGGAAGACGACCCCGATTCAGGCCGGCGATCTGATCTTCACCTTCTCCTCGGCGAACCCGACCCAGATCAGTCACGTCGGAATCGCCATCAGTGCGACGCAATGGATCGAAGCCCCGAACAGTGGAACAGTCGTTCGTATCGCTCGAATTCCCTCGGAGACACGAATTCAGGCCGTGCGCCGATTCCTCTGATCACGACCTGATTGACTGAGGTTCATGAGCGGCTCGACGGATCGTCCTCCTTCCACCTCTTGCCTCACTTGGTCGCAATCCGGCGCGGTGGGGAAATTGATCCTCGACCGTCCGGAGAAACTGAACGCGCTCTCGGCGGAACTGCTGCACGAGTTGGTCGAGGTGTGCTCGTGGTTGAACTCGCGCGATGACGTGAGAGCGGTCGTCGTCTCGGGGAGGGGACGCGCCTTCTCGGCGGGCTTCGACCTCGGCGACTTCGTCTCGTCGGCGTCGGGAAATCCGCGTGCGTCCGCCGATCTCGGTCGACGGGCGACCGAGGCGCTGGCAAATGTTCCCCAATTGACGATCGCGGCCGTGCGGGGACGATGCATCGGTGGTGGCGTCGTGCTGGTGTCGGCGTGCGACATCCGGATCGCCTCCGACGACGCACTCTTCTCGATTCCCGAGGTGGATCTCGGAATTCCGCTCGCGTGGGGAGGCATTCCCCGCTTGGTCAGAGAACTCGGACCGGCGATCACGAAAGAACTCGTTCTCACCTGCCGCCCCTTCGACGCCGACGAGGCTCACGCCATGCGCTGGATCAACACGGTCGTGCGCGATCGTGATCCCGAGGAGCACGCACTGGCTCTGGCCGAGTCTCTCGCGACCAAACCTCTTCACGCCCTGCGCATCACCAAGGCACACGTCAACGCCGTCCTCGAGGAGATGATCGGCACGGGACGGAGCATTCAGGACGCCGACTCGCTGGTGTACGCCATGAGGGACCCGGAAAGTCGGGATGCCTCCATGAGATATCTGAAGTCACGCAAGAAATAGGATGTCGCCACGGTCGGCGGACCGTGAAGGGGGAGTCATGCTGGACTACGTCATTCGTGGTGGATCGATCGTCGATGGAACGGGTGCCGCGGCGCGAACCGGTGACATCGGTGTGCGCGACGGCGTCATCGTCTCGGTGGGGACGGTCGACGAAGCGGCGCACGAAACGATCGACGCCGACGGCGCTCTCGTGACACCTGGTTGGGTCGACGTTCACACGCACTATGACGGACAGGTCAGTTGGGACGAGGTCATGGATCCGTCGGTGGGCAACGGTGCCACGACCATCGTGATGGGTAACTGCGGTGTCGGTTTCGCCCCCGTGCGCCCCGGTAGCGAGCGGGCGCTCATCGAATTGATGGAGGGCGTCGAGGACATTCCTGGCACGGCCCTGCACGAAGGCATCGAATGGGGTCGCTGGGAATCATTTCCCGAGTACATGGACTACATCGCGAGTCGTCGCTATTCGCTCGACATTGGTGCCCAGATCGCTCACGGCGCGTTGCGCTATTACGTGATGGGAGAGCGAGGAGCGCGCAACGAGGACGCGACTCCGGACGACCTCGTGGCGATGGGTCGCCTCGTGACCGAGGCGCTGCGCGCCGGTGCGGCCGGATTCAGCACGTCGCGCACCATCGGTCATCGGGCTCTCGATGGATCCCCGGTTCCGGGCACTTTCGCGCCCGACGTCGAGATCGACGCGTTGTCGACCGCGATGCGCGCCGCCGGTCGTGGCGTGTTCGAAATGATTCCCGCCGGAACCGTCGGAAAACTCGAGGGCCTCGGTGGCGAGAGGTTCACACCCGAGAGCGAGTTGGCGCTCATGGCGGAATTCTCGCGACGCAGTGCTCGCCCGGTGACGTTCACCCTCGTGAAGTCACCCGACTACGACCCCGACACGTGGCAACGACTCCTCGAGATGGTGGTCGATGCGAACCAGACCGGGGCGCGACTCTTCCCGCAGGTGTCGTCGCGTCCGATCGGTCTCGCGTCGGGCTTGTCCGGATATCACGCCTTCCAGCGTCGACCGACGTACATGTCGATCGCCCATCTTCCTTTGGCTGAACGCGCTCGACACATGGCACGACCCGAGGTGAAGGCCGCGATCCTCTCGGAATCCGATGTTCCGGTCGATCAACCGGGCTCGATGGCCAACATGTACAACCTCTTCCAGATGGCGGCGCCGATGCTGTATCCGCTTGCCGATCCCGTCGACTACGAGCCTGATCCATCGCAGATGCTCGGGGCACGCGCGGCGCAAACGGGTGAGCCGATCCTGAGCGTCCTCTACGACTTCCTGCTCGAGCAACAAGGTGCCGCGATGTGCGCTCTGATGGGGGGACCCGACGTGCACGAGAACCAGGAGGTGTTGCGAGCAATGCTCACTCACCCCGAGACCGTCACCGGTCTGAGCGACGCTGGTGCGCACGTGACGCTCATCTGCGACGCGACGATGCCCACGACTCAACTCACGTTCTGGGCGCGCGATCGACACCGCGGTGAGCGCATTCCGCTCGAATTCCTCGTCGCCAAGCAGACGGCTCGCAACGCCGATCTGTACGGCTACACCGATCGCGGGCGTTTGCTCCCGGGCTTGCGCGCCGACATCAATGTGATTGATTTCGAGAACCTCACGGTGTCGCCGCCGAAGGCGTTCCACGATCTACCCGCTGGGGGGACACGATTGATCCAGCCCGTGAAGGGTTACCTCGCGACCATGGTTCGCGGTGAAGTAACGCGTCGCTTCGACGCCGACACGGGCGCCCGCCCGGGGACCCTCGCTCGACCCTCGGTGGCGTGATGGAACACGAGATCACACCGGCCGTCGACGACTTCGCCAAGCGGTTCCTCGCCGGGATCGTCGGACGCGAAACCGACGTCGATCGCTTGGTCGACGCACCGAGCGGATTGAGCGTTCCTGAAATGCTGTCGGCTCTCGGACATCCGTCGCTCGGTCGTCTCGGCATTCAGTTGATGGCCGACTTCATGCATCCGACGAACTCGAGATATTTCGACGCCATCTACGGATCCTTCTTCGGACAGAAGGACATTCGGGGTTGGTTGGTGCCCACCATGGCCCAGATCGAATTCATCGACTTCGTTCCGACGCAACCACCGGCGTTCCTCGACGACGGAGAGGGCATCACCTCGGTCGACGAGTGGCAGATGTTCGCCAACCTCGCTGCGATCGGTGCGGGTGAGGGAACCGCGCCGATGTCGAAAGGCGTCAGCGTGCGTCGCTATCGGGACGGATGGATCACGTGGGCGTGCGACGTGTACGACACGGGTTTGTTCCGCACGCCCCCTCCCGACGGGGCCGAGGCGGCTCCGATTCCCGACGCTCCCTCGCCGACCGAGTGGGAACGCGACCCCTCGACGCGCGTCACGGTGTGTTCGGAGGTCGACTTCGAGGCCGACTGCCGACAGTTTCATCCCACCGACTCTGTGTACATCGATCCGATCTTCGGCGAGTTTCACGGACGCGACGAGATCACGGCGTGGATCCTCGACGTGATGCCGCGGGTCGGCAACATCGAGTTCGTTCCGGTGGGTCCGGAGTTGAACGATGGCTCGGTGTACGTGCAGGAATGGGTGCAGACTGCGGTCACCTCGAGCGGTGCGCGCGTGCCGATGACGCGGGGCACGAGCGTGCGGCGCTACCGCGACGGCTCGACCGTGTACGCCGCCGATTACTTCGACACGGCGACTCTGACTCGACCCGAGGTTCTGGCGGCGAGTCGCGAGTGTGGTTCGACGCTGCGGGTCGACGACATCATGCGCTATCGCCTGCGTGGTAACTGATCACGGCAACTCGCGGACGCGCACGGAGAGACACGTGACGCAACCCTCGAGTTTGATGAACTCGCTGATGTCGACCTCGATCGTTCGGTAGCCACGTTCGCGGTAGCTCGCGGCGACGGCCGGAGCATCGGCGGCCATCAGGATCAGGTCGGGTTCGAGAAGAACCACGTGGGCACCCGACTCCTCGCTCACCGCTTCGAATCGTTCGAACGGTTCGGTGGTGTCGAGACCGGGCAACCAGCCGACCACGGTGCCATCAGTCAATGCGGTGGCGGCCGACTTGAGGTGGAGGACCTTGGTCAGGGGAACTCCGACGACCGTGGCGCCGAGCGGTTCGACGATGGCGGTGAATTGCCGCAGTCCCTCGGGATTCGTGCGACCTCCGAGTCCGACGAAGATGGTGTCGCCCTCCGACGAGGGAATCTTCAGAACGTCACCTCCATCCATCGTGCCGGGCGCGACGATGCGCTCGATGCGACAGCCGAGTTCGGCGACCACGGGTTCGACACCGAGAGTCTCGGGCTTGCGGGCGTCGTCGCCGGGACGCGTGATGATCGCGACACCGCGGTACATCACGACCGGATACTCGATGAAGACCGCGTCTGGGCAGTCGTCGGCCGGCGGCACCTCGATCACTCGCCAGCCACACTTCGCCACCGCGTCGACGTAGTTCTGCCACTGCCTCAGTGCCAGGGCGCCGTCGATCGGGGATCGATCGATGTGCGTCACGATTCCCTGGCTCAAGCGGGGACCGGGTCGACGTACGAGGGCGATGCGAGTGGTTCGGGTCACCCCGCGAGATTATTCGGGAACCAAGCGTTCGCGAGGTTCTCACTAATGTGTCGTCGAACCGAGGGGGAGACATGACCGCCAATCCAGCCGACGACCCGCGCATCGATCCGCGCATCAAGGCACTACTGAGTCTGATGCCGAGTTTCGCCGCACCGGATGTGCCCGACCGTGTGACGTTGCTCGAACGCAGCAACACTCCCGAAGGTCGCGCGGCCGCCGACACCTATCGAGCCGTGATGTCGGTGTGCGACAGCGAAGAGAACGCACCGACCACCTGTCTGCGCATTCACAACGAAACGATCGTTTCGCAGCCCGACGGCAACTCGATCACGCTTCGCGTGATCCGACCCGACAACGATGCGGTTCTGCCGTGCATCTATTACATCCACGGTGGTGGCATGGCGTCGTTGTCGTGCTTCGACGGCAACTACAGCGGTTGGGGCAAGTTGCTCGCGGCCCGTGGCGTGGTCGTGGTGATGGTCGACTTCCGCAACGCCGTGAGTCCGTCGAGCATCCCCGAGGTTGCGCCATTCCCGGCGGGACTGAACGATTGCGTGTCGGGCGCGCGTTGGGTGGTTGCCAACGCGTCCCGCATCGGGGCCGACCCCAAGCGGATCGTGATCGCCGGCGAAAGCGGAGGCGGAAACCTGACCCTCGCCACGGGAATGAAGATGGCCAAGGACGGAGACATCGGTGCGATCTCGGGTCTGTACGCGTTCTGCCCGTACATCGCCGGCCAATGGCCGACCCCCGAGTGCCCCTCGTCGGTCGAGAACAACGGCATCTTTCTGAATCTGCACAACAACAATGGACGCATCGGCTACGGCATCGACGCCTTCGATCGACGCGACCCGTTGGCTTGGCCGAGCTTCGCGACAGAGGATGACGTGCGACGTCTACCGCGAACAGTGATCAGCGTGAACGAATGCGATCCGTTGCGGGATGAAGGCATCAACTTCTATCGACTGCTCCTTCGGGCCGGGGTTCCGGCGCGGGCGCGTACGATTCTCGGCACCACCCACGGAATCGAATTGATGCCCATCGCGTGCCCCGAGATCACGGCGTCGGCCCAAGTCGATCTGGTGGCCTTCGCATCACAGTGATGTGCGTCGAGCGGTGGATCGGCGACCGTGCCGGTACACTTCTCGGTCTCGCGGGTGTAGCTCAATGGCTAGAGTTCCAGCCTTCCAAGCTGGCTATGCGGGTTCGATTCCCGTCACCCGCTCCAATCGTTCGCTGCTACCGCCCCGCGCGTCCATGCCGAGATGCGGTCCGACGCTGATCTAGGGTGACCGATCATCGTTTCGGGAGGTTTCGTCGTGAACAAGTCGTTCGTGGGATTGGTTGGAGGAGTCGCGCTCGTTCTCGCGACGTCGTGCGGGGGCGACGATGGCGGTTCGTCCTCATCGGGCTCCGACGATTACGCCAATGCGATCGCAACGGCGTTGTCGAAGGAGGAGGGCACGCCTTTCACCGTCGATGAACTGAAGTGCCTCGCGAAGGGAATGATCGACGTGATGGGGACCGACATGTTCGTCGAGGCGAACCTGAGTCCGTCCGACATTGCCACGTCGGACACGATCGATCTTCCGGATCCCACCGATGAGGAAATGACCAAGTTGGTCGATCTGTTCATCAATGGTGACTGCGTCGACATGCCGAGATTGATGGCCGACGCGATGCAGGAACAAAGTGGAGGCAACCTCACCGACGATCAGGCCAAGTGTCTCGGTGAAGCGATGGTCGCCTCCGACGGGTTCGGCGAGGCGTTCACGAGCGGAATCACCGGAACCGCTTCGGGTGACGCTGGCGCCTCGATGGAGGCCGACATCATGGACGCGATCGCCAGTTGTGACATTCCGCTCGACGCCTTCGGCTGATCGCCGTCGAGTCAGGCAACGCGCGGTCGCGGCTGCATGGTGCGCGCCGCGTCGGCGTCCTTGATCCGCGTGAAGGCCCAGATCGCGCCCAGAACGAAGATGATCGAAGCTCCGATGAAGCCCCAGTGGAATCCACTGGTCAACGCCGACCGAGGGTCGGTCCCGGTCTCGATCAGATGATCCTTGCGACTGATGAAAACGGTGGCGAGTAGGGCCACCCCGAGTGCGGCCGATGTTTGGCGCTGGGCCGAGAAGATCGCCGAGGCTCGCCCGGTGTCGGGGGCGTCGATGTTGCTGTAGGTCGATGCTTGGATCGGCATGAAGCAGAACGACATGAAGCATCCGCGCAAGAACATGAGTCCGGCGATCGTCCACAGCGAGGTGCGGTGGTCGAGCAGAGCGAACGGCAGGGTGGCCACGGCGGCCATCGACATTCCGAACGTGATGAGTCGTCGGGGGCCGACCGTGTGGTACCAACGTCCGACGAACTGGCTCATGGCGATCACTCCGATCGCCTGAGGAAATGTGGCCAGACCGGAACGCATCGCGGAAGCGCCGAGAAGTCCTTGGATGAATTGCGGCATCAGGAAGATGAAGCCGATGAAACTTCCGTACGACAGTGTTCCCGCGATGTTCCCGTTGCGGAAGATGCGATCGCGATAGAGACGTAGCGCGAGCATTGGCTCGGCGACCGTCGTCTCGACTTTCACCATGATCGCTAGCACCAAAAGCCCACCGAGCCCGCTCGCGAGGACCTGTGTCGACACCCATCCGTGTTCGGGTGCTCGCGAGAGGGCGTACAACACTCCGGCGAGACCGGTTCCCGACAGCACGAATCCGGCGAGGTCGAAGCGCGCCGACTTCAGTTCGCGATGTTCCTTCAGGACGGTGGCCGCGAAGAGGATCCCGAGAATTCCGATGGGCAGGTTCACGTAGAAGATCCAGTGCCACGAAAAGTGCGTGACGAGAAAGCCGCCAACGAGCGGACCGAGCGCGGGCGCGACGACGGTGGGAACGATCAACACGGCCGACGCGCGAGCTCGCTGCTCGGGCGGGAAGGCGCGATACAACATCGCGGTGCCAACCGGGGTGAGCATCCCGCCTCCGACTCCTTGCAGGAATCGGAAGGCGATCAGTTGAGCGAGGGATTGCGACAATCCGCACAACATCGACGCGGTCGTGAACACGGTGAGTGCGAACAGGAAGGTCTTCTTGGTGCCGATGCGGTCACCGATCCACCCCGACGCCGGAATGAAGACCGCGAGGGACAAGAGATACGCGAGCACGACCCACTCGATGCCGGCTGGTGTGGCGTCGAACTCGGTGGTGAGCGTCGGAATCGCCACGTTGATGATCGTGGTGTCGAGGATCTCCATGAAGAGGCCGGTGACGAAGCACACCGCGACAAGCCATTTGTATTCGAACCGTTCGGTGAGCCGTGCCATGACGTTCCATTCACTGGGAGGGGCATTGGCATGGTAGACGGAGAGGCATGGAACGGTGGGTGATCGAGAAGAAACTGAACGACGACCGGGCGTGGCTCCTGGAGACCTATTCGAAACTCTCCGACGAGCAAATGTTCGCCGACCTGACGCCGAGTGAACACGACCCGACCAATTTCTGGTCGGCGCTCGATCATCTGGCTCATCTCGCGCTGATCGAGCGAAACTTCGCCGCGATGGTCCGTCGGCATCTCGACGGACACCACAATCCGGTCGGACTGCGCCAGACCGATGACGGCTCGCCACGCACCATCGAGGAGATCATGGCGTCAATACACGCGATGACCGACGAATGGCAGCGAGAACATCATGGGAAGTCGTTCGATGAGGTGGTTGCTCTCGGAGCTTCGGCGCGAGCAATCACGTTGCAGTTGTTGTCCGAACTCAGCGACGAACAACTGAATCAACCGCTACCCGGCGCGCCGTGGGCCGACGGAACCATTGGGGGAGTCCTCGCCGCGAACGCCGATCACGGGCGCATGCACTGGAAGTGGGCGAAAGACGCAGGCGTCTTGGAGAAGTGACGCTCGTGTTCCGTATCGGTGAGCGATTCAGTCGCCGAGGTCGGGGGCCCAGGCCGATCCGTTGATGTGACTGCCGCCGTCGACGAACAAGGTGTTGCCGGTCATGTATCGACAGTCGTCGCTCGCGAGAAACGACACAACGGGGGCCACGTCGAGGTAGGGGTCGCCGATGCGCCCCATGGGGTTCGCCGCATCAGCCGCCGCGATCAACTCGGGATGTGCTCCCATCACCCGATGGAAGGCGGCACTCTTGGCGGCCGGACACACCGCGTTCACCACGACGCCCGCCGGCGCCCATTCGCGGGCCGCGGTGCGAGTGAGAGTTCTCAACGATTCCTTGGCGACGTTGTATTCGAGGGTTCCCATGTGGGCGTTCACTCCGTTGAGAGAACACATGTTGATGACGCGCCCCCAACCATTCGCTTTCATGCGAGGAAAGCATTCGCGCATGGCCCAAAACGCCGCAAAGAAACCCATGTCCAGTCCGTGTCGCAAAATGTCGTTCGACTTCTTCTCGACCCGACCCATCATCCCGCCGCCCCAGGCGTTGTTCACCAGCACGTCGATGGGCCCGAGTCGTTCGGAGGTTGTCGCGATCACGCCGACGATCTCGGACTCTTTCGTCACGTCGGCGCGCACGAACGCGGCGTTGTCGGCGTAAGGAGCGATCGACGCGGAGCCTCGTTCCTCGTCGATGTCGACGACCATGACCCGAAGTCCGTCCTCGACGAGGCG
>JBJTIO010000202.1:0-5003 GCA_046095045.1 Actinomycetota bacterium
GGCCACCTCCTTGGCAACGAGTCGATAGGCGATGGAGCCCTTCGACGCTGGGTCGTACACGTTGATCGGCTGATGATGGCTCGGGGCCTCGGACAACTTGACGTTGCGGGGGATTCGGGTGGGCAACACCTTGTCGCCGAAGTGTTCGCGAACTTCGTTTTCGACGTCGCTCGACAACTGGGTGCGCGCGTCGAACATGACGAGCAGGATGGTGCTGACCTCCAGCTCGGGATTCAGGTTGCGCTTCACGAGATCGACGTTGCGGAGCAATTGGCCAAGGCCTTCAAGGGCGTAGTACTCGCATTGGATCGGAACCAGCACCTCGCGGGCAGCAACCAGAGCGTTCACGGTGAGAAGCCCCAGAGACGGGGGGCAGTCGATCAGGACGAAGTCATAGTCGTCGAGGACCGATTCGATCGCGCGCTTCAAGCGCCCCTCTCGGGCGAACTGGGGCACGAGTTCGATCTCCGCCCCCGCCAAATCAAGATTTGACGGGGCGACAAAGAGGTTCTTCACCTCCGCGGGCTCGATGCAGTCCTCCATTGGGGCGTCATGGAGGATCACGTCATACATCGAGGTTTCCAGGTCGCGCGTATTGATACCGACCCCCGACGAGGCGTTTCCCTGAGGATCGAGGTCGACGAGGAGCACCCGAAAGCCCACCTCGGCGAGGCAAGCGCTGAGGTTGACCGAGGTCGTGGTCTTGCCGACGCCGCCCTTCTGGTTCGCTACAGCCAAGATCCGAGGTAACGATCGCGGTGCGGGGGATTTCACGGCCATGCGGCGACAGTATCGGATCGGTGTGGTGTGGTGAAGCACCGTCGGTCCTCAATTGTTCCACGTGGAACGTCCGACGGGTCGAGAGTGGAGAGATGTTCCACGTGGAACACGTTCAGGCGCGATGCAGCACGGCGATGCCTGCGATCACCGACCGAAGCGAGATCCCCACATCCTCGACTCTGGACCACCGGGAGCCATCGGAGTTCGGGGGTTCGCTCACCAGCACTACACCGCCAGGGGCGACGAGGGGTGCGGCCAAGCGAAGCGTGTACTCGGGGGATCCGAACCCGCGACAGGTGACCGCGTCCCACCGTTGGTCGGGATGGCGCTGGGGGAGATCCGCCACGTCGGCTTCCCAGACCTCAATCCGATCGCCCAGGTTGAGCCGACCCACCATCCGGGCGAGGAAGTCCGTGCGCTTGGCCCGCCGGTCGACCAAGGTGACCTGCAGGTCGGGGCGCGCCACAGCAATCACCAGACCGGGATCCCCGCCCCCCGAACCGAGATCGATCACGGTTCTGACCTCGGACGGGAGGGCCTCGACGAAGCCCAACGAATGATCAATGACCTCGTCGATGGGTCGGGCCCCCAACATGCCGATGCGCCGGGCTTCGCCCAGCGCATCGATCAAACGACTTCGGTTGTCAGCAGATAGCTGAGGCATCAGGCCTGAGCGGGGGTGATCACCACACGCCGGTTGGGATCTTCGCCCTCCGAGTGGGTGGCGATGTCCGAACGACCCGTGAGGGCGTCATGCACGATCTTGCGGTCGGACGACGGCATGGCCTCGAGGGCTCGGGGGGTTCCGGTCGACACGACCTCGTCAGCGACCTGATTGACGAAACGGCTCAGGGCTTCCTTGCGCTTGGCACGGTAACCACCGACGTCGATGCGAAGTCGGGTGTCGTGGTCGCCTTGACGACGCTGGGCCACCACGCGGGTCAGATCTTGCACCGCTTGCAGGGTGCTCCCCCGCGGGCCGACTAGGAGTCCGAGGTCGTTACCGTTCAGGTGAACCTCGATGTCCTCGCCCTCGATCACCGAGTTGGCGGTGGCGGAGGCACCCAGGGCACCGGCCAAGCCCAGCAGGAACTTTTCCGCCTCGGCGGCCACCTGAGCCGGGTCGGCGGCCGGGCCCTCGGGGCGTTCGCGGCGCGGGCGTTCGGTGTTCTCGGTCATCTTCTTCTCCTGTTTCTGCGGCTTGGGCGTCTTCTCTCCGCCCTCGTGACGACGACCCCGGTCACGTCGGTCGTTCTTCGACCGCGGGGACTTGGGCATCACGCGAGCACGGACGCGGGCTTCACCGCGCACCCGACCGAAGAGGCCGGGCTTGGGTTCATCGAGTACCTCGAATTCGGCATCCTCATCGGCGACGCCCAAACGGTCGAGGGCGATGCTCTTGGCTTCTTCGATGGTCTTTCCGGTGGTTTCGACCCATTCCATGGGTATTCCTGCTTTCTGGTCGGATCAGGGACGCGGCGGCTTGGGTTGGCGCGACTTTCCTGACGAGGGTTTCGGGCGATTCGACGGCGTCGGCTTGCCCTTGCTGGGGGTAGAACCTCCCTTGGGCGGAGTGACCCGCTTGCTGGTCGGCGTGGACTTGGGGGTTTCCTTGGCCCGGGCAGCCTCTTGCTTCAACTGGCCGAACAGGCCTCCCCCGCCGTCTTCCTTGGCCATCTCGCGCGCCTTGGCGCTGGCCTGTTGGGCTTGATGGCCGAGCGAGCCCTCACCTCGGTAGAAACGCCGGGTGATGTAGGCCTGCTGGGCGATGCGCACCAGAGTCTGCGAGATGTAATAAACCACCAGTGCCACGGGGAAGAAGAACTGGAAAACGCCGAAGAAAACCGGCAGATATTGCAGAACTTTCTGCTGAGTGGCCGACATGGTGGGGGAGACGGTGCGCGAGGCGATCATGCGCTGTTGCAGGAAGTACAGGCCCATCAAGACCACGACCAGCAGGACGTAGATCATTCCTTTGCCGGGGTTGTCCTGGACCGCTTCGACCGGACGCTTGGCCAGATCGAACCCGAACGACAGCATTTCGGTTTTCTTGTCGAGGCTCTGGTACAGCTCGCTCGACTTCGACAGATAGCTCGGATCGAACGTGCCGTCGGCACCCACCTCGGTGAGCTTGTGCAGCACTCGGAACATGATGATGAAAATCGGCATCTGAGCAAGAAGTGGCAGGCAGGATGCCAAAGGATTGACCTTGTGCTCTTGGTAGAGCTTCATCATTTCTTCGTTCAATTTCTGCCGATCGTTGCGGTACTGCTGTTGCAAACGACGCATCTCTGGTTGAACTTTTTGCATTTCGAGCATCGACTTGGTGCTCTTCAATGTGAGCGGGAAAATCAGCAACATGATCACCAGAGCGACCAAAGCGATCGAGAAGATGTAGTTGGTGGTCAGTGCGTAGAACTGGCTGATCAACCATGCGGCGGCTTGAAACATGTCAGGAGGCCCTTCGTTCAGAGATGTGTTCGGAGTGATCGTGATCCACGCACTGAGGCACCGGCACCGGGTCGTACCCCGAGGGTCCGAACGGCCGGCAGCGCATCAGGCGTCGCGTGGCAAGCCACGTTCCACGCCCCGCACCGTATTGCTCGACCGCTTCTTTGGCGTATTCGGAGCACGACGGGGTGAAACGGCACGGCGACGGGCGCCCTTCTCGAGCCGACTGATACCAATTGATGCCCCGGAGCAGGAAAGATTTCATAACGAAACCTTCTTTGCGATGCCGTCGGCGGCCGCCACGGCATGAGCGAACGTGACCGAGGTGGCCGGCACGGTCAACCCGACCAGGTACAGACCACTGGGCAGTTCGATACGCCGAAAAGCTTCCCGGATCCGTCGACGAGCCCGATTCCGGTCGACGGCATCACCGGACGACCGACCAATGGCAAAAGCCATCCGCGGACCATCAAGGGCAGGGTCGGGCAACATCATGCACCAGACAACTCCACTGCGAACACGGGATCCGTGGCGACGAAGCCGCTCGAACTCGTCCCGGCGGTGAAGACGTCCGATCAAGCCGAGAGCCGCTTGCGGCCCTTGAGACGACGGGCCTTCAACACGGCGCGCCCGGCGCGGGTGGACATACGCGCCCGGAAGCCATGCTTCACCGACCGGCGCTTCTTGTTGGGTTGATATGTGCGCTTCACAACGACTCCTCGGTTCTGGTGACGACCAGGCGCAAAACACCAGATAGTGGCCACTTTTTAGCCATCCCGTATCAAGGCTCGGACCGTACTTCCCGGCCCCTGACACAGGTGCGTCAGGCAAGGCTATGGGCAGTCGGGGACGGGGGCAACATCGCTCGGAGATCGGCCGAATCGGTTGGTCCGAAACTGGGCATTTCGCCGACTATCCACAGGCTGCTATGGTCGGCAATCCCGGTGCTCGACACCCCGAATTCGGAGGGTCGAAACCCGATTGGGGGATTGTCCACATCGTGTGGACATAACTGTGGATAGCGGACGCAGAAGGGCAAAGAAGTGCAGGTCGAAGAGGCGGAACACGTGTGGACATCGGTGTCCCGATACCTGAGGGATCAGGTGTCGGATGCGGTGTGGTACTCGACATTCAACGACGTGCATGCACTGACCGTGAGTGACGACACCTTGCGCCTCGCGGTCCCGAGTGGCACGGTCCGCGACAAAATTCTCTCCCGCTACTACCCGATCGTTCTTGACGCCATGACCGAAGCCGGTTCGGGCGCGCGCAGTTTGATCGTCGAGATCGTCGCCCCAGAGAACGGGGGTGTCGACACCGAGTCGGACACCGTCACCATCACGATCCAGCCCGACACCCCACCGGTCGTCGACTCAACGGTCTCCTTGGTCAGCACCGCCGCTGATCGTGCCGGCCTCAATCCTCGGTACACCTTCGAAACCTTCGTGCGCGGCGCCTCGAACAGCTTCGCTCTGGCCGCCGCCCAACGAGTGGCCGAGACCCCTGCTCGCTCGTACAACCCGCTCTTCATCTACGGCTCGGCTGGTCTGGGCAAGACCCACCTGTTGCACGCGATCGGCCACTACGTGTTGCAGAACTACAGCCACTATCAGGTGCGATACATCTCCACCGAGACGTTCCTGAACGAGTACGTCGATGGCATCCGAAACAACACCATCGCCAACTTCAAGCGCCGTTACCGCGACATCGACGTTCTGTTGATCGACGACATCCAGTTCATGGAAGGCAAGGAGGGTCTCCAAGAGGAGTTC
>JBJTIO010000203.1:0-6727 GCA_046095045.1 Actinomycetota bacterium
CCCAGGGCGAGGACCGCGACAGCAACGATCGCTACCAACCCGGCGAACCGGTGGTGCAGGAGTCGGTGCCGGTCGAGGGCTATCTCGATCTGCGCGACGAGGGCTACGGCTTTCTCCGTGTGCGTGGCTACCTGCCGAGCCGCGACGACGCTTACATCTCGGTGAAGCAAACTCGCCAGTACGGATTGCGCAAGGGCGACCATGTCACCGGAATCGCGCGCACGGCCGGTCGCAACGAGAAGAACCCGGCGTTGCTCGAAATCAACACGGTCAACGGTGACTCGCCCGACAAGGCGAAGAATCGTCCGCGATTCGAGGACTTGACGGCGTTGTTCCCCGACGAGAAGTTGCGTCTCGAGAGTCAGCTCGATCCGGCCAACATGACGGCGCGAATCATCGACCTCATCTCGCCGATCGGGAAGGGTCAGCGCGGAATCATCGTGTCGCCGCCCAAGGCCGGCAAGACGACGATCATGAAGGAGATCGCGACCGCGATCGAACGCAACAACCCCGAGGTGCAGTTGATCGTGTTGCTGATCGACGAGCGTCCCGAGGAAGTGACCGACATGAGGCGCACCGTCCGCGGTGAAGTGATCTCGAGCACTTTCGATCGTCCGTCCGAGGAGCATACCCACGTCGCCGAACTCGCCATCGAGAAGGCCAAGCGCCAGGTCGAGATGGGTCGCGACGTCGTGGTGATTCTCGACGGCATCACCCGTCTCAGCCGCGCGTACAACCTGGCGGCTCCCGCCAGCGGCCGCATCCTGTCCGGTGGTATCGACGCCGGCGCTTTGTATCCGCCCAAGAAGTTCTTCGGCGCGGCGCGAAACGTCGAAGAGGGTGGATCGCTCACGATCCTCGCCACCGCGCTCGTCGAGACCAACAGCCGCATGGACGAGGCGATCTTCGAGGAGTTCAAGGGCACGGGCAACATGGAGTTGCGACTCGACCGTCGCCTCGCCGAGAAGCGCATCTACCCGGCGATCGACGTCGACGCCTCGAGCACGCGCCACGAGGAACTGCTCTTCGATCGCAAGCAACTGCAGATGGTCTGGAAGCTTCGTCGCGTTCTGTCGGGGCTGGCGTCCGAGGGCAACCCGGCACCGGGTCTCGAACTGCTCATCGACCGCTTGAAGCAGTTCAAGAACAACGACGAATTCCTGGCCGAAATCGGCAAGACCCCCACGATGTGAGCCGTTTCCCCCTGTCGCCGACCGGGTGGCACGTGGGAGACCCGCAGGTACACTTTCGCTCCGCAGCCCGGAGCCGCAACACAGAGGACGAACAGACATGAAGGCCGACATTCACCCGAACTACACGCTCACCACGGTGCGTTGCTCCTGCGGCAACACCTTCGAGACCCGTTCGACTCGTGGTGGCGACCTCAACATCGAACTCTGCAATGAGTGCCACCCGTACTTCACCGGCAAGCAGAAGTTGGTCGACACCGGTGGTCGCGTCGAGCGCTTCAACAAGCGTTACGGCACCCGCAAAGCCAAGTCCTGATCTCTCAGCGGCTCGAGGGTCAATCCACTCCGTGACCGCTCCCATCGACCCCGAGGTTCGCGCGCGACTACTCGGCCTCAAGTTGCACGCCCTCGTCCGCGAGCACTTCGGCGATATGGAACCCGATGCTCAAGCCGGGCTCAGCGTCGGTGCGGCCTCGTGCCACGGCGACACCGCGTGGGTGTTGATCGAGGAACGCTCCGAACGTGGTCTCGGCGTGGCGTTGGCGTGGGCCGGACGGCGCGAGGTGTCGACGGTCCACGTGCTCGCTCCGTCTCACACCGGCGTTCTCGCTCGTCGAGCGTCCGAGTTCTCCACCGACGTGCGGGTGTGGGAGATCGATGGCATCGCCATGCGTGCGGCCGTTGCCGCGGAACACGTCGTCGAACCCGATCCGATCGCGGCGCACCTTTCCTTCGTCGACACCATTCGAGACAGCGGAGCCGACGTCGTGGTCGAACACGGCGTCGTCGCGGGGGAAGTCGCCGGTCTCGAGGTGTGCCGAGTCGTCACCGATGCGGTCACGGGCGCGCACCGACTCGAGGTGGGAGTGGGGGAGCACGATCGAGAAGCGTTCGCCATGTTGCACGGCGACACTCCGACGACCGCGTCGCTCGAGCGCATCGTCAAAGTGGTCGCGCACCATCGTTCACCGGGTGCCGATCCGCATCCGCTCAACCGACTCGGCGCGGAACGAGCCTTGCGCGCCAGGGTGATCGGAGATCCGTCGATCATCGGAGCACGTTCTCTTCGGGTCGCGGCATCGGCGGCGCCGCGACCGAATCTCAAGGATCCGATTCCGTGCGTGGCGCTCGGCGAAACCATCGACGGCACACCCTTGGTCGCCGTCTTCTCGACGGGTATCGATCTCGATGTCGTGCCGTTCGCCGCGGACGCGCGCTCGTTCCACATCGACTCGTCCCGTTCCGTCGGTTCCGACGCCGAACTCGTGATCGTCGTGCCCGAACGTGATGCTTCACCGGTCACGGCTCGCATGGCCGCCTCGTTGCGACGTCCCGCCCGCCTCGTGGGCGTCGGCTCGCCGGCCTGACCCGCCGTAGCCTGAGCGATCATGCGCGACCGTTGGGATTCCCTGCTCTCGGAGCACGTATCGCTCGAGTCGCTGTTGTCCGACCCGTCGGTGTTGAGCGACCAGTCGCGCTTGCGCGACGTGTCGCGGCGCTACAAGGAGCTCACGCCGGTGGTCGAGTGCATTCGTCGCATCGTATCGCGCACATCCGTCGCCGTAGCCGCGAGTGAATTGATGGCGTTGTCCGAGAACACCGACGAACGCGAACAGTTGCGAGTCGAACGTGAATCGGCGCTGGTCGACATCGCTCGGTTGGAGGAAGAGCTCAAGTTGCTTCTGCTCCCGAAGGACCCGAACGATGGGCGTCCGGTGATCATGGAAATTCGTGGTGCCGAGGGTGGCGAGGAAGCCAATTTGTTCGCTCGCGATCTCTACGAGATGTACGTCGGCTACGCGGCCCGACGTGGATGGAAGATCGAGACGCTGTCGGTCGATCCGAGCGATCTGGGCGGCGTCAATCAGGCCACCTTCGTCGTGCGTGGCGACGACGCGTGGTCGCGACTCAAGTTCGAGGGCGGACCACACCGCGTTCAACGCGTGCCGGTCACCGAGAGTCAGGGCCGCATCCACACCTCGTCGGCGACCGTGATGGTGCTGCCCGAAGCCGAGGAAGTCGACGTCCAGATCGACGACAAGGATCTGCAGATCGACGTCTATCGCGCCTCGGGACCCGGCGGCCAAGGTGTCAACACCACCGACTCGGCCGTGCGCATCACGCACCTACCCACCGGTCTCGTCGTCACGATGCAGGACGAACGCAGTCAGTTGCAGAATCGCGCGCGGGCGATGACCGTGTTGCGTTCACGCTTGTTGAAACAAGCCCAGGACGAGATGGACGCCAAGATGTCGGCCGAGCGTCGCTCGCAGGTCGGTGGTGGCGGTCGAGGCGAGAAGATCCGCACCTACAACTTCAAGGAGAACCGACTCACCGACCATCGCATCGGTTTCACGATCTATTCGTTGTCCGACGTTCTGGCCGGAGATCTCGACGCGGTGGTCGACGCCCTCGCGACCGACGAACGTTCACGGCAGTTGTCCGGCGAATCCGACCGATGACGAACGACGAAACGCCCGTCACGTGGCGACGGTTGTGGTCCGAGACCACCGCGGCACTCGGCGAACGTCCATCGGCGCGTTGGTTGTGCGAAACGGCGAGTGGGCTCGACGGCGACGAGTTCATGGCCGCTCTCGACGAGGTTGCCACCGAGCGAATGGTCGCCCATCTCGATCGGATGGTCGCGCGCCATCGCGCGGGCGAACCTCTCGCCTACGTGATGGGGCGGTGGTCGTTCAGAAAGATCGATCTACTCGTCGATCGACGGGTACTGATTCCTCGCCCCGAGACCGAGTGGGTCGTCGAACAGGCGATGGCTCACGCGCGCTCGTGTGCGACAACGCGACTGGTCGCCGATCTCGGCACGGGGTCCGGCGCCATCGGACTGTCGATGGCCGCCGAACTACCTCTGGCCGGAACCGAGGTTTGGCTCACCGACGCGTCGTCCGATGCACTCGATGTGGCTCGCGCGAACGCCGCCGGCAGTGGTCGGGCGGCGGCGAACGTGCGATTCGCTCACGGCTCGTGGTTCGACGCCCTCGATGAGGGACTGAAGGGTCGCTTCGACGTGATCATCAGCAACCCGCCGTACATCGCACCGAACGACCCCGAAGTCGATCCGGCGGTCCTCGAGTGGGAGCCGGCGTCGGCGCTGTTCGCGCCCGAAGACGGTCTCGCCGACATCGCCATGATCGTCACCGGTGCATCGGCATGGATGAGGCCCGACGGACTGCTCGTGATCGAGATCGGGTACCGACAGGGTGAAGCGGTGAATGCGCTGATGAACGCCGGTGGGTGGCGCGATGTTCGAGTGCTCGACGACCTTGCCGGCCGACCGCGTGTCGTCACTGGTCGGACTCCGTCGACGTGACGAACCACCACTAGGGTCGCGTCATGGCCAACAAGCGATCCTCCATCACGATGACTCCCGCCGAGATCGACGCGTATCTCGAGGAACAGACGATCCTGAACATCGCGTCGATCGGACCGTCCGGACATCCGCACCTCGTCGCCATGTGGTACGTGGTGATGGACGGAAAGGTTACCTTCTGGACGTTCGGCAAGAGCCAGAAGGTGCTGAATTTGCGGCGCAATCCGAAGATCACCGGGCTCGTCGAAAGTGGAGAGTCGTACGACCAGTTGAAGGGACTCGAATTGGTCGGCACCGCTGAACTCATCGAGGACTACGACACCATTCTCTCGATCGGCAAGGCGGTCGGGCTCAAGTACAACGGCGAGGGCGCCATCAGCGACGCCGCACTTCCGTTCCTCGAGGCCCAGGCGAAAAAGCGGATCGGAATTCGTATTGCCGTCGAGAACATCGTCTCGTGGGATCACACCAAGATCGGTGGCGGCTACTAACGCTGACCGCGTCGACCCTCGCCCGACGAGATGGCGGCCGATGCCAACGCTTGCGAGACCGCGGTGATGTCGGTGCTCGGTCCGAGCAAACCGACGGTCACCCGCAATGCATCAGGGTGTTCGAGCACCATGAACGGTTCGCCCGGTGCGGCACCGATTCCCTGAGCGGCGAGAGCCAGTAGTGCCGAGCGTTCGTCGGCGACCCACATCCAGAGGTTGATGCCGTCGGTGCCGGTCGTGCGCACGTTGCGCTCGGACAGGATCTCGACGACCGTCCGTCGTCGACGGGCGTACTCGTCGCGCGATTCGCGCAGGGTGTTCAGCGTGCGCTCGTCGTCGAGTAGTTCGAGCAACACCGCTTGCAGGATGCGACTGCTCCAACCCGGTCCGAGCAAACGTCGATTGGCGGCACGACTGATCACGTCACCGGCGCCTCCCACCGCGGCGAGACGCAGGTCGGGGCCGTGACTCTTGGAATAACTGCGGATGTGCACGGTGCGACCCGGAAGGTGACGACCGATGCTGTTCAGATCGCCCGACGCGATGTCGCCCGCGTGGTCGTCCTCGATGATCGTGATCGATTTGGCGACGTCGGATGCTTCGATGGCGCGAGCCACGGCGCGCGCACGACTCGCCGACAAGTTCACGCCGGTGGGATTCTGCGCACGTGGTTGCAGGAAGAGTGCGGTCGGCGAACGTCGAAGTGCATCGGTGAGTCCGTCGATCTCGATTCCTTCGTCATCCGTCGGCACACCGATGACCTCGACTCCGATCTGTTCGAGCAGGTCGAGCAACGGTGGGAACGTGGGGTGCTCGACGATCACCCGATCGCCGAGGCGCACGACGACCTGAGCGATGCGATCGAGCGCGTCCATGGCCCCGTCGACGACGGTGATCTCCTCGGGAACAAAGGGCCATCGCTCGCGCAACGCCTCCTCGAGTTCGGGCAACACCGGTTGGTCGAGGTAACTCGACGTCAAGGTGCGGGTGCTCACGTGGGCGAGCGCGCCACTCAGATCGGGAAGCAAAGAAGAGTCGGGCGTCCCCGTCGAGAGATCGAGTGCGAAGTGTCCGCGATGATCACTGTCGGCCGCGATGCGGCGATAACGACGCGGACCTCCGGGACCCGTCGGCTGACGCACCACCGTGCCGTTGCGTCCGAGTGTTTCGATCGCCCCGACATCGGCGAGGGTCTTCCATGCCTCGCCCACGGTGGTGGGTGACACTCCGAGGCTGCGCGAGAGTTGGCGCACGGTCGGCAGTCGGGTTCCCACGGGCAATTCGCCCGCGGTGACCATGCGTCCGATGGTGGCGGCGATGCCGCGAGCACTGCGGTCGGTGATGTTGGCGGCGATGGCGTCGAGCATGTGTTTCGCGAGGGTGAAAGGATTGTCCGGTCACAATAATGACATTGTCCCTGTGGGTCTGTGCCAATTACTCTGAACCATGGGCGCGGTCGCGGGGCACGATCATTGGTGATTCGCATGACGCGTTCGGGAACGACTCGGGGAGACACATGACAGGTTCACAGGACACCGTTCGCGCCGCACTTCTGCAGACCGACTGGACCGGGTCGAAAGACACGATGATCGACAAGCACGAGGCTGCCGCTCACGAGGCCGCCAAGCAGGGCGCTCAGGTCATGTGCTTCCAGGAGCTCTTCTATGGTCCGTACTTCTGTCAGGTGCAGGACGCCGAGTACTACGGCTACACCG
>JBJTIO010000204.1:0-8898 GCA_046095045.1 Actinomycetota bacterium
TGCCGCCACCTTGAAAGGGTGGTGTCCTAGGCCACTAGACGATGGGGGCTAGGTACTCGTCCGATGAGAGCGTGGCAACTCTAACAGCGTCCGTCTCCGATGCCACCCGGAGCGTCAGACCTGCATGAGAGCGGTCACGGCACTGTCGAGAAGCCAGGACAAGAAGTCGTACATGGCCACCTCGGGAGCCGGGTCTGGGTCGTCGTCATCCTCGTCCGTGATGCCGAGGATTGTGCCGAGGATCAGGCGCACACTGTTGAGCGAGACCACGAAGGCATTCAGCTGATCGGCGGTCATCGACTGTCGAGCGTCATCGGCGAGAAGTTCGTCGATGCGCGCGATCGAGTCGAGGCGGCTCGCCACCAACTCGTCGCGCATCAATCGTTGGTATTCGGTTTCAGCCTCGGCGTCTCGATCGTCGCCGTAGGCCGGGGGAAACAGACGCGCCAACTTTGGATCGTCGGGTTCACTCGATGTCAGAAGTTCGCGCACCTCGCCCACGAGACGCCGAATGAAATGACGCTCGTCCTCGTCGAGATTGACGACGAACGATCCGCGCTTGCTCTCGAAGGGTGGTCGACGACGCACCATGTCAACGCACCATGTCAACGCACCATGTCAGGACTTCGACCCGGCGTTGTCGGCGCCGTCCTTTTGCATGGTCGCCCACAGTCCGTGCTCGTGCAACCGGAACACGTCCATCTCGGCCTTCTCTCGATTACCGGATGACACGACCGCTTTGCCCTTTTCGTGGACATCGAGCATCAGCGCCGTGGCCTTGTCGAGGCTGTAACCGAAGAGTTTCTGGAACACGAAGGTCACGTAACTCATGAGGTTGATCGGGTCGTTCCAGACGAGCACGATCCATGGATTGTCGAGCGTCGTCGATTCCTCGGTCTCTGGACGGACGACGGTCGACGGTGCCGCGGCGACGAGAGTCACGCCATGAACCTCCACACCCTCATTGTCACGGTTGGTGGTGCGTTTCGCACCCCCGTACGATCGGAGCGATGTCGCTCGGATCCCGACCCCTCGTTCCGTCGCGACTTGCGCCGGGTGGTGTGGCCGCGCATGGTCCACGTCGTGAGCCGCGGTCGGTCCTCGGTGGCTACGTGGCCCTCATGAAGTTGCGGGTCGTCGAGCTGCTCTTGATCACGACCGTTCCGACCATGGTGTTGGCCGAGTCGGGATGGCCGTCGTGGGGTCTCATCGGGGTCACCTTGGTCGGGGGCACCCTGGCCGCCGGGGGCGCCAACGCCATCAACATGGTGGTCGATCGCGACATCGACGCCCTGATGGAACGCACCAAGGGCCGACCCCTCGTGACCGGTTTGATCCAGCCCACCCAGGCCATGATTTTTGCATTGTCCCTGCAAGCGGTGGCTTTTTTGGTTCTCTGGATCGGCGCCAACCTGCTCTCTGCGGTGCTCACGGCCTCGGCCACCCTCTTCTACGTGTTCGTCTACACGATCTGGCTGAAGCGCACGAGTCGCCAGAACATCGTCATCGGGGGAGCCGCCGGCGCCGTGCCCGTTCTGGTGGGTTGGTCCGCGGTGCGTGATGGGGTCGCGTGGGAGCCATTTCTCCTGTTCACAGCCATTTTTCTGTGGACCCCACCCCACTTTTGGGCGCTCGCCATCCGGCATTCCGATGACTACAAGGCCGCTGGCGTGCCCATGTTGCCCACCGTGGCGACCATGCGTCAGACCGTCACCCAGATGTTCGTCTACATCGTGCTTCTGACGGCCACGACTCTGGTGCTCGCTCCGGTGGCCGGTCTCGGCCCGATCTACACGATCACGGCGGCGGTGTTGGGCGCCGGGTTCTTGTGGGCCGCGGTCGATCTGGCGCGACACCCCACTGCGGCGCGTTCGATGCGCGTGTTTGGATTCTCGATCACCTACGTCACTGTGCTCTTCGTGGCGATGGCGGTCGATGTGCTCGTCGACCACGGCTTCTGATCACAATCGCACGATCTGTGACGCTCGCCGGATGGCATCGGATTTCGGTCTGAGCAGGACATAGTGGGTATTGTCTGAAGTTGGAAATCGTGTAGTTACCCCCGAGGACTCGCAACTGCGGGCCCCTCTCGATGCGCGTGAAGCGAGCCATCTCGAATGACATCAATTGATACGCACCACGCCGTCGGCGACTCCGCGGCACCGCCCGCCGTCGCCACGTGGATCACGTCAGCCGACCACAAGCAGGTCGGGCGTTTGTACGTCGGCACCGGACTCGTTGGTCTGCTCGGCGGTCTCGTGCTCGCCGTCCTCGTCGCGTTCGAGCGCATCGATGCCAACGGCTATCAACTGCTCGGTGTCGACTCGTCGACGCAGGTTCTCGCCGCAGCTCGGTTGTTGCTGACGTTCGGAGCGGTGGCTCCGCTGCTCCTCGGTCTTGCCGTGGCCGTCGTGCCGCTGCAGATCGGCGCTCGCGCGCTGGCATTGCCGCGAATGGCGGCCGGCGGGTTCTGGATGTGGATCACCGGACTCGGTCTCGCGGTCTTTTCGATCATTGCTAACGGTGGTCCCGGTGGTGGCTCCTCCGACATGGTCGACCTCTACCTGCTCGGAACCATCGTGATGTCGATCGGCCTCATCATGACCGCGACCTCGGTGGCCACCTCGGTGCTCACCACTCGTGCACCCGGCATGGGACTTCTGCGGGCGCCGATGTTCGCCTGGTCGGCCCTCGTCGGCTCGGTGACGTTGTTGTTGGCTCTCCCGGTGTTCATCGGCACGTCGATCTATCTGTACGTCGACCATGTGTACGCGCGAGCGGCATTCGGCGGAAACGCCGGTGTGTCGCAGTGGGCGGGATGGGCCGTGTCTCAACCCTTCACCTACCTTCTCGTGATCCCGGCCCTCGGCATGATTCTCGACATCGTCCCGGTGATGGGTCGCACTCGTCTGGCCCAGCGCACCGCGGCCAACGTCGCGATTGGTGTCGTGTCGGTTGCCGTTCTCGCCACGGTCACTCAAACGGTCGTCTCACTGCCGTGGGGTGGCGAGAAGTTCCTCGACGACCTCGGCACCAAGATCGCCGACCTTCTGCCGTGGGGATTGCTCACTGTCGTTCCGTTGCTCGGAGTGCTCGGAGTGCTCGGAACCTCCGCGCTCACGTTGAAAGACGGAAAGCCGCGCGTCGCGGCCCCTCTCGTGTTCGCGATGCACGGACTCCTCACCATCACTCTCGGCGTCGCGGCCCACGGTCTGTGGTCGATCGAAGATGCCGGTCTGCGGGGATCGATCTTCGAGGCGGGAACCTACGTCGCCATCACGTTCGGCGCCGTGACGGTGGCCTTCGGTGCGCTGTGTTTTTGGGGCCCGAAGTTGTGGGGTCGTCGAATCTCCGACAAGGCCGCGTTGCCCCTCGCATTGTTGGCTCTCCTCGCCACGGCACTCGGCAGCCTCCCGTACATGATCGCCGGTTTCGCCGATCAGCCCTCGGGCGCGCTCGACGGATTCTCGTACTCGGGTCCGCAGGAATTGTGGAACGGGTTGACCACCGCCGGCTTCGCGTTGATGTTGCTGACCACGTCGGCCTTCGTCGCTTTGGCACTGCGCAGCTTCACCGCGGGTGAGTCGGCCGGTGACGATCCGTGGGACGGCCAGACCCTTGAATGGGCCACCTCGTCGCCGCCACCCGTCGACAACTTCTCCGATCTGATCGTTGTGGGCTCGGCGACTCCGCTCGCCGATCTCAAGTCCAACTCTGGGAAGGACGCCTGATGCACGCGCTGCCCCCCGCACCTTCGGCACCGGCGCGACGCCAGGTGTTCGTGTCGACCGCTCTCGTTGTGGCCGCCGGAACCACGTTGCTCGGTGGCATGCTCGCCACCTGGTTGCGATTCCGTGGCGATGCACCGTTGCGCGAATCCCCCAAGCGCGGACTCATCCTCGATTGGATGCCGGCCAAGGTGATCGTTCCCGAAGTCGCCACCAACATGATGTTGATCGGACTCTGCGTCGTCTGCGTGATGGCGCAGTGGGCGGTCTATTCGGCCAAGCGCAACGATCGCTCGCACGCCGGTATCGCCTTCGGACTCACCATCCTTTTCGGACTCATGGTGGTCAACGCACAGGTTTACACCTGGACCCAGATGGGCGTCGCGGTCAACGACGGTGCGTTCCACACGATGTTCTACGCGATCACCGGAACCATGATGCTCTTGTTGGTCTCGGGTCTCGTGTACACCGCAGTCGCCGCGTTCCGTTACCTCGGTGGTCGCACCAAGGAACTCGAGATCGTTTCAGCGAGCGCCCTGTATTGGTATTTCCTCACCATGGCCTTCACCGCGGTGTGGTTCGTCGTGTACGTGCAGAAGTGACGAGGAAGAACCCATGATCACAACCGGATCGAAACTCCTCTACGGACTCGGAACCGCCACGTCGGTGGCCGCCGTCGTGTGGTTCATCGCCAACGATGGTGGCGTGCTCGGCGTCGTGTCCTTGTCGTTCCTCGCCATCGCTCTCTTCTTCCTCGGCGCGATCGCTTCGTATGTCCGAGACGGTCATGTTCTCTCCACCGAAACCGCGGCCCACGCCTCGAGTAACGCCGCACAAGGCTCGGTCGGTCGCAGCTGGTTCCCGTTCGGCACCGCGTTCTCCGTGGGTATGGTCGCCGTCGGCATGGTCAGCTCGCCCGGCATCTTCAAGGTCGGCATCTGTTTGCTCTTCGCGATGCTCGGTGAGTGGCTGATCAAGAACTGGAGCGATCGCGCCTCGGCCGATGCCACTTACAACGAGAAGGTGCGCGCGTGGGTCGTGCACCCGCTCGAGATTCCGGTCGGTGGTGCGCTGTTGCTCGCGGTGATCGTGTTGTCGTTCTCGCGCATCATGTTGTCGCTCTCGAAGGAATCGGGTCCGTTCGTCTTTGCCATCGCGGGTGCTCTCGTTCTTTTCTTCGGCACGATGGTCAGCCTGCGTCGTGGAGCGAGTCGCCGAGTGGTCGGCGTTGCCGCCGGAGTCGTTCTCGTGGCTCTCTCGGGAACGGGAATCGCTTTTGCAATCGACGGCGAACGTCACGAGTTGACCGTTGCCGCCGAGGAGGATCATTTCGCTCATCGTCCCTGCGGTGAGGAAGCCGAGGAGGCCGACGAGGACGCGGGTCGCTCGGTGTCGGCCAAGAGCAGTGTCGCCGCCACCGTGATCCTGCGCGACGGCCGTTTGTTCGCCGAGATGGACGGTTGGGCCGGTGAACTCGACGCCATCACGTTGCAGCGTTCGAACCCGTCGACGATCCTCTTCATCAACGAGGACGATCACGAACATCGCATGGTGATCACGTACGGCAAGACCACCGAGGATCTCGGTGGTGGAGTCACGCGCGACACCGTCCTCGAAGCCTGCACGTCGCTGATCGGTCAGGGCGGCACTCAAGCTGTGTCGGTCGTGATTCCCAAGCCCTCGTTCGCAAGTGAAGAGCCGTACTCGATCACCGTTCCCGGTGTCGAAGGTGCGTCCATCGAGATTCAGGTGGCGTGTGTCACCCCTGCCCACATTGAGAGACGATCTGAACCCATGAGTACCGTGAGCAACGTGAACGAACGAGCAGGAGGCACGATGAAGTCGTCGCGTCGTTGGTCGAGGGTCATGAAGTTGACCATCTCTTTGTCCACCCTCGCGTTTGTCACTGGTTGCGCCAAGGATGCACCTCAAGACACCTGGCAGCCGGCCGGACCGAACGCTGAAAAGATCGACAACTTGCAGCGACCGATCTTCTACATCGCCGGCATCGTCGGTGTCATCGTGTTCGCCGCTGTGGCGTGGGTGATCTTCCGGTATCGCGATCGCGGCCAGGCCCTTCCGGAGCAGACGCACGGAAAGCCGGCCCTCGAAATCACCCTCACCGTCATTCCGGTGCTCATCCTGATCGGTGTCGCGGTGCCCACGGTCGGAACCATCTTCGATCTGGCCAAGACCAGCGACACCGAGATGACGATCAACGTGACCGGTCAGCAGTGGTGGTGGGAATACGACTACCCCGCGGTCGGTGACAACAAGTCCGTGTTCGGTATCGAGTCTCCGATCGTCACGTCGGGTCAGTTGGTGATCCCGGAAGGCACCAAGGTGCTGTTGCGCGTCACCAGTCGAGACGTGATCCACTCGTACTGGATCCCCAAGCTCAACGGCAAGAAGGACGGAGTGCCCGGTCGCGTTCACCTACTGCGGATCGAGGGTTCCAAGCCGGGTATCTACGCCGGTCAGTGCACCGAGTTCTGTGGGTTGTCGCACGCCTACATGCGCATGGAAGCGGTCGTGTTGTCGAAGGCCGACTACGCGGCGTGGGTGGCGAATCAACTCGAGCCGTATTCGTCGCCGTCGGCCGACAACGCTCTGGCGGTCGAGGGTGAGAAGTTGTTCCTGCAGCAGTGCTCCCGCTGCCACCAAGTGAACGGACTGCTCGACTCCGATGGCACGCCCAACATCGCCGCGCCCGACCAGTACCTGGTTTCCGGAGCCGCGCCGAACCTCACCAATCTGATGACGCGCAACACCTTCGCGGGAGCGGCGTGGGATCTTCTCACTCCCGAATGTCGCGACGATGTGTGGAACGCATCCTCCGAAGAGTTCGGTGCGAAGTACCTCGCCGGAGTCTCCGAGGAATGTCTGAATCAGAAGGATCTCCGGGAGTGGCTGCGCAATGCACCGGAGAAGAAGCCGATGTACGCCGATCCGACCAAGTTGGCCGAGACCGGTGGCAAGTACCGCGGCATGCCCGCCCTCGGTCTGACCGAGGACCAAATCAATGCTCTCGTCGCCTACCTGCTCGAGCGGAAGTAAAGGGAGAACACTCGAATGGCCATCATCGAACGTCCCTCCACGGAAGTTGCCGTCGCCGGCGGCGCAACGATCGGCGTGAAGCCGAGCGAGGCTCTCGGCGTTTTCAAGCGTCCGGCGGCCAGCACGTCGTGGCGTGACTGGCTCGTCACCGTCGACCACAAAAAGCTCGGCATCATGTACGGAGTCGCCGCGTTCTTCTTCTTCATCGTCGGTGGTCTCGAAGCGGTTCTCATCCGCTTGCAACTGATCGCGCCGAACGGCAAGGTGCTCAACGCCGATCAGTACAACCAGATGTTCACGATGCACGCCACCACCATGGTGTTCCTCTTCGTGATGCCGATGGCGGCGGCGTTCGCCAACTACTTCGTGCCACTGCAGATCGGTGCGCGCGATGTGGCGTTCCCACGAATCAACGCCTTCGGTTTCTGGTGTTTCCTGTTCGGTGGAATCTTCCTCAACACTTCGTGGTTCTTGGGCGGAGCCGCCGACGGTGGTTGGTTCATGTACGCGCCCAACTCGAGCACGATGTTCTCGCCGAGCCATGGCATCGACTTCTGGACCATGGGTTTGCAGATCACCGGTATTGCGTCGTTGACCGGTGCCATCAACCTGATCGTCACCATTCTCAACATGCGCGCGCCCGGCATGAAGATGATGCGGATGCCCATCTTCACCTGGATGGTGCTGGTAGTCCAGTTCCTACTTCTGTTCGCCATCCCCGTGATCACGGTTGCACTTTTCTTGCTGACCTTCCAGCGTTCTTTCGATGCCACCTTCTTCGACGTGGCTTCGGGAGCCGACCCGTTGTTGTGGCAGCACCTGTTCTGGATCTTCGGTCACCCCGAGGTGTACATCTTGATCCTGCCCTCGTTCGGCATCGTCTCGGAGATACTCCCGGTGTTCTCGAAGAAGCCGCTGTTCGGCTATCCGATCGTGGCCATGTCCGGTGCGGCGATTGGTTTCGTGGGTTGGGGCGTGTGGGCGCACCACATGTTCGCCTCGGGTCTCGGCCCGGTGTCGGTGACCGTGTTCTCGATGGCGACCATGGCCATCGCGGTGCCGACTGGTGTGAAGATCGTGAACTGGGTCATGACCATGTGGGGCGGAAAATTGCTGTTCACCGTCCCGATGTTGTTCTCGATCGCCCTCGTCGTGCAGTTCACCATCGGTGGATTGTCGGGTGTCACCCACGCGGTCGCACCGAGTGACACGCAGCAGACCGACACCTATTACATCGTCGCCCACTTCCACTACGTGTTGTTCGGCGGAGCAATCTTCGGTCTGTTCGCGGGCTTCTACTACTGGTGGCCCAAGATGTTCCGCAAGCAACTGAGCGAGTCGATCGGCCGCTGGAACTTCTGGTTGATGGTCGTCGGTATGAACATGACCTTCGGTCCGATGCACATGCTCGGCCTCCAGGGTCAGCCCCGCCGTATGCAGGTCTGGACCGAGGCGCGCGCAGGAGAAGGATTCTTCAACCTCGGATTCTGGAATCGCATTGCGTCGATCGGCTCGCTGATCCTCTCGGTCGGAGTACTGCTCTTCATCATCAACATCGTCTACACCCACAAGTCGAAGAAGGTGGCCATTGCGCCGCTCGATCCTTGGGACGGCCGCACTCTCGAGTGGATGACCGACAGCCCTCCGAAGGAGCACAACTTCGACACCATCCCGACGATCGAAAACCTCGACGAGTTCTTCCATCGCAAGTACGCCCAGGATCCCGATACGCACGAGATCAAGCAGGTAGCGACCGCCGAAGAAGTGTTGGCCGACATGAACGCTCATCCCGACGAGCACATCCACATGCCGTCGCGTTCGTACTGGCCGATCCTGCTCGCCTTGGCGTTGCCGATCATCGGTTATGGATTGATCTACAACCGCGTCATCCTGGCCGTTGGGGCCGCCATGGTGGTGCTCACCATGTTCGGATGGGCGATGGAGCCCGCGACCTCCCCCGATGACGATTTCGACCCGCCCGCACCCGGCGACGGTGGCGGCCCCAACGGCCAGGATGACGCGGTTGTAGATCAATCCATAACCGATGATCGGCAACGCCAAGGCGAGCAGGATCGGCCAGTACGAACGCGACGGCATGTGGATGTGCTCGTCG
>JBJTIO010000205.1:0-18451 GCA_046095045.1 Actinomycetota bacterium
AGTGGCCGGTGTGCTGAACGCCGAACACGCGGGGGATGGCATGCGCGCGTACAGCCTGAATCCCGGGCACGTGACGACCGAAGTGATGCGCTTGCGCGCCGAACGCGAGGGGCGTGCTCCCACCGGCGACGGCCCGGGCGACGTGGCGCGGGTGATCGACTGGTTGATCGAGGGGGGACCGGACGCCGAAGCCATGTCGGGATCCGAAGTAATCGTGCGCGACGTCGTCAATCGGTTGAGCTGAGACAGTCGGTCGGGAACGCCGATCTCATGATGAAGATGAACGTCGAATCTCGTGTATCGCCGCGCGCAACGAATCATCGTTCGTCGTGTCGGGTGGCGGCGCCACGAGAATTCCGTCGGCCACGTCGCCGAACCATCCGTGCGCGACCTCGGGGAGCCGGTCGTACGTTGCTCGCGGAACGAGGGTGTCGAGAACCTCGTCGGTGACGAGCGACGATAAGTCGCCCCAACGTTGATCGCGAATGAGGGCGCGCAGACGTCCAGCGAGTTCGCCCCAACCGAACAGTTCGAGCGTGCGTTCGTACGCGGGTGTGCTGTACAGGAAAGCGAGCAATCGGCGATTGTGCTCGCGTCGTTCGTCGAGGTCGGCCTCGGTGACTCCGAGGATCCATTGCGTGCCGACCACCAGCTCGATGTCGTGTGCATCACGACCGGCCTCGCGTGCACCCTCCGTCAGACTCGGCCGACACAACTCGCGTAGATAGCGCGGATGACTGTTGGTCGGGTGGGTCACGAATCCATCGGCCATCGCTCCGGCGGCGCGCACCACTTTCCGATTCACACCACCCATCCAGATGCTCGGTCGGCTCACGTCGGCCGGCAGGGGATCGGGTGTGAAGTTTGGAGTGAGCAGATCGAGTTCGTAGTACGGCCCGTGATGGTCGAGCTTCGCGCGACCATCGAATGCGTCCCAGCACGCGCGCACCGCCGCGATGTGATCGACGAGTCGTCCGACCGGATCGTCGAACTCCGCTCCGAATCGACGCTCGATGTGGGGTCGAATCTGGGTTCCGAGACCGAGTTGGAAGCGTCCACCCGACAGTGCGGCCAGGTCCCAAGCGGCGTACGCGACGGCCATCGGACTGCGCACCAGAGCGAGCGCGACGCTCGTGCGAACGATCAAGTTGTCGGTTGCCTGCAGTGCCGCCATCGACGCCAGAAACGGATCGTGCACGGTTTCGGCGACATGCAGCCCGTCGTATCCGAGCGACTCGATGCGTCGTGCATGCGCGCCGATGTCGGCGATCGGCAGACGTGGATCCATGCCGGCGTACACGCGCACGTCAGTCCCTCCCGATCTCGCTCGCTCGACGCGCGGCCCACGCGCGAGCGCGGGCGTTCTCGGTGCTCATCGCGTCATCGATCGGATCGACCTCGGCGTACAGCGAACGAATCGCCGTCACCGCTTCGGGATGATTCGCGGCGATCGACGTGGCCAGTTCAATTGCTCGGGGAACCAGTCGCTCGTGCGGCACGACCTCGGTCACCAGACCCCACTCGAGTGCGGTCTTGGCATCGATGAAATCGGCGGTGAGGCTCATGCGCCGCGCTCGGGCGACGCCGATCAGCCGCGGCAAAACGACCGTCAGACCCCAGCCCGGGATCATCCCGACCCGAGCGTGCGAGTCGGCGAATCGAGCGCGGTCGGAAGCGACGAGGAAATCACAGGCGAGCGCGATCTCGAATCCGCCCGTGACCGCCGCACCGTTGATCGCACCGATGATCGGCACGCGCGTGGGCGGAAGGGCGCCCCAATAGCCGGGGTGAACGTTCTCGCCCTTCTTCTTGCCGCTCGTGACGTCGCGCAGGTCGAATCCGGCGCAGAAAGCGGGGTCGGCTCCCGTGAGCACGATGGCCCGCACCGTGTCGATGGCGTCGCACCTCCGAATCGCCTCGGGCAACGCACGACCCAACTCGGCGTCGATCGCATTGCGCGCCTCGGGTCGATTCAAGGTGACGACCGCGACGGTGTCGTTCTCGATGATCTCGGAGAGAACCGCACTGCTCATCGTCGCCCCCTTCGCATGATGCTTCGTCGGAATCTCGTGTCCGACTGGTTCTGACATAGTGTCAGAAAAGCCGCGGTCTCCGTCGACCGGCGGACATCGATCGTGTGAGGGGGAGACATGGGGCGTTGGAGTCGCGAGGAATTGCAGAGCGCCCACGACAATTTCGTTGCGGTGGCCCATCGCTCGGCCCAAAGCGGCGATTGGCGGGCATGGAGCGAGTTGTTCACCGAGGATGCCGAGTACGAGGAGCACTTGTACGGCAAGTTCCACGGCCGCGAACAGATCCTCGCCTGGATCACGAAGACGATGAGTCGTTATCCGAGCAGCCACATGCGCGAGTTCCCTCACGATTGGTGCGTGTGCGACGAGGAGAAGGGTTGGTGGATCTGCCAGATCCAGAACCGCTTCGACGATCCGGGCGACGGCAAGGTGTATCAATCTCCGAACGTCACGATCCTGCAGTACGCGGGAGACATGAAGTTCCGTCGTGAGGAGGACGTCTACAACCCGGCCAACTTCGCTCCGGTCGTGGAAGCATGGATGGCCGCCCGCGAGCGGCATCACAAGGAAGGCAACGCATGAAGTTCTGGTGCGCCACCGCGTTCATGAAGACCAAGCAACTCGTGCACATCGCGCAGTTGCTCGACGAGGCCGGGTATCACGGACTGATGGTGAGTGATCACCTCGTGTACCCGAAGAACCTGCAGTCGAAGTACCCGTATTCACCACACCCCGACGGCCGCCCGATCTGGGAACCCGAGACGGCGTGGCCCGATCCGTGGGTGTTGATCGGTGCGATGACGAGCGTGACGAAGCAACTGAACTTCACCACCAACATTTACGTCGCCGGTCATCGTCCGTTGCTGCAGTTGGCCAAGGAGATCGCGACCGCATCGGTGCTCTCCGATGGTCGGGTCGCCCTCGGTGCCGGAGCGGGCTGGATGAAAGAGGAGTTCGATCTTCAGGGTCAGGACTTCTCGAATCGCGGCAAGCGACTCACGGAGATGATTCGCGCGCTGCGCGCCATGTGGGAGGGCGGCTGGGTCGAATTCCATGGCGATTACTACGACATTCCGCCGGTCACGATGGAGCCACATCCGCCCAAAAAGGTGCCGATCTACGTCGGTGGACACACCGACGCGGCCCTGAAACGAGCCGCGCTCGTCGGCGACGGCTGGATCGGCAATGCGTATCCGTGGGAAGAGGCCGAGGTGCACATCGGCAAGCTCCGCGGCTACCTGCGAGAGTACGGACGCGAGAACGATGACTTCGAGATCATCTGCGGTCTGTACGCGATGCCGACGACCGATCTCTACAAACGCGCCGAGGAAGAACTCGGGATGACCGGAACGTTGTGCATGCCGTGGGCGCTCGGCAACCCGTCGGCGGGCGATCACGCCGGTCTGTCGGAGATGTCGGCGGCTTACAAGCCGTTCATCGACGACTTCGCGACCAACGTCGTGAGCAAGTGTCAGTGATGTGTCGTTGACCGACGATGTGTCGTCGACGGCTCAGCCGGGCCACACGATCGATTGCATCTCGGTGTAGCAGTACAGACCGAAGTCCCCGCCGTCGCGACCGACTCCGCTCATCTTGAAACCACCGAAGGGTGCCTCGTGGTTGCGCTGAGCGGTGTTGATGCCCACGTTGCCACTGCGCAACTGACGCGCGACGCGATACGCGCGATCGCTGTCCTGGGAGAACACGTAGTCGTACAGACCGAATTCGGTTCCGTTGGCGATGGCGATCCCCTCGTCCTCGTCGTCGAAGGGCACGACAACGACGACGGGTCCGAAGATCTCCTGCTGGACCGGCGTCATGTCCGGGCGACAACCCGCGATCAGGGTCGGTGCGACGTAGTAGCCGCGTTCCATGTGTGCGGGGCGGCGACCGTCGACGATCACCTCGGCGCCCTCGTCGGCGCCGGCCTTGATGTATCCCTCGATGCGATCACGTTGAGCCGCCGAGATCACGGGTCCGACGAGAGTGTCCATCGACGTCGGGTCGCCGACTTTCAGATGTGGGGCGACGTTGGCGAGTGCGCTCACCAATTCGTCGTATCGGCTGCGATGCACGATGGCGCGGGTCGGTGCGGTGCAGATCTGTCCGCTGTGGAAGGCCCACACGCTCTGGATTCCGGCGACCGCCTTGGCGATGTCGGCGTCGGCGAGCACGAGACCCGCGCCCTTACCGCCGAGTTCGAGCAGTTGGCGCTTCATCGTGGCCGCACCGGCCTCCATGATGCGTGCACCGACTCCCGTCGAGCCGGTGAACGACACCATGTCGACGTTGCGACTGGTGGTGAGCGCCGCGGCCGGCTCGGGCTTCGATGACGTGATGATGTTGATGACACCCGGCGGGAATCCGACCTCGTGCATGATCTCGGCCAATTCGATCACGGCGAGCGGATCCTGTGGTGCGGGCTTCATGACCACGGTGCAACCCACCGCGAGCGCCGGTGCGATCTTGCCGGCCATGTTCACGACGGGGAAGTTGTAGGGCGAGATGCACGCGACTACACCGACGGGCTGGCGTTGCACGACGCCGCCGATCAATCCGCCGGCTGCGAGCGGTGTGGCTTGCATCGGCGACGGGGGGAGAGCAATGTCGAGACTGCGGGTCGCCGACTTGGCGTAGCGTTCGAAGCGCTCGATGGCGACCGGGACCTGCATGCGTGAGCCGACCATCGCGGTGGCGCCGGTCTCGCTGATGATGAGCGGCACCAAATCGCCCTGACGCTCGCGCAACTTGTCGGCGACGGCCTGCAACAAACGTGCGCGCTCGGCGGGCGGCGTGCGCCACCAGCCGGGGAAGGCCTCTTGTGCGGCCCGTGCCGCGGCTTCGGCTTGGGCGATGCTGGCCTCGGGAGCGTGACCGACCACTTCCTCGGTCGCCGGGTTGATGACCGGGCTCGTGCCCTCGTCACCGTCGACCCATTCGCCACCGATCAACAGGCGATACCTCTTGTCTGCACCGTTCGCCATCACATCCCCTTCTCGTTCGTCCATGACGTCACGACTCGCGGCGCGCTCGACGCCCACGGTGGTGCGACGGACCACCTGTGCCGAGGTGACGGGGCAAGGCTACAATCTGACGGGTCGTCAGATTTCATCCCAAGGGGCTCAGCCATGCTCGACATCGTCATTCGCGGAGGAACCGTCATCGACGGCACTGGTTCTCCGGCGCGTCGCGCCGACGTCGGCATCAAGGACGGGCGCGTGGTGGCGATCGGCGTGGTCGACGAGTCGGCTTCTGAGGTGATCGACGCCACGGGCATGTTCGTCACACCGGGATTCATCGATCCCCACACGCACTACGACGCGCAACTGTTGTGGGATCCCACGGCGAGTCCGTCGAGCGTCCACGGTGTCACGACGATCGTCGGCGGTAACTGCGGTTTCACCCTCGCCCCACTTTTGCCCGGTGATGCCGACTACCTCCGCAAGATGATGTCGAAGGTCGAAGGCATGCCGTTGGCCGCGCTCGAGAACGGCACCGACTGGTCGTGGGAGACCTTCTCGGATTACCTCGGTCGCCTCGAGGGCAACATCTCGGTGAACGCTGGATTCCTGGTGGGTCACTGCGCGATTCGTCGCTACGTGATGGGCGGTGACGCGGTCGGAGCGGCGGCCGATGCCGAGCAAGTGACGGCGATGCGCGCCGAACTCGCGCGGGCGATCGAATCCGGTGCCCTCGGATTCTCGTTCACCAACAGCACCTCGCACAGCGACGGTGATGGTGAGCCGGTCGCCAGTCGTTGGGCGACGCACGACGAGCTGATCGCATTGTGCGAAGAGGTCGGACTGCACGAGGGGACCACTCTCGAAGGGATCGTGCCCGGCTGTCTCGATCGTTTCGCCGACGACGAGATCGAATTGCTCGGTCGCATGAGCGCGGCGGCCAACCGACCCATGAACTGGAACGTGCTCACCGTCGACTCGCGCGAGCCCGACCGGGTGCCCCGTCAGATCTCGGCGTACGACCGCGCCGTCGAGTTGGGCGGTCGCGTGGTGGCGCTCACCATGCCGGTGCAGGTGCCCATGAACATGAGCTTCCTCAACTTCTGCGGCCTGTGGCTGCTGCCCGGTTGGCAGAAGATTCTCGGTGTGCCGGTGGCCGAGCGAATTGCTCGTCTGAAGGATCCCGACACGCGCATCACATTGCTCGAGAACAGCCTCTCGCAGGCCGCGGGCGTGTTCCGTCGTCTCGCCGACTGGGGCGACTACGTGATCGGCGACACCTACTCGGCGGCGAACGAGGGCTTGAAGGGTCGCGTCGTGCGCGAGATCGCGACCGAGCGCGGGCTGAGCAACTTCGGAACGTTGCTCGACATCGTGATCGCCGACGACCTGCGCACGATCCTGTGGCCCACGCCCCAGGACGACGACGCCGAGTCGTGGCGCATGCGGGCCGAGTTGTGGCAGGACGATCGCGCGATCATCGGAGGTTCCGATGCCGGTGCGCACCTCGATCGCATGTGCGGAGCTCCTTACCCGACGCGTTGGCTGTCCGATTGCATCCGCGGTCGTCGGCTCGTGCCGGTCGAGCACGCGGTGAAGATGATGACGTCGGCACCGGCGAAATTGTTTGGTCTCACCGATCGCGGCGAGTTGCGCGTGGGCGCACACGCCGACGTCGTGGTGTTCGATCCCGAGGCGGTGGGTTCGGAGGACGCGATGCTCGTGACCGACCTGCCCGGTGACTCGTCGCGTTTGACGGCCGGATCGTTTGGCGTGAAGCGCGTGCTCGTGAATGGTGTGACGATCGTGGAGGACGGAGTGGCGAACGGCAAAGTGCCGGGAACGGTGCTCAAGTCCGGCCGCGACACCTACACCGTTCCCGCCCGCTGACCAGTCGAAAATGCGACAAATTGTCGCTTTCCGTACACCTGGGATGGTCACAAAGCGACAAATTGTCGCAATTTGGTGTCAGGAGAGTTCGCGGAGGGGGTCACCGGGGTCGCCCGGACCCAACGTGCCCGCGGCTCGATACACCGCCAACTTGCTGCGGCTGTCCTCGATATCGAGGTTGCGCATCGTCAACTGACCGATCCGATCGAGCGGACCAAAGGCTTGGTCCTCGACCCGCTCCATGCTGAGGCGCTCGGGCGCGTACGTGAGGTGCGGGCCCGTGGTGTCGAGGATCGTGTAGTCGTCGCCCCGGCGCAGACGCAGACTCACCTCGCCGGTCACGGCCGAACCGACCCAACGCATGATGGGCTCGCGCAACATGAGGCTCTGGGGATCAAACCAGCGGCCCTCGTACAACTTGCGACCCAAGCGCCGTCCCATCGTGCGGTAGTTCTCGATGGTGTCCTCGTTGTGGATCGCCGACACCAATCGCTCGTACGCGATGTGGAGCAACGCCAATCCGGGCGCCTCGTAGATGCCCCGACTCTTGGCTTCGATGATGCGATTCTCGATCTGGTCGCTCATGCCCAAACCGTGGCGTCCACCGATGCGATTCGCTTCGTCGACGAGAGCAACCTGATCGGTGAACTCACGGCCGTTGATCGCCACCGGCCAACCCTCGTGGAAGCGCACCGTGACGACCTCGGCCTCGATCAAGACGTCGTCGCGATAGTGGGCCACACCCATGATCGGCTCGACGATGTCCATCGATGTCGACAACTCCTCGAGCAACTTGGCCTCGTGCGTGGCACCCCAGATGTTGGCGTCGGTGCTGTAGGCCTTTTCCTTGCTCGCGCGATAGGGCAACTTGCGTTGCTGGAGAAACTCGCTCATCTCGGTGCGTCCGCCCAACTCACTGACGAATGCCTCGTCGAGCCACGGCTTGTACACCCGCAACCGCGGATTCACCATGAGTCCGTAACGGTAGAAGCGTTCGATGTCGTTGCCCTTGTACGTCGAACCGTCGCCCCAGATGTCGACGCCGTCATCCTGCATCGCGCGCACGAGCAACGTTCCGGTCACGGCACGACCAAGAGGGGTCGTGTTGAAGTACGTCTTGCCCGCAGTCGTGATGTGAAACGCACCGCACTGCAAGGCGATGAGGCCCTCGCGCACCAACTCGGCGCGACAGTCGATCAGTCGAGCCACTTCGGCACCGTACTGCTTCGCTCGATCGGGTACCCCGGGAAGATCGGGTTCGTCGGGCTGGCCGAGGTCGGCCGTGTAGCAGTAGGGAATCGCGCCCTTCTCGCGCATCCACGCCACCGCCGCTGACGTGTCGAGACCGCCCGAGAAGGCGATGCCGACCCGCTCACCGGAGGGCAAGGACGTGAGGACTTTGGCGGACATGGTGAAGACGCTATCGGTCGACGTGCGTCGCTCTTAGGCTTCCGACCATGAACGACGGCGGTGCGGAGCGACCCACGACCGTGTTCAACATGAATGGCGGCATTCATCATGTGCCGATTTCCGGCCTTCCGGGAAAGCTGTGGCTGTGCGGTAAGCACATGATCGCGCCCGATCCCGAAGGCGTTCTGCGGCACGTCAACGCGAGCCACGTGGTGTGCCTGGTCCGCGAATACGAGTTGGCCGATCGCTATCAGTCCTATCTCGAGTGGCTCCGCAATTCGGGTCGTGCCACGTGGTTTCCGATCAGCGATCTCGGTCTTCCGCCACTCGACGAGATCAGCGATTTGTTTCAGTCGGTGTGCGGCCGATTGCGTCGCGGTGAGTCGGTCATTGTTCATTGCGCGGCCGGCATCGGACGCGCGGGATCGTTCGCGACGGCGCTGTGTGTGATGTCCGGCATGGACCTCGACGTGGCGGTGGCTCACGTGCGACGACATCGACCGGGCGCGGGTCCGGAGGCGGGTGAACAACGCGAGGTTCTCGAGGACCTCGTGCGTTCCCTCGGTCGCTGACGTCAGAACACGCGTCGAGCGCCCAGACTCGCGACCGCGGCCAAAGCGGCGGCGATCGCGAGGACAACGAGCACAACGGATGATCCGGGGGAGTCGTGTCGTTCGGCGAGGGCGAGCACCACGAATTCGATCGCGATGGCGGCCGCCCACCAATGGGATCGTCGACCGCCGAGGAACGACCAGACCGACAACGCCGCGCTCGGTGCCACGACGATGGCCGACAACAATCCGCTCATCAGGGGCGACGAACGACCGTCGTCGGTCCACCACACGGGTCGCCCGATGACATTCGACGACACGCTCACGGCGATCAATCCGAGCGACGTGATGGCCCAGAACGCACCGAGGGTCGCACCCCAGCCCACGCTCATGCGTCGAATAGGGCGAAACATGAGAAACCGCGAATTTTCGTCGTCGCGCGGCATCGGGTCGTCAGTCATGAGCCGAAACTACCCGGGTGAGCCGAGCGGGGACCGCCGGTAACTTGACGCCGTGACCGAGGCACACTTCCAGAAGCTCTCCTTGTTCTTCCCGATGTGGAACGAGGAGGAATACATCGGACGCACGCTGGCGGCCGCACACGAGGCCTGTGCGATGCTCATTGATCTTAGGGAGATCGCCGACTACGAGATCATCGTCGTCGATGACGCGTCGACTGACTCCACGCCCCAACTCGCCGACGCCGCGGCCGCGGCTGATCCGCGGGTGAAGGTGGTTCACCATCCGAAGAATCGCAAACTCGGTGGCTCGATCAAGACGGGCTTCGCCAACGCCACTGGCGATCTGGTGCTCTACACCGATGCCGACCTTCCCTTCGACATGGGCGAGTTGAAGCGCGCCTGTCGAATCATGCGTCTGTACGAGGCCGACATCGTGAGCGCGTACCGACTCGACCGCACGGGCGAGGGTTACGTGCGAACCGTCTACTCGTTCTTCTACAACGCCTTGGTTCGCGTGTTCTTCGGTGTGAAGATGCGCGACGTCAATTTCGCGTTCAAGCTGTGCCGTCGCCGCATCTTCGAGCACATCACGCTCGAGAGTGAAGGCTCGTTCATCGACGCCGAGCTGGTGATTCGGGCCAACAAACTCGGCTACCACATCGTCCAATTCGGAGTCGATTACTTCCCGCGCACGCGCGGAGTATCGACGCTCTCTTCGCCGAGCGTGATCGTCCAAATCCTTCGTGAAATGCGCCACCTGCGCCGTGACCTGCGCGCGATCAAGCCCGTCGTCTACCGCTGAACTGACCTCGTCAAATACTGAGCGATAGCCTCACGGGAATGGACCCGATCGAACCCCGCGAACGCCGTTCGCTCATCAAACCGGGTTCGCTGTTGCAACGTTGGTTGCCCGCGCTTGCCGCCGCCGCAGTTTTGTCGGGCGTCGTCGTGGTCGGGGTGATCTCGTCTGGAGAGGACGAAACCACGGTGGCTCCGACGACGACCGTGAATCAGGTCGTGACCGAGAGCACTCTCGCGCCGGTGCAAAAGCTCCCTCTCACCCAGACCTACGGTCGCGGAGCCGCGGGACCCGAGATCAAGTTGATCCAGGAACGATTGATCCAATTGAAGTTTGATCCGGGTCTCGCCGATGGCGCGTTCGGCCAACGAACCCAACAGGCCGTGTGGGCGTTCGAGGCGTTGGTCATGGGTGTTCCGGGCGATCAATTGACGGGCAAGGTCGACGCCGAGATGTGGAGTCGGATGCAGGACCCGATCACCATCGCCCCTCGTCGTCCGAACTCGACGCCAAATCACACCGAGATCTATCTACCCCAGCAGGTCCTCGTCGTCTTTCAAGCCGACAAGCCCGTGCTCATCACGCACATCTCGTCGGGAGACAACACCGAGTGGTGCGAGGTCGTGAAGATCTCTCCTGGCGAGCGTGGCAACGAGGAGGGAACCGAACCGATCGAAGAAGGTTGGTGCGGTCTCTCGTGGACACCGGGCGGAGTGTTCAAGTACTACCGCATGGTTCTCGGTCGACGAGAGAGCCAGTTGGGCGGCATGTACAACCCGGTGTACTTCAACTACGGCATCGCCGTGCACGGCGCGCACGAGGTGCCCGACTTCCCGGCCTCGCACGGATGCATTCGCATCCCGATGCACATCTCGGAGTACTACCAAACCCTGGTTGCCAAGGGCGATCAGGTATTCGTGTTCGATGGAGTGAAGGAGCCCGAGGAATACGGCGCTCAAGTCCCGCGCTTCAATTGGCGCGATCCCAGTTACACCACGACGACGTCGACCACCACGACGGTGCCCAAGCCGACCACGACTCCCGCTCCTACCACGACGGTTCCAGCGCCGCCTCCGGCCACCACGACGACCCTTCCGCCTCCGGCCTGAGCCTCAGGCTCCGAAGCAACCGTCGTACCCGAACAACACTCCTTGACGGAAAGCATCGACCTTCTCGAACGGTGTCCCGAGGTCCCGAGTCTCTTCGTCGTCGCCGAGCAACAACGCGGTGCGGATCGCTTCATCGAGATCGCCGGGAGACAGCATGATGCGAGGTGTCGTCTCGGTGTCGGGGACGACGGGATTGGTGTTGAAAGGCAGAATGTCGCTCGACCACATTCCGACCATGCAGTCGCTGAGTAGGGCGCGATCGACCGACGTGAGCCCGGTGTCGATTGCGTCCTGCACCGCCGCGGCGTATCCGAGGCCGATGAGGTAACCCACGCTGAAATCTCCGGGGATGAGGTCGTAGTAGTCGCGGGCGACCGGCAACGACACGACGACCTCGTTGCTGTCTGGGCACCAGGCGATACCGCGTACGTCCGTCGACGAGGTGGAGGTGTCGCACCCGACGTCCTCGGAGTCGACGAGCACCAGATCGGGAGCAACGAAATCGATGCCGTCGGCGACGAGGGCGTCCCAGAACACCCTGAGGTCGTCCCGCATCGACGTGAACATCTCGTCGCCGAATGGGAAGTCGCCGGGATTGGGGCGACTGAGTTCTTCGGGCGTGAAGCCGAACTGCAACGGCTGGGGTTCATTGACTTCGTAATCGACGCACGGACCGAGTCCACCGGTGAAGCCGTCCTGGAACGCGCTCACGCGGTCGAAAGCCGAGCCGTGGGCGAGTGGGTCGTAGGCCGAATCACCCGGCGCATCTCCGATTTGCACGAGACCGAGAAGTGCACCGGTGATGTCCGATTGGCTGATCGAGTATCCGTTGAGCCCGTTCTCGCGAACATGACCGACCCAGGCACCAGCGAAGCAGTCGGCCTGTAGTTCGATCGTCGTGCTGGCGTACGAGTACAAGATGCCGTGTCGGTACGAGGACTGAATCGCATGACCCCATTCGTGCGCCATGATCACCGCGACGGTGACGGGGCCAAATTCGTTGGCGAATTCGGGAAAGAGCCCGGCATCGTCGTAGACGATGAAATCACCTTCGTCGCAGTAGAAAGCGTTGTCGACGACATCCTGGTAATCGCCGGCGAAAGTGCAACCACTCGGGAGCGTTGATGAGCTGTTCGGATAGGCCGGATGCACGCCTCCCGAAAGGTTCGTGTATTCGTCGACGTAGACGCTCGCGTAGTTGTCGCTCCAGAACGACTCGATGTCGGCGATCGCATCGATCAGGAAACGGTCGTAGTCCTGCTCGGGCTTGCTCGGATCAAGGGGGAAGCCATCGTCGAATCCCCCGAGCGGAACCTCGGAGTCGGGCATCAACGAATTCTCGACCGAGGTCGATGCTTCGATCTTGCGCGACGATTCTCGGACGACGCCCGGATCATCGGCACCGCATGACGCGAGCAGTGAAAGGCACACAAGAAGGCCGAGACGTCTCATGGTTCGCTCACAGCGAATCGAGGACGTTCTGCATTTCGGTGATTTCCGCCGACTGACCAGTGATCATCGACCGTGCCATCGAACGCACGTCGTCATTGGCGGCATTTTCCACCGCGAACTCGGCCATGGCGACGCCACCACGGTGGTGCTCGATCATGAGAGTGGCGAAGATGCGTGAGGCGTCGACGCCTTCGGCGGCAGCGAAGGCATCGAGGTCGGCCTCGCTCGCGAGACCATCCATCTCGTCGATCGCCATCTCGTGTCCCATCCATCCCATGGCAACGCCGGTGTCGTTGGCCTCCGAGGCACCGAAGGATCGCAACAACTGCACGATGCGCCCCGATTCGAGTTGTTGCGACAGCAAAATCTCCTCGGCGAGGAGCGTGAGGCGCGGTTGGGGCTCGTCGACGGACGTGAGATAGAAGTACGCCATCTGCACGGCCTGGTCATGGTGGTATCGCATGTCCTGAAGGAAGCCCACGTCGACCTTGTTGAAGTTCGGCGTGGCGACCGAATCGCCAGCCCAGTAACCGATGCCGGATCCGAGAATCAGGGCCGCTATTGCGATGGCGATGAAGTTCACGGGGTTCTGCCACCACGGGCGAATCTCGACGTCGTCCTCGTCGATCACTTGGTGATCCGTCATGGGACGAGTCTCGCAGGTCGACACGGTGACGACACGGTCACGCACGGTGCCCGATGGCGCACGGGAATCGATCCGGAAGTACAGTTCGGGACGTGGAAGCCCCCCGTCCACTTCTTGAAGTTGATGACGTCACCGTCGAATTCGGTGGCATCGTGGCACTCGACGGCTTGTCGTTTTCGATCGACCGAGGACATGTGTGCGGACTGATCGGTCCGAACGGGGCTGGCAAGACCACGATGTTCAACGTCGTGAGCCGGATCTATCAGCCGACGTCCGGTTCGGTGACATTCGGGGGTCGCGATCTTCTCGTGGTACCCGCTCACGGCATCGCCCACCTCGGAATCGCACGAACATTCCAGAACCTCGCGCTGTTTCCCACGATGACGCTCCTCGAGAACGTGATGGTCGGCGCTCACTCGCAGGGTGAGATCGGCGTCTGGCGGGCCATTCTTCGACTTGGTGCGGCTCGTGAAAATCGGCGCGTGCGCGACTGGTCCGGAGACCTTCTCACCCGACTCGGACTCGGACACCTGGCGCACCATCCAGCCGCAGGCCTCCCGTTCGGCACGTTGAAGCGTCTCGAGATCGCTCGCGCTTTGGCGGCCAAACCGACGTTCCTCTTGATGGACGAACCAGCGGCCGGGCTCACGCACTCCGAAGTCGACGAATTGGGGGACACGGTGTTGGCGATCCGCAAGGATTTCGACCTCACCGTGCTCCTCGTCGAGCATCACATGTCGATGGTGATGCGGGTATCCGACAAGGTCGTCGCGATGGAGTTAGGTCGCAAGATCGCCGAAGGAACTCCCGACGAGGTTCGCAACGACGCAAAAGTCGTCGCCGCGTATCTGGGGGCGGGCTGATGACTCTTCTGTCGGTGCGGGGCCTGCACGCGGGATACGGGCCGCTCGAAGTTCTCTATGGCGTCGACCTCGACGTGAACGAGGGTGAGATGGTCGTGGTCCTCGGAGCGAACGGAGCCGGTAAGACCACCACTCTGCGGGCGATCTCGGGAATGATCGATCGTCGCGGAGAGGTTCGCTTCGGGGGAGAGGACGTCACTCGGGTCACCGCCGAACGACTCGTTCGGTCCGGCATGGCCCACGTGCCGCAAGGTCGGGGAACATTCTCCGACTTGTCGGTTTTCGACAATCTTCGGACGGGCGCCTACACCCGTCGTGGTGACGTGACCGCCGACATCGATCGATGGTTCGAGATCTTCCCTCGTCTCGCCGAGCGGCGCGACCAACGCGCCGGCAGTCTCTCGGGCGGTGAGCAGCAAATGCTCGCCATCGCTCGCGCGCTGATGAGTCGTCCTCGACTGCTCCTCTGCGACGAACCGAGTCTCGGCTTGGCGCCATTGATCACCAAGGAAGTGTTCGACGTGTTGTCGCGCCTGAACAAGGACGAAGGCTTGTCCGTGGTGCTCGTCGAGCAGAACGCCAACCTGGCGTTGGCCGTGGCGAGCCGCGCCTATTTGCTCGAGACCGGTCGTGTGGTGGCCAGCGGCACCCCCGACGAATTGTCGGCCAACGATGCGATTCGAAAGGCGTACCTGGGGGTCTGACATGGAGCGCCTCTTCCAATACGTCTTCGATGGACTGTCGCTCGGTTCGATCTACGCCTTGTTGGCTCTCGGGCTCGTCGTCGTGTTTCGGGGGACGGGACATCTGAACTTCGCCCAAGGTGAGATGGCCATGATCTGCACCTTCGTGGTGTGGCAATTCAACGACTGGGGGATCCCGCTCGCACTGTCGGTTGTACTCGGCATGATCGTGGGGTTTGCTTTCGGTGCGACAATCGAGGCAACGGTCATTCGGGGCGTCGCGAAGAAGTCGCAAGCGGGTGTGTTCGTGGTGTCGATCGCACTGTTTCTCGGACTCAATTCGCTCGCCGCCATGATCTGGGGCAATCTCCCGCCCGAACAATTGCCGAGCCTCTTTTCCGACCAGCCCGACGACTTCGTTCGGATCTTCGGAGCGGTGTGGCGGTACGAGTACATCGGCGTTCTCCTCGTCGCCTTGGTTCTGATGAGTTTGTTGTTCTTGCTGTTCGCCAAGACCAAATTCGGCCTCGCCATGCGGGCGGTCGCGAGCAATCCGGAATCGGCGCGACTCGCGGGCATTCCCTCGGGACTCGTTCTGGCGAGCTCGTGGGGAATCGCGGCGGCGATGGGCGCACTGTCGGGAAGTTTGTGGGGCGGCATCGTCGGCGAATTGAACGCCGGACTCATGTTCACGGTCTTCATCTACGCCTCGGCGGCGGCGACGCTCGGAGGATTCGATTCACCCGGTGGTGCCGTGATCGCCGGACTCGCGATCGGCGTCGGTGAACAACTTCTCGCGGGTTACATGCCCGGGTGGATCGGTCAGGAGATGAAGCTTTCGGCCGCTCTTCTGACGATCTTCGTCGTCCTGCTGTTCAAGCCCTCCGGCTTGTTCGGCTCGGTTCGAGTGGAGCGAGTGTGACGTCGTGCTGAAGATTCACGAGGGCTCGATCAAGCACTGGGCGCTGAGAACGTTCGGCATCGCGTTACTCGTGTTCGTGGTGGTGTGGATACCGACCCAGATGAGTTCATCGCGCATCGGCCAGTTCTCCGACGCCTTCATCCTCATGATCGCGGCGATGTCGCTCAATCTGGTTCTCGGGTTCACCGGACAGATCTCGATCGGGCATTCGGCGTTCTTCGGTATCGGCGGCTACACCGCGGCGATCCTCATCAAGGATCACGGATGGAGCCCGGGTTACACCTTCTACGCCGCGGCGATCGTCGCCTTCGTCGTGGGATGCATCGTCGCTCTACCCGCCCTGCGGATCAGAGGCATCTACCTCGCGCTGGTGACGCTCGCGGTTGCCGTTCTCTTCCCGACACTCGTGAAATGGAAGAAGCTGGCGTGGCTCACCGATGGTGCGAAGGGGATCGACTCGGTGCGGTACGACGAGATTCCCACGTGGCCAATTCTCGGAGAATTGAAAGGACGTGAGGGTCGTGCGGTGTTCACGTTCTGGTTGGCCCTCATCGTGGTCGTCGTCACCTATCTCGTCTGCCGCGGAATCGTGAAGAGTCGGTTCGGGCGCGCGCTCGTGGCCATTCGTGACAACGAAACCGCGGCCGCTGTGATGGGGGTGAACCTCACGTCGACGAAGGTGCTCGTCTTCGGTGTATCGGCGTCGCTGTGCTCGCTCGCGGGCGTGTTGTCGACCCTGAAGTCGGGCGTCATCACCCCCGATGGGCAATACGTCACGTTGCTGGGTTCGATCGTGTTCCTGCTCGTGATGATCGTGGGAGGCGCCGGAACCTTGTGGGGACCGATCGCCGGAGGCCTGGTGTACGTCTGGCTCGACAGCACGACTCGTGACATTGGCTCAGACAACAAAGGTGTGCTCGGAAAGATCTTTGGCTGGGCCGATCAGTCGCCGGCAACATTCATCCTCGGCGCAGTACTCGTGGTCGTCATGTTCCTCGCCCCCTATGGACTGGTGGGATTGCTCAAGCGAGCGACGCGACGCCTCGTGGTGGTGGTACCTCGTCACATCGGCTCCGAAAGTCGAGTCACGAATACCCTTTCGTGAGGGGTTCTTCTAGAATTCGGGGTCGGCAAATCCGTGCCGAATCACCGCACCGGTCCCTCCGGTGCACCCCCAGGGAGGAACACAGTGAGAAGCAATGTGAAGCGGATTTCGGGCTTGGCCGTGATCGCCGCACTCACGCTCGCCGCATGTGGCGGCGACGACGGCGGATCGACCACCACCGAGGCCCCGAGCACCGAGGCCCCATCGACCGAGGCTCCGTCGACCGAGGCCCCCGCGGCTGAAGGCTGGACGGCCGATACGTCGGCGTGTGTCGACCCCGATGCAGCGACCGCACCGATCGAAGGAACCATCAAGATCGGAAGCGCCATGCCGTTGTCGGGCGGAATTGCGGCCACCGCATTCGCTCCGGTGAAGGATGGTTACGAGGCCTACATCCAGTACGCGAATGAGAACAAGTTGCTCGGCGACGTGACGATCGAAGTGCAGATCGAAGACGATCAGTACAACAAGGACCTCACCCCGACCGCGGTCGAAAAGCTTCTCGATGACGGTGCGAACCTCTTCTCCGCGATCATCGGTACGCCGAACAACATCGCGGTCCGCGACCTTCTGAACGAGGAGTGTTACCCGCAACTGCTCGCTCTCAGCGGTTCTCCGGCCTTTGGCCAAGCCGCCGACTACCCGTGGACGACCGGACTTCTGGTGTCGTACGTCGCCGAAGCCAAGGCGTACGCGGCACTGATCGCCGAGCGATTCCCTGATGGTGCGAAGGTGGCCGTGTTCACCGTGAACAACGAGTTCGGTCAGGTCTACGCCGAGGCATTCAAGGAAGTCGCACCCGACTTCAACATCACCATCGTCGACGAGCAGACGATCGAGGCGACCGACAATGCACCGCCGGTGGCTCAGGTCAACTCGATCGCGAGCAACGCACCTGATGCCGTGTTGGCCGTTCCGTTGGGAGCCGGATGCGCATCGTTCCTCAGCGAAGTCGCCAATGCCAAGGCGGCGAACGCCGGGTGGACTCCCGAGCTCTACTTGACATCGACCTGTTCGTCGTCGCTGATCCTCAGCATTGCCGGTCCGGCCGCCGATGGATTGTTCACGTCGACGAACTTGGTCGACCTGAACGACCCGGAGACGCAGAAGGAGCCCGCGGTGGCCGAGTACATCGCGTACATGACCGGCCTCGGCAAGGCCGACATCATCCCGACGGCCGGGGCCGGTTGGCATGCCGCGGAGATGACCGTGAAGATCCTGCAGCAGGCGCAGGCGTCGGCATCGGGCCTCACGCGTGCATCGATCATCGAGGCGGCTCGAAACTTCGATCAGGCCGGATCGTTGAACCGTCCCGGTATCACGTTGAAGATGTCGGGCCTCGAGGATCCCTACATGTCGGAGTCGATGCAAGTCGTTCAGTACGACGCCGACACCATGCGGTTCACCGACATCGGTGACCTCATCACCCAGTTCGAGAGCTGATCCGTCTCTCGTCGAGAGTTGTTGGGGCCCCCCCGCACGCGGCGGGCCCCACGCGGTTGATGCGGGGCTCAACCCGAGACTTGGCCCGCCACCATCATGTACTAGCCGGGACCGGGGTTTTAGG
>JBJTIO010000206.1:0-6029 GCA_046095045.1 Actinomycetota bacterium
TCCGAGCGCCGAACCCGCCGCGCTTCCTCCCGGCACGAGACTGGCCAGCGCGCGCGTCGACAACTGAATGCGGACCAAGCGCCACGTCGGCAGATGATCGGCCACGGGACCGAGTGCGGCCTTGGTCATCACCGAATAGCAATAGAGGGCGACGAGTTCGAGACCGAGACCGAGCACCAACAGGCCCGGCTTCACCTCGCTCAATTGGTCGACGGCGTTGCGCAGACCCGGAATGTTGAGAATGAGGAAGTAGACGACCGCCAGAGTGGCCAACACCTTGAGGGTGCGCAGCAACGCGCGACGTCGGGCCCGGCGCCGCAACGCTCCGCTGTCGTCGACTCGACCTTTCGCGACGTCGTCGACGCGACCTTTTGTGCCGTCGCCGGCGCGAACGCTCGCACCGTCGCCCCCGACCGCCTCAGACATGCCTCATTCCTAGCATTTCCCGTGGGCGGCGAGTCGCCCATCGCTCTCAGGCGTGCGGGAACGACTCGAGTACATCGGTGAGATGGCGGTCGAGCGTGGGCTGGGTGTCGGCCACCCACTTGCCGAGGTGAACGACGACGAGATCGCGATCCCGATCGACGATCGTGCGCTGGCCCTCGTAGCCGAGCGCGGCAATGACGCGCGGATCGGCGTTCCACGACCACCAATGCCACGAATATCCGTGACCATTCTCGGGATCGACCGCATGCACGTCGTTCGTCGTCGCGATCCAGGACGGGCTCAGGATGCGTCGATCGTTCCAGACTCCGTCGCACAAGTAGAGGTAGCCGAATCGTGCGAAATCACGGGCCGTCGCGTACACGTAGGACGAACCGATGAACGTGCCGGCGTCGTCGAGACGCGCCGTCGCGGACGACATGCCGAGCGGCCGGAACAGACGATCGTCGATGAAATCGCGGATCGCTTCGTGCGTTCCGATCAGATCGCGCAACAACGAGCAGATGATGTTCGTTGTACCCGACGAGTACGACCACGTCGAGCCCGGTTCATGCGCCAGAGGTCGCGATCGCGCGTACCCCGCGACGTCGTTCGATCCCTCGCCGAACAGCATGGCGATGACGTCGGATTGCACGTTGCCCGATTCGTCGAGCACGTAGTCCTCGACGAAGGCGAGTCCGTCGCGCATACGCAGCAGATCACGAAGGGTGATCGACGCGCGTGATGTGTCGCGCCACTCGTCGACCGCGACGGGTGCATCGAGATCGAGGCGACCCTCGTCGACGAGCATTCCCACGAGCGCATGCGTGACGCTCTTGGCCATGCTCCACGAGATGAGCGTGGTGTCGCGATCGACGGGTCCACCGGGACCGAACACCGTGTCGGGCTGATGTCCGTAGCGTTCGCGCACGATGCGCCCCCGGTGAACCACGACCGTCGCCAACGAGACACCGGGTGGGGCCGCGTCTACCGTACCGAACATCGCGTCGAGCGCCGCGTCGAGTCGCGAGGAGTCGACGCCGTCGTCGGGTTCGGACGATTCCCAATCGCTGCCCAGGAACACACGATCACTCATGAAGATTTCCTCATCACAGTTCACTCATCACAACGAGCTTCGCTTCGCCGTGACGTCGAGGTCGCGAAGTTTGCCCTCGACCGATGGAGCGGGGCCAGTGGCCAACTCGACGGCCCGCCGGGCGTCGTCGGCGACCATCACGAGTGATCGACAGGTCGGGTTCACGAATCCCGACCGAACCATGTGGTCGATCATCCCCAGAAGGGGTTCGTAGAACCCGGCGATGTTCAAGAACACGACCGGCTTGTTGATCAGCCCGAGTTGATTCCAGGTGAGAATTTCGAACACCTCGTCGAGGGTTCCGAAACCGCCGGGGAGCACCACGAAACCGTCGGCGATCTCGGCCATGCGGGCCTTGCGTTCGTGCATCGACTCCACCACGTCGAGCGTGTCGAGACCGAGGTGCGCCGTCTCGGCACGCACCAAGTGCTCGGGGATCACGCCGTGAACCCGGCCGCCGTGATCGAGCACCGCGTCGGCGACCAGACCCATCAGACCGATGCGACCGCCCCCGTAGACGAGACCCCGCTCCCTTCGCGCCAGTTCGCGACCCAGATCGAGTGCGGCGGCCGCGAAGACCGGGTCGACACCCGAACTCGACCCGCAGTACACGCAGATGTTCCCCGTGGGTTCGATCGGTTCGTCCGGCACCGAATCATCGTCGCACATGGACGTCGTCAAATACGGACGTCGACAAACACCGACGTCGTCGTGCACGGTGACGGGTGACCGCCCCGCCGACGTGCGAGAGCCCGACCCGACTTCCCGTCGGTCGGGGTCCGATCGGTAGCGTTTCGCTCGTGACCGCTTCGACATCCCCCTCCATCGCACCCGATCTGCAGACCGCCGCCGAGGTCATCGACATGGCGTCGCGCGCCGTCGGCAAGGGTCTGCGTCATCTGTCGTCGATCGGTGGCGCCGACGTTCATCAGGTGCTCGCGTACGACCTCGCTCACGCCGCGTCGGCGGTGGAGACCGCACGTTCGTTGCTCGACTACGGCGCGAAGGGAAATCACGAGGGTCTCATCACGTGCGCGTACACGGCCGACATGGCCCACGATCTGATCTCGAAGTTGATCGGACGCGAATCGTTGTGGGGTCTCGAGCCGAATCCGCTCGCCGCCGCTCTTCCGTTCGTGTCCACCTTCCGCGATCCCGAGTTCGTCGCGTCTCTCGCCGACATCCAGGGTCCGCGTCACCTCGACGAGGACTTCGAGATGGTGCAGGACACCTTCCGCGCCTTCGCCGAGAAGGTGATCGCTCCCCGCGCCGAACACGTGCACCGTTACAACGAGGACGTTCCGGAAGAGATCATCTCCGGCCTCGCCGAGATGGGCGCCTTCGGTCTGTCGGTTCCGTCGGAATACGGCGGATTCTCCGAGGGTGGTGAGGGCGAATATCTGGCCATGGTCGTGGCGACCGAGGAACTCAGTCGCGGAAGCCTTGGCATCGGCGGATCGCTCATCACGCGCCCGGAAATTCTCACCCGCGCTCTCGTGAAGGGTGGCACCGAAGCACAGAAAGCCGAATGGTTGCCCAAGCTCGCCACCGCCGAAGTGATGGCAGCCGTCGCCGTGACCGAACCCGACTACGGAAGTGACGTCGCGGGTTTGAAGGTGACGGCGACCCCGGCGGAGGGTCCCGACGGAACTCCGGGCTACGTGATCAACGGCGTCAAGACGTGGTGCACATTCGCCGGTCGCGCCGACGTATTGATGTTGTTGGCCCGCACCGATCCCGATCGCAGCAAGACCCACAAGGGACTGAGCCTCTTCATCGTTCCCAAGCCTCGGGGCGACGCGCACGGCTTCGAGTTCACCCAGCAGGTTCGTGCCGACGGATCGGTCGGCAAGATGGAAGGCCGCCCGATCGACACCATCGGTTATCGCGGAATGCACTCGTATGAGATCGCTCTCGACAACTGGTGGGTGCCGGCGACGAATCTGATCGGCGAAGAAAGCGGACTCGGCAAGGGCTTCTACTACCAGATGGAGGGTTTCGAGAACGGTCGTCTGCAGACCGCCGCGCGTGCGGTGGGCGTGATGCAGGCCGCGTACGAAGCCGCGTACGACCACGCGCACAACCGCAACGTGTTCGGCAAGAACATCGCCGAGTATCAGCTCACGCGCGTGAAGTTGGGTCGCATGGCGGTGCTGATTCAGGCCGGTCGTCAATTCGGCTATCAGGTCGCGCGTTTGATGGCCAAGGGCGTCGGCACCACCGAAGCCAGCATGGTGAAGGCCTACGTGTGCAAGGCCGCCGAATGGGTGAGTCGCGAGGCAATGCAGATCCATGGTGGATACGGCTACGCCGAGGAGTACTCGGTGAGCCGCTTGTTCGTGGACGCTCGCGTGTTGAGCATCTTCGAGGGTGCCGATGAGACCCTGTGCTTGAAAGTCATCGCCCGACGACTCACCGAGAAGTAATCACACCGGGATCTTCACACCCAGATATTCACGAGCTCTTGATCACGGTGATCACAGCGTAGTCGCTACTGCGCAACGGTTCTCCGCCCAAGGTGGATGCGGGCATCGAGTCTCCGTCCCAATTGGTCCACGACTCAGCCAGGTTCGCTCCGACGTCGCGAGCGTCTCGCACGAAGGCATCCCAGCGGTACGCGTCATCACGAAGTTCCTGCGACCAGCCACACACCAGCAATCCTCCGTCGTGCAGATGACGAACCATGTTGCGCACGATGGCTGACTGGGTTCCGGGCGCGCAGAAGTTGACGATGTTGCCGGCCATCACAATGACGTGGAACATGTTGTGGTCGAACATGTTGTGGTGGAAATCTTCGTGTTTCCCGCCGAACGTGATCGTGCTCAGGTCGCCGACCAACCATTCGATCGTCGACGACTTGGATCGTGCCCGCTCGATCATGTCGGGGTCGAGATCGATTCCGGTCACGTTGTGTCCACGAGTTCCATGACCGCGACGCTCGAGCTCGACCGCCAGGCGCCCCGTGCCACATCCCGCGTCGAGGATCGCACATCGCTGATTCGGAGCCAGATATTTGTCGATGAGTCGCATCACCGCGTCGGCTTCTCCGTGCACGGGCTCACCCCGCGCCTCCATCGCCTGCCATCGCTGGTCGTACTTCTCGAGATCGACGGTGCGACGCCATTCGACCCAACGCTCCGACACTCCGGATCCGGGTAGATCACTCACGACGAGAAACTCACGACGCGAAACTCACAACGAGAAACTCACAATAATTCTCGCAGGCTCTTCACCCGATGGAAATCGGCACCGACATGATCGTCGTACGGATCGAGCAGGATCGGGAACAAACCGGCGTTGCGCGCTCCACCGATGTCCATCGTCACCGAATCGCCGACGTACGCCACTCGCGACCGATCGATGTCGGGCAACGCTCGCAATCCATGATCGAAGATCCCAGGATCGGGTTTGGCCACGCCCACGACGTGACTGTCGATCACCACGCGCACCGGCACGCCGGAACCATCACCGACCTGACACACACCGGTACGAGCGAGCACAGCTTCGATCTGTCCGGTCGCGTTGCTCACCACGCCGATGGGCACCCCTCGCTCATGGAGCGCCCGTAACGCGGCCACGCTGTCGGGCAGAACGTGACGCCAGATGTAGGCGTTGCGGGTGCGGTCGAGCACCATCGCGGCCTCATCGACGTCGGGCTCGGACACCCCGATGCTGCGCACATAGGCGACGTTGTAGGCCGACCAGTCGCGTTCGCCCGATCCCGCAGCCGACTTGGCGGCCATGGCTCGGTAATGCGCCCGGTGATGGTCGCCGAGGTCGCTCGAGCCGCCGTAGAACGAGAGCAACGGGCCCAGCACGGTGGGGTCGGGGATCACGAAGATGCCCCCGGCGTCGAAGAGCACCGCGTCGATTGGACGCGAGTCGATGATCAACGGATGGGTCGAGGCACGGGACGGCACGACGGTGAAGGGTAGTGGCGGTGGTCGCACCGTTGCCCGAAGCGACGAAAACCGTGCCGCACGACCTACCCTTGCCTCGTGCGCAGCGCCAAGGACTTCTTCAAACCTCTCGCGGTCGGGGCCCCCGATCCCGTGCGCGAGATTCCGTTCCGACCGAGTCGGATGATCCACTTCTTCCCGCCCTCGAACGACAAGATGGTCGCCAAGTTGGGAGACATCGTCCCCACCGTCGACATCATTCTGGGCAACCTCGAAGATGGCGTGCCGGCGAGTGACAAGGAAGCCGCTCGGGCCGGTCTGGTGAAAGTGGCGCGCACCGTGCCGATGGGCACCACGCAATTGTGGACGCGCGTCAACAGTCTCGATTCGCCGTGGGCCCTCGACGACCTCACCACCATCGTCACCGAGGTGGGCGACAAATTCGACGTCATCATGATCCCCAAGGTGGAAGGTCCCGAGGACATCCATTACGTCGACCGACTGTTGGCTCAACTCGAAGCGAAAGCCGGTTTGAAGAAGCCGTTGCTGATTCACGCCATCCTCGAGACCGCGCGCGGAGTCGCCAACGTCGAGGAGATCTGCGGTGCGTC
>JBJTIO010000207.1:0-3228 GCA_046095045.1 Actinomycetota bacterium
AGAGCCGACACAGAAAACCAAGGTGGCCTGACCCGTAGCCTTGTCTCGGGCCCGGGTGGCGGAATTGGCAGACGCGGGGGGCTTAAACCCCCCTGGCTCTCACGAGTCGTGTGGGTTCGAACCCCACCCCGGGCACCGCAACCTCAGTCGGGCGGCAAGCCCTCGACGAACGATTGCCATTCGTCGGGCTTCATGCGCACGATGTGCTCCTCGGCGGGGAAGGCGCCCGTCTCGACGTCGTGCCGGAACTCGGAGAACGCGGCGATTCGCTCGCGTTGCAGACGCGCGTGCTCGGCGGCGAAGTCGCGGTACACCTTCGAGTGACGCGGAACATGACCGATCCCTGACAGTTCCTGATTCGTCGGGTCTCCGAGGATGTCCATCGCGAACAGATACTGCGCGTCGCATCCGGCACCCGATCCCATCGACCACAACGACAAACGCGCGAGTCGACGACTGATCTCGTTGGCGACCTCGGGAGGAACGACCTCGATCTCGGCGGCGATCGCCCCGGCGTTCTCGAGTGCCACGCATTCCCGGTACACACGCAACGCTTCCTCGGCGGTGCGCCCGACCGCTTTGAAGCCACCACTCCAACTGGCGCGCGACGGGACGAGTCCGACGTGTCCGACCACGGGGATGTATTCCTTGGCGAGATGCTCGACACGATCCATGCTTCCCGAGCAGTAGATGCAGTCGGCTCCGCGTTGCAGCATTTCGCCGGCCCAGCGCAAGTGATCGTCGGCAGATCCTGCTTCGAGGTGCGAACGGCCCGTGAGAGTGAACAACGATGGGGCGACCTCGCGATAACGAGGATGACTGACCAACTCGGGTGGCGCGGACGCCAGATCGATGCCCGCGATCTCGGCAGCCTCGGCTTCCTCGATCGTGAAGATGCGCAACATCGTGAGTTGACGCTTACCCTTGAGTCGAGCCAAATCGGCGACGGTCAATCGTTGACGAGACATGTCCGAATGATAGGCGTCCGGTCGTCGACGACATTCGTGTGGCACACTGGAAGCATGAAGCGCATTCTCCTCGTTCCCGCCTTGTCGTCGTTGCTGATCATTTCGGGATGCGGTTCGTCGGGATCGAGTGACGCCGATTCAACGGCGGCACCGAGCACCGAACAGGTCGCGGCAACGCCGACTGATCCGATCTCGACCATGCCTCCCACGAGCACGGCCACCAAGGACGAGCCCGAAATCGGCACCGCGCCGACACTGTCGACGAACATCGAGATCGACGCCGACTCCGACGCCCCCGTCGAAGCCTCGGCGGTGGTGAACTCGCCCGTTCGCATCCACATCGTCAGCGACGAGGAGCGCGAATTACATCTGCACGGTTACGACATCGAACTCACCGGGGACGACGTGGTGTTCGAGTTCGTCGCCGACACCTTGGGCGTGTTCGAACTCGAGGATCACGACTCGGGTGAATTGATTCTCACCCTCGAAATTCTCGCCGACTGATCGGTCTGATCAGATCGCCCGACAGGGCTGACCACGCAGCGCGCCGCACGGAGCGACACCACGCGGAACATCGAGTCCGCTGATCGTGCTGAAGACGATCGATGACGGATGCTCGGCGTCGTGATGAATGGTCACCTGTTCGCCGTTGCTGATGGTGCGGAACTCCCATTCGCCGCGGTTCCCACCCGGGGCATCGATCGTCACGCGAATACGCGAACCGGCGCGGAACGGATGGGCGACGGGGAAGATCTCCACGCGTACCGGAGTGATTTCACCGGGCGTGAGCGGCGATGAGTCCTTTTCGAGGTGCGTGTGCACCGGTCGATTCTCGGTGCTCGCGGATTCGTCGAGAGCACGGTGGCTCGCGCGCAACCAACCGCTCTGCACGTAGGTCTCGGTGCCGTCGGGCCGAACTTCACTGATGGTCACTTCCAGATCGGTGTCGGTCGCGTCACTCGATATCCACAGATCGGCCGAACCCGGTCCGACCACGACCATGTCGTCGGTCAACGCCTCGGAGGTGAAGACCGCCGCCGTTCCCTCGGGATTGCGCACCCAGTTCCACGTCACGTCGGCTCGCCAAATGTCGCTACCGGAACCCTCGAAGTAGGTGCTCGGAACCGCGGTCGGGTCGGCGGTGTACGACGTCGAACCCGTCGAGTTCGTGGTCGACAAGGTGCCGTCGGCGCCGAGGTTCATACGAACGATCTTGGTCTCGGCGATCGGCCACGCATCGAACTCTGCTTGCCAACGTGCGAGAGGGCTTCCCGCGGTTTGTCCGTCGGCGGCGCCTTCCTCGAACAGAACGCGAACCTTGGGCTCGCCCTCGAACATCGCGAGCGCCTCGTCGAAGGTCATGCCGTCGAAGCGATTGGCTTGGGGGAGTGCGACCGACACGCCCGTGATGCTCGAGGAGAGAATCGGAGCGATGATGCTCGCCGCTCCGAGATCGGGGACTTTCCTCGCCACGTAGAGGCTGAGGAATTCGGCGTAGCGCGGGAAGATCGACGGTGCCAACGATTCGGTGTGCAGACCGTTGGTGAGTGTCACGTACACCTGCGGAGAACTCGTGAACTTGTCGAGGAAAGCGGGGAAGTGTCCACCCGTTTGCTCGTCCTGCCACGCACCTGCGATGAAGACCGGAACGTTGATGCGATCGACCATCGTCGACGGGTTGATCCCGTCACCCACTTCGGCGGTGTAGAAGGGATTGGCGTCGATCTCGGCAAGCAGATCGGGGTTCTGCAGTCGAAGGTTCTGATTGTCGGCGCATACCTGGTCGCCCTCATCGGAGCGCTTCTTCGCCCAGTCCTGACCGAAAGGCTTTGCTTGATCGAGTCGGGCCTTCGTCCATTCGACGGCGAATCCGGTGTTGAGAATTCCGCCGGGGTAGAGCGTGCTGCGGTAGCTGTCGTCGATCACCGACAACGGCGTGATCGCGGCGAGGCTCGGCGGCTGGGTGGATGCGACGAAGAGTTGGCTAATGCCGGGATAGCTGATGCCGACCATGCCCACCTTGTTGTTCGCCACCCTCGGCTGGGCGGCGACGGCTTCGATCACGTCGTAGCCGTCGAGCAGTTGGGACTCCTCGAAGAACCGGTAGGAGCCACCGGAGCATCCGGTGCCGCGCATGTTGACGCCGACGTAGGCGTAGCCGAGCGTGTTGAACAACTGGGCGAAGGTCGTGTCGTCGGGGTTGCTCGGCGCGTAACCCGAATACTCGACGACCGTCGGATAAGGGCCAGCATCGGCGTCA
>JBJTIO010000208.1:0-4916 GCA_046095045.1 Actinomycetota bacterium
CGCGAGACTGTCGCGGTGAGCAGCATCGTCGTCTCGGAACTGGAGTACGCGCCGCCCGGAGCCGACCAGTTGTTCTTCGACGTGAGCTTCGGTGTCGCACCGGGAGATCACGTCGCACTCGTCGGAGCGAACGGCGTCGGCAAGAGCACCATCCTGCGAATCCTCTCCGGAGAACTTGAGGCCGACGCGGGTGAGTTCACGGTGAACGGAACCATGCTCACCATGACCCAGGACGTGGGCATGTCGCGACCCACCGACACCTTGCGCGAGATGCTGATCGAGGTCGCGCCACTTCATCTTCGAACGGCCGGACGGGCCCTCGTCGCCGCGGAGCGTGCTCTCGCCGATGGATCGGACGACGGAATGGGCTACGCGACCGCACTCTCCGACTGGGGTGATCTCGGCGGTTACGAACTCGAGACCAAGTGGCAGGCTGCCGCGCAACGCAGCGTGAAGACACCGGTCGACGACTTCTCGCAACGTCTCGTGTCCGAGTTGTCGGGAGGCGAACGCAAGAGGCTGGTGCTCGATCTTCTACTCACCTCGGGCGCCGACGTGCTGTTGCTCGACGAACCCGACAACTACCTCGACATACCGACCCGCGGTTGGTTGGAAGAGCAGATCATGGCGAGCAAGAGCACGATCCTGATGGTGAGTCATGATCGCGCGTTGCTCGAACGCGTCGCCACCAAGATCGTCGTGATCGAAGGGTCGGGGTGCTGGACGCACGGCGGTTCGTACGCGACCTTCCCGGAGGCCCGCGCGAAACGCCAGGAATCGATGGGTGACGAACTGAAGCGATGGAACGACGAGGAACGTCGACTGTTCCATCACATGAAGATCATGAAGCAGCGCGCGGCGCAGAATTTCAAGAACGCGACCAAAGCGAACGCCGCCGAGACGCGTTGGGAGAAATTCGTCGCCCTCGGACCACCTCCGCCACCGGTCGCCGATCAGCAGATCCATGTGCGACTACGTGGTGCTGATGCCGCTCGTCGTGTGGTGAAGATCGACGATCTTTCGGTCGGCGATCTCTTCTTGCCCTTCTCCGACGAGGTGTATCACGGCGAACGTGTCGGGCTCATCGGACCCAACGGCACCGGCAAGAGTCATTTGCTCGCCGTGCTCGATGGTGCGACTCCCGACCATGGAACCATCACGTTCGGACCGCGCACGTCGGTCGGCGTGTTCACACAAATCAATGATCGACCCGACTTCCACGGTCGACAGTGCATCGACATCGTGCGCGATCGATTGATCGACGAGGAGAAGTCGATGCGGGCGCTCGCTCGATACGGATTGGTGAACAACGCGCGCCAGGAATTCCAGACGTTGTCCGGGGGACAGAAGGCACGCCTGGAGATCCTGTGTCTCGAACTCGAGGGACACAACGTTCTGTTGCTCGACGAGCCCACCGACAACCTCGACATCGAATCTTCGGAAGCCCTCGAAAAGGCGCTCGACGGCTTCGAGGGAACGGTCGTCGCCGTCAGTCACGATCGCACGTTCCTCGCCCAATTCGATCGCTTCATCATGATCGGCGATGACGGCGAGGTGTACGCGCTCCCCGACTTCGAGGTCGCGATGAAGGGTCTCGCCGATCCCTCATCACTCGCCGGACTGCGGTTGGCCAAGAAGCTCTCCTGACTTCCGGTCGTGCCACCGCTCGGCGATACCGTGGGCGCATGGCGAGCCCGCTGCGAAAAATCGATCTGATCGACAAGCTCACGCTGCCCGCCTTCGCCGCGACCATGGTCTGGGAGCACCGCTCGTTACGCCGACGTCAACTGCGCGACCTTCCCGCGGTCGACGCTGTCGAACCCATCGACGATGGCGACCCATCACCCGACCCGCTCGTGCCCCTCGGCTACGAGAAGAACGACACCGCTGGAAGTCTCGGATTGCTCGTGGGGTCGATCATCGTCGGCTTCGCCCTCGACGGTCTGTACCGACGAGTGCACGGTTTCATGTTCCGACATCGGGTGAGCAACATCGGCTCGCACCGTGGCTCGATTCTCAGCGCGATGATCGTGTGGGACTTCCTCTACTACTGGAACCACCGTTGGATGCACGAGGTGCGCCTCTTCTGGGCCGATCACGTGGCTCATCATTCGGGACGGCGTTACAACTTGTCCACCGCCTTGCGTCAGACGTGGACCGGTGTGCTCACGACCTGGGTGTACTGGCCGATGTCACTGCTGGGCTACCGATACAGCACGTTCCTGAAGGCCCGACAGTTGAACTTGCTCTATCAGTACTGGATCCACACCGAGGCGATCGACCGCCTTCCGGCGGCAATCGAGAAGATCTTCAACACTCCGTCGCACCATCGCGTGCACCACGGTGCGAACAAGCAGTACATCGACAAGAACTACGGCGGCATCCTCATCATCTGGGATCGCCTCTTCAAGACGTTCGAGCCCGAGATCCGCCAAGTTCAGTACGGACTCACCAAGAACATCCGCACTAACAATCCGTTCAAGATGGCTTTCGGTGAGTTCGCGAACATCGCGCGCGACGTGGTGTCGACCGACAACCTCAACGATCGACTGCGTTACGTGTTCGCCGGGCCGGGTTGGGAACCCGAAGCGGTCAGACCAGAGCCGGCGTTTTCGTGAACTGCATTGCTCCGTCGTCGATCGGAGCCTTCACGATGATCTGCTTGTCGCGCGCGATCAACTGAGGGTTGATCCACGGTTCACGATCACCCTGCTTGGGCATCAGGTGCATGACACGCAACATGTATCCCGCCGAGAAATCGTCGATCCACGGACGGACGGGCATGTTGGCATCCTCGGGCCGCAGACGTGGCGTCGCCTGCTGCGTGCCCGTCGCCTTCATGTGATTGAGAAGACGACACACGTACTTGCTCACCACGTCGGCGCGCAACGTCCAGGACGCGTTGATGTATCCGAAGGTCGACACCAGATTGGGGACGTCGGAATAGGCCAGACCCTTGTAGGTCCACGTGTTGGCGAAGTCGATCTCGCGCCCATCGACCTCGACGTGCATCTCACCGAGGGTCACCAGATTGAGTCCGGTCGCGGTGATGATGATGTCGGCTTCGAGCACCTCGCCCGACGCGAGACGAATGCCGTTCTCGACGAACGTGTCGATCTGCGCGGTGACAACGCTCGCCTTGCCGCTGTTGATCGCGTTGAAGAAGTCGCCGTTCGGAACGAGGCACATGCGCTGATCCCACGGGTTGTAGGTCGGCGTGAAGTGCGTGTCGATGTCGTAATCAGGTCCGAGAGCCTTGCGAACGCCGCCGAGCACCAGCTCTTTCACCTTCTCGGGTTGCGTGCGAGTGCGGTTGTAGAAGTACTTGGTGAGAAAGATGTTCTTCGCGCGAGTGATGGCATACGCGGTGCGGGCTGGCAGAAATTTGCGCAGGGTGTCAGCAACCGCATCGTGATCGGGTCGCGACACCATGTAGGTGGGCGAGCGTTGCAGCATCGTCACGTGTGACGCGGTGGTGGCCATCGCGGGCACGATCGTCACGGCGGTCGCACCCGATCCGATCACCACGACACGCTTGCCCGCGTAGTCGAGATCCTCGGGCCACTTCTGCGGATGAACGATCGTGCCGCGGAAGTTGTCACGACCAGCGAACTCGGGCGTGTAGCCCTCCTTGTAGGAGTAGTAACCCGAGCACATGAAGAGGAAGTTGCACGTGACGCTCACGGTGCGATCGTTGCGCTTGTCTTTCGCCGTGACGGTCCAGCGAGACGTCGCGGTGTCCCATGAGGCGTTGGTGACCCAATGGTCGAAACGGATGTGTCGCTCGATGTCGTGTTCGGCCACGGTCTCGCGCAGGTACTTCATGATCGACGGGCCGTCGGCGATCGACTTGGCTTCCGTCCACGGCTTGAAACTGAAACCGAGTGTGTGCATGTCGCTGTCGCTACGCACGCCGGGATAACGGAACAGATCCCAGGTGCCGCCGATGTCGGAGCGACCCTCGAGAATGGTGAAGGTCCGATCGGGGCACAAGGTTTGCAAGTGATACGCGGCGCCGATGCCCGAGATACCGGCACCGACGATCAACACGTCGACGTGAGTGGACTGACTGTCTCCCATATTCGTGACCCTAGTGCCGAGGACCCATGCGGTCACTCGCCGAGAGTCGGGTTCGTCAGGAGACGAAGGTCCCTCCGTCGCAGGTGATCACCGATCCGACGGTGAAGCCGCATGCACGCGAACTGAGGAAAATCGCCAGACCGGAGATGTCCTCCATGGTGCCGACGCGCTTGCGCGGGTTCAATCGACCGACGGCGTCCCAGTCGGTGTTCTCGACGTCGCCACCGGTACCTACTCCGGTGCTCAACATCCAAGTGGGGAATGGCCCCGGAGCAATCGCGTTGGCGATGATGTGGCGCTTGGCCAACTTGCCCGCCAGTTGCTGAGTGAGAGTGTGAAGCGCCGCCTTCGACGGCCCATAACTCTGGGTGTCGAACGACGCCGAACGCAGTCCGTCGATTGATCCAATGTTGATCACGTACGACGGCTCTTCTTTCGAGGCGCTGGCCTCGAGAAGGGGAAGCATGCGTTGCGTCAGAAAGAACACGCCCTTCACGTTGGTGTCGAACACCTTGTCCCAACCGATCTCGGGGAACTCGTCGAGCGGAGCACCCCACGACACTCCGGCGTTGTTCACGAGGATGTCGACGTGCTTCTCGCGCGACGACAGCTCCGACACCAGTGCCTCGATGCCCGATAGTTCGGAGAGGTTCGCCGGAATCGAGACGCATTCGGCGCCGTAACGCTCGGACAAACGTTGGGCGGTCGCGTCGCACTGATCCTTCTTGCGCGAACTGATGTACACCTTCGCGCCGTTTTCCAAGTAGCCCGCGGCGATCATCTCGCCGATGCCGCGCGAACCTCCGGTGACCAGAGCCACCTTGCCCTTCACCGAG
>JBJTIO010000209.1:0-7361 GCA_046095045.1 Actinomycetota bacterium
CGCTTTCGTTCGGGCGATCGGGGTCCTCGGATCCTTGGCGATCGTCACGGGAACGGTGGTCACCGGCGCGGGTCCGCATGCGGGTGACGAGAAGGCGCCGCGGTTGGACGTCGGAATCGAAACCGTCGCACGAATTCACGGTGTCTCGGTGATTCTCACTCTGCTCGCGATCGTTGCTCTGCTCGTCCGGATGCGGGGTAAAGGCTTCGGGCGTGTGCATTCGCACATCGAGTCCTTGCTCGTGATCGGGGTCGTGCAGGCCACGGTCGGCTACGTGCAATATTTCAACGACATTCCGGCGTTGCTGGTGGGTGTTCACATCACTTTGGCGACCGCGTTCTTCCTCGCGATCGTGGCCCTCTGGAGGGTCGTGGCGCCCCGCGGTGTTCAGACCGTCGAAGAAAGCCGCGCCACCGTGGCGCGATAGTCGTCGACTGTTTCGGAGATGATCTCGGCCACCGGCCGCACCGACTCGATGCGTCCCATCACCTGTCCGGTGAGTGCGATCGACGCCTCCATGTCGCCTCCGAAATAGAGGTCGAGAACTCGGCTCATCTCGGTCAACGGAACGTTCTCGTCGCGCTCGAGTTTCGTCGTTCTCTCGGTTCGGATGGCGCGCAATCCGGGCCGAGATAGTCGATTCAGGAACACGGTGTCGGTTTCGGCGCCCTCGACGATGCGCGTCTTCCAGTTGTCGTGAACCGGCGATTCGAGCGCCGAGACCATGCGCGTGCCCATCTGTACTCCTTCGGCACCGAGAGTGAACGCCGCGGCCATCGAGATGCCATCGCAGATGCCGCCGGCCGCGATGACCGGTACGTCGACTTTCGAGCAGACGAGGGGAAGGAGCACCATCGTCGACACGTCACGCGGGTTCTTGAAGCCTCCGCCCTCTCCGCCTTCAACGACCAACCCATCGACTCCGGCCTCGACAGCCTTGAGGGCGGCCGACAATGTGGGTACGACGTGGAAGACCGTCAGCCCGGCGCTCTTCAACGTGGATGTGTACTGACGCGGGTCGCCCGCCGACGTGGTGACGAAGCGCACGCCTTGCTCGACGACGAAGTCGACGATCGATGGATCGCGCACGAACATTTGCGCGATGTTGACGCCGAATGGTCGGTCGGTGAGTTCGCGCATCCGCGATATCTCATGGCGCACTGCTTCCAGCTCGCCCGACGACGTCTCGATGATCCCGAGAGCACCGGCGTTGCTCACGGCCGAGGCGAGTCGAGATCGGGCGATCCAACCCATCGGGGCCTGCACGATCGGGTAATCGACGCCGAGCAGTTCGGTGACGCGATTGCGGATGGGGGCCGGACGGTTCATGAGTCGACCGTAGACGGTCGTCGAGTCGCCGACAGCCCCGCGAGCGGTAGTCCGGCGAAGATCAGTCCGGCGCCCAACCACGACAACGTCGACAGGGTTTCATCGAGGATCAGCACCGCCAGCACCGACGCGACCGCCGGCTCGAGAATCGTCAGCATCACGACGATCGAAGGTGCCAGATGACGCAAGCCCCAACCGAACGCCACGTAAGCGACCGTGAGAGTGATCGCACCTTGATACGCCAGCATCGCAACGCCCCGTCCGCTCGTGAGCCAATGCACATCGGCGAAAAGCAGAATCGGCAGGGTGAGAATCGCCCCACCCAGAAAGATGCTCGCCATGGCCATGGTCGAATGAACGTCACGTTCGATCAACACGGCGCCCGCCTCGGCGTACACCGCGTAGCCGATACCGGCGACAACCGCGAACATCACGCCGAGCGTGTCGACGGAGTCATCACCGGACGACAATTGCAGGGCGAGACCGGAGCCGAGAACGACGGCCGCAAGCCACCACACGCGTGATGGCGGTGGTCGGTGGCGCAAGCGCCCGATGATCCGCGAGGCGAGTGGACTGGTGCCAATGGTCGCAAGGGCGGCGATCGCGACGCCGGTGCGGTCGGTGGCGGCGAAGAACATGGTCTGGTAGGCGCCCACACCAACCGAGCCGACGAGGACCGCATTCCACCTCCCGGAGAGGTGACGCACTCGAATGCGGGCCACGAGTGCCAGGAGCAAGCCACCGAGCACCAGCCGCATGCATGCGGCGGCCCATGGGTCGGTGTCGAGCGGTCCCTTGGCCAGCGCCGTGCCCGTGGTGCCGAAGAGCGATGCGGCGAAGAGCACTGCCATGACGGCGGTCCATGTACGGTCTCGGGGAGTCTTGCCACTCACCCCTCCAGCACTATCATCTGACAACCGGTCCGGATCGACTCCGGTGAGACAGGCGGGGGAGCGCTCGAGTGCCATCTAGTCAACGCATCGTTCGTCGTCTCACGGCCGCCGTCTTCGGTTCGATACTTGGACTCGGTCTTTTCGCATCCTCGGCGTCCGCTGAGGACCTCACGATTCGCGTGCAAGTGAAAGAACAGGCACGCACCGAGACCGGCAAGGCCGACAACAAGCCCGTCGCGGGTGTTGCGATCACGGTGACTTTGGCCGACGGAACCCCGATTGGCGAAGGCGTCACTAACGCCGAGGGAATCGCCCTGATCACGGTGCCGGGCAAAGACACATATCAGGTGAATCTCGACGAATCCACGTTGCCCGATGGGCAGAAACTCGATCCCAAGTCGCCGGCATCCCAAACGATCGTCAAGGACAGTTTCGTCACGACGACCAAGATCGTGAACTTCTTCACCGGTGAGTCTCAGAGTCAGTCGCAGACCTTCGTCGAACGCCTGTCGCAGCGAATTCTCGATGGAATCCGTCTCGGGCTCGTTCTGGCCATGTGTGCGGTCGGTTTGTCGTTGATCTTCGGCACCACCGGACTCACCAACTTCGCACACGGCGAAATGGTGACGTTCGGCGGCCTGGCGACCTTCGTGTTCAACATCACGGGGCTGAGTTTTCTCGGATTTCTGGCTTTCCTCCCCGGAGTCAGTGAAGAAGGAACGTTCCACATTTTGTGGGCGGCCCCGATCGGTGTGGTGTTCGGGGGCTTGTTCGGTTGGGCCCTGAACGCCGGCATTTTCTCGCGCCTGCGGCACCGCGGCATCGGGTTGGTGACGCAGATGGTGCTGACGGTCGGACTCTCGATTCTTCTGAGGAACTTCTTCCTGTCCCGTTTCGGTGGCCGCACGCGCCCCTTCCGGGAGTACACGCTCCAGCGCGCATGGGACATCGGACCGGTGAGTATCACTCCGCGCGACCTCATCGTTTCCTTGTTGTCACTCGCCATCTTGATCACGGTCGCTTTGGCGCTGCGGTACACCCGCTTGGGGAAGGCCACGCGTGCGGTGTCGGACAATCCCGACCTCGCATCGGCCACGGGCATCGACAGCGAAAGGGTGATTCGCTTGGTGTGGATCATCGGCGGATCGTTGGCGGCCCTCGGTGGAGTTTTCCGAGGTCTCGACGAACAGGTGAGTTTCGATATGGGAGGGCGTCTTTTGTTCCTCATGTTCGCCGGTATCACCCTCGGTGGATTGGGCTCGGCGTTTGGCGCCCTTGTGGGCGGGTTCGTGGTCGGAATCATGGTCGAGGTGGCCAGCCTCGTGGTGCCGACGGAGTTGAAGGCCACTCCGGCGTTGGTCGTTCTGATCCTCGTGTTGCTCCTGAGACCCCAAGGCATCCTCGGCAAGTCGCAAAGGGTGGGCTAAATGGACTGGAATCTGATCATCGAGAACAGCCTCAAGGGGTTCGTGGGTATCAACGCCGTCTACTTCGCGGTGGCGGCGATCGGCATGAACGTGCAGTACGGCTACACGGGCCTTTTGAACTTCGGTCAGGCCGGATTCATGGCGTGCGGTGCGTACGGTTTGGGCATGACCGCGCACTACTTCGACATTCCGATGTGGTGGGGCATCCCGATCGGCATTCTGTTCTCGGTCGTGCTCGGTCTGTTGATGGGCATACCGACCCTTCGCCTCCGTGCCGACTACCTGGCGATCGTCACCATCGCGAGCGCCGAGATCATCCGTCTGGTCGTTCGCTCGGTGAAATTCAAGACGTATTTCGGCGGAAGCGACGGCATCAACAACTTCTCCGAGACGTTCCGCGAAATCGGTACCGACATCGGCATCGAACAATCGGCCGAGTACGGCTTCTGGCCGTTCCGTTTCACGGGTCGCGAGTTGTGGACGTTGATCATCGGTTGGTTCGTCGTGGCGTTGTTCGGCTTTCTCGTGTACCAGCTCATGAAGAGTCCGTGGGGTCGGGTGCTCAAGGCCATCCGCGAGGATGAAGACGCGGTGCGAAGCCTCGGAAAGAGCGTTTACTCGTACAAGATGCAATCCTTGATCCTTGGTGGAGCGATCGGAACCTTCTCGGGAATGATCTTCGCCCTCGACCGCGGAAGCGTGCAGCCCGACAACTACAGCCGTGACGTGACCTTCTATGTCCTCACCGCATTGGTGCTTGGGGGCGTGGCCAAGGTGACCGGGTCGATCATCGGGCCGATGTTGTTCTGGGGCTTGTTCACCTTCGTCGACAACTTCCTGCGACAGGTGGCCGAAGATCCGATCAAGGTGGGAAATTTCACGGTGATGCAATCGACCCAAGTCGGTCAGTTGAATTACATGCTCATCGGTCTCGCGTTAATCCTGTTGATGGTTTTTCGGCCGCAGGGTTTGGTCGGTAATCGCAAGGAGATGGCCTTCGATGGACGCTGAACGCACCTACGGCGAGCAAGCGACCAAGGCTCGTGCAGCTCTTGCCACCTGCGATCGCGCACCGGGTGCGGGTAAACCCGATCCGATTCTGATGGCCGACGGAGTACGACGCGAATTCGGTGGAATCGTCGCGGTCGATGTCGATCACCTCGAGGTGCAGCGCGGTTCGATCACGGCCCTGATCGGCCCGAACGGTGCGGGTAAGACCACGTTCTTCAATTTGATGACGGGCTTCGACACCCCGAACACCGGGCGTTGGGAGTTCGACGGACGTTCGATGGAGAAGGTGCAGTCGCACCGCACCGCCTCGATGGGTATGGTGCGCACGTTCCAGTTGACGAAGAGCCTCACCAAGCTCTCGGTCATCGAGAACATGCGACTTGGCGCGACCGGACAAGTGGGCGAGAAATGGTGGAACGGGTTGTTCGCCGCCCGCTGGAAAGCCCAGGAGGCAGCGATCACCGAACGAGCCGAAGCGTTATTGGCACGATTCAACCTTGCGCACATGCGCGACGAGTACGCGGGAGCCTTGTCGGGTGGACAGAGAAAGCTTCTCGAGATGGCGCGGGCACTGATGACCGATCCGACCCTCGTGATGCTCGACGAACCGATGGCGGGTGTGAACCCGGCTCTGAAGCAGAGCCTCAACGCGCACATTCGCGAGCTGCGCGATCAGGGCATGACGGTTCTTTTCGTCGAACACGACATGGACATGGTTCACGACATCAGCGACTGGGTGGTGGTGATGGCCGAGGGTCGCATCATCGCCGAGGGCACGCCGGATGACATCTCGCGCAACCCCGCGGTGATCGACGCCTATCTGGGCGCACGCCAAGGGCAATCTTTGTTGGAGGACGAATGAGCGACGTAGCCCCGATCCTCGACGCCCGCGAATTGGTCGCGGGTTACATCCCGGAAGTGAACATCCTGAACGGGTGCGACCTCGTCGTGCGCCCCGGAGAGTTCGTGGGCATCATCGGTCCGAACGGGGCCGGTAAGTCGACTTTCCTGAAAGCCGTGCTCGGCTTGTGCAAGGTGCGCTCAGGTGTGATCACTCTCGACGGGCAGGACATCACCGGGCGCCAGGCTCACGAATTGGTGCCGCTCGGTGTCGGGTACGTGCCCCAGACCAAGAACGTTTTTCCGAGTCTCACCGTGCGGGAGAACCTCGAGATGGGATGCTTCCTGAAACCGTCGGTCTTCAAGGAGCGGTACGAATACGTCTCGTCGATGTTCCCCAAGTTGGCCGATCGGGCCAACCAGCGGGCTTCGGCGTTGTCGGGCGGTGAACGCCAGATGGTGGCGATGGGACGGGCGTTGATGCTCGAGCCGCGCATTCTTTTGCTCGACGAGCCCTCGGCAGGTTTGTCGCCCGCTCTGCAGGACGAGGTGTTCGTGCAATGCCGGACGATCAACAAGAGCGGGGTCGCGATCCTGATGGTCGAACAGAACGCCCGGCGCTGTCTGCAGGTGGTGAATCGTGGCTATGTCCTCGATCAGGGGCGTAATGCGTACACCGGCACCGGTCGCGAGTTGCTCGCTGACCCGAACGTGATCGAGCTCTATCTCGGCACGCTCGTGAAAGCCACCGGCGGCTGACCCTTGGTTGTTCTGGTGGCGGGGAAAGCACCGGAACCCGCGGGTGACCCCCCCCCAAACCCCAACCCGCGCGCCCACCCCCCCGGGGCCGCCCGGTGGTGTGTCGGGGGGGGGGACCCCCCCCCCCCCGGGGTTGCCCCCGCCACCAGAAGCCCTACGACGGACGCCATCCGCGGGTGTGAAGAGCGGTTCTGACTTCTCGCAAGACAAGACCGGGGGACCGAGTGATCTCGGCCCACGTAACGTGGATGACATACCAACCTTGTGACTGGAGATACGAGTCTCGGCGGGCCCACTTGCGCATGTATTCGGCGGAGTCCACCTTTCACCAGCCGTCACACTCCAGGATGACTTTCCATCTGAGCCATGCGAGGTCGACGCGGTACGGGCCGATCTCCACCTGAGTTTCGTAATCAGCAAACGGAGTGCCGTGCAAGATGTGTTGCATCCGCATCTCGAAGACTGACTCGGCAACCTTGTCGCCGTACGGCCAAGTGCACAGCAGTTCTCGTACCGGGCCAATACCACGTCGCCCACGCGCTGAATGTTGTGCGACTGCTGCGACGAGACGGTCCTTGCGAATGTTCCCAGCCAGAAGCATTCGCTCGGCGGCGGTGCGAAGGAGAGACTCGTTCACAGCTGCAAGATCGATCAAGGTTCGAGTAGCCGTGGTGACTCGTATTCCGCGTCGACGTATTGGTGCGATGTTGTGGTGATCACGAGGGGAATGGACGACAATCCCGGCCGGCTTCATCTGATGGGATCGCCCGGGCATGATCACGTCGATCGGCCAAGGATGATCCGGACCCACTGCATCCCAAAGGTAGGCCGCGGTTCTGTGTGAGGCGATTGATCGCCCTTTGCCGCTCAAGGTCGCAAGGGTGATTCGCTGTTCAATCGTGTCGGCCGAACCAAAAATCACATAGTGACCATCGAAAGCTGGCGTGAGGAGACCACGAGCAACCAGACGTTTCTGCATTCGATGATCAAAGCCAAGAGCAAGAATCTGATGCCGGCCGATGGACCCATGTTGTTCGCGGGCCATTACGTGCAGGCTCTCGAGACTCATCACACGGTGTGTGCAGTGACACCAACCGAGCGG
>JBJTIO010000210.1:0-3942 GCA_046095045.1 Actinomycetota bacterium
CTCGGTGAAGAACGGTGGCGTGCTCGCCGCGTCGACGACGGCGCCCATCAGATATTCGCCCGAGAAGTCGTCGAGCATCAGACTGCGATCGCCGTCCCCGATGAGTTCGCGCACCTTGTCCAAGACCGCCGCGGCGAGCAACACCTCGTCGTCGCCGTGAAGGATGAACGCGCTCACACCACAACATTGGCACATCGCCGTCGGTCGGATCGCCCCACCACGAACATGACCACGACGCTCGCGACCAACAGCACGGCGTTGATCCACGCGTTGGGACGCAGACGTTCGGCGACGAGAGCCACGCGATCGACCCACCTCACCGCGAGCATCGGAAGGAACATGAGCGGACCCCCGAGTGTCGGAACCAGACCGGAGATCGCTGCCAACGGAAGTCCGACGAGCATCACCACGCCGGCCACGGGGGCCGCGAACAGATTGGCGGGAATCGCCCAGAAATTGGGCCAACCGAACACCATCAATGACACGGGAAACACACCGAGCTGGGCGGCGAGAGTGGGGGCGATCCACTCGGCGAGCCACCGTCGTTGGGAACGACGGCGGATCGTGCGATGGATGGCGGGTGTGAACGAGATGAGGCCGAATGTGCCCGCGACCGACAACCACCAACCGACCGACCACACGAGCAACGGATCGATCAGAACGAAAACGATGACGCAGATCGACAGCACGTCGATCGCGCGCGAGCGCACGCCCATTGCCATGAACACTGCGGCCACCCCCGCCATTCCGCACGCGCGAACAACCGATGGCTCGCATCGAGTGAGCACGGCGAACCAGACCAACACCGCGATCGTCAGCATCAATCGCGTCCAACGTCCGCGACGACGCAGCATCGGCGCCACCAGAACCAGGAGGTAACCGACGTTCTGGCCGGAGACCGCGGTGAGGTGCGCGAGTCCACTCGCGCGAAAACGTTCGATCACGTCGCGCGACTGATCCGAGTCGTCGCCGTACACGAGCCCGGAGAACAACGCCGCTTCATCATCGGGCATCGCGGCCGCGCCACGGCCCAACACGTCGCGGACGACCGTCGACGATCGCTCGAGCCCGCGCATCCGACTCTGAGGATCACCTCGCGGGAGTCGCACCTCGTCGATCTCGATCACGCCCACGATGTGCTTCACGGCGAGTCGACGCCATCGGGTCGAGGGGACTTCGCCGAGCCGACCCCGCACCTCGATGCGAGTTCCGTCGGCAAGACCGTCGACCAGCCACGACGATGCGCCGTGCACGAGGGCCTCGTATCGCTTTCCTTCGTGAACCACGACGATGCGTGTGCCACCGCCCACCGCCACCGGATCGCCGACCACCCGCACCGTTGCCCGAACCACACCCGAGACCGGTTCGTCGAAGACCGACCACTCCGCGCTCGACCGTGCTCCCGCAAATACGAGCAACGGGATGAGAGCGAGCGGCAACCAACCCGACCTGCGCACGACGACACGAATCGCCACGAGCACGGCGACCACCAGCAGACCACCCCGTGCGACGAGACCCGACCGCACGCCGTTTTCGAAGATCCACGCTCCTGCAACCACCGCGAGTGCTTGCCACGAGCGAGGCGACCACATGTCGTACCCTTTTTCCTCGTGGCTCTCGATCAGATCTTTCTCGCGCCACCCGACGCCGTGCCCGACGGCGTGCGGCATCACCGTCACATGGTTCGCCGAGGTGGGCCGACGATCGCGCTTGGAGTCGCCTGCGCGCTCGGACTCGTCTCGGCGATGTTGTTGGTCGGCAGCGATTCGGCGTGGCGTGGTGTGCCCGGGTTCGTGCTCGCGGTCGCCTCGGTCCCGACCCTTCCTCTTTTCGGTGTGCCGGTGATGGGCGGAACCATCAGATGGGTTCTCGCCGTGCTCACGAGCGCGGCTCTGTGGTTCGCCGTCGGCACGCTCGCCGCGCGCCGATCGACCAGTCGAGTCGCCACCAGTTGGCCCGAATGGCGACGCGAATACGTGCGTCTCGCCGTCGGCGTGTGGGTCGGAGCGTTGCTCGGGCTCGCCGTCGCCGGAACGGTGCTGTCGGTCAATCTCTGAGCGTCGTTCGACGCTCACACCCGCACCAATCCGCGCAAGGCGTCCAACTTCGCCGCACCGATTCCCGGAACATCGAGCAGATCATCGACGCTCGCGAATCGTCCGCGTTCCTCGCGCACTCGGATGATCGCGGCCGCCGTGGCGGGGCCGATTCCGGGAAGCACGTCGAGATCGGCCGCGGTCGCCGTATTGAGATCGATCGGCAATTGCGGTCCCGCGGTCGCCGACGTCGGGTCGACGGCGATCGACTCTCCGACCGCGGGCACATACACGCGTTGTCCGTCCGACAACGTCGCCGCCAGGTTGATGACGTTCGTGTCGGCACCGAAAGCCGCTCCACCGGCGATGTCGATCGCATCGATCACGCGCGAGTTCGACGGCAGCGCGTAGACCCCGGGATTCATCACCCGGCCGGCGACGTGCACCGTGACGACGGTTGGCGCCATCGACGAGGGGATCGACGTGGTGGCGTATTCGAGTCCGTCCTCGATCGGCGGCGCGGGCGTACGCAAGAGCAACCAACCGAGACCGACGACGATCACCGCGGCCAGGACACCGGTCGCCGCGCGCGCCCAACCGATCCACCGCAACCAGATCCTGACGCGCCGGACGATCTCGTGGGCCGACCACCGCGGCGACGTCTCGATGTCGTTCGGACGCCACGGCTCCATGCGCATCCCCTCGGGTCACGAGCGGGTGCTCCACGCTCCTCTATCGGCGCGTGGGTGTGCGCCAATGCTGGGACACGACCAGTCGTCGGTTGATCTCGCGACGCACTTCGTCGGACTGACGCGACTCGTCCCAACCCCACAGTGGCGCCGCGATGCGCGCCACCGCCGCCACCGTCTCGTCGGAGACTCCCCCAAGGGTGCCTGCGATCAGCCGTCGATCGATGATGTCGGACAACGTGCGCGCCGATTCGTCGGTGATCGCGAACACAACCTGAGCGCCGATCTCGTGACACTCGGTCGACAACGCGCGACCGAGCGCAGCGTTCTCACGAACGAGATCGAGCAGTCTCGGGTACTCGCTTCCGTACGAGCGGGCGATCGTGGCCGCGGCATCGGCCGACACGCCGAGAGCGACCGCTTCGGACGAAGCTCGACGCAAGAACGGCTCGGCGTCCTCGGCCCACGCGAAGGCCCCGAACGCCTCGGACCGTCGCGACGCGAACCGTCGACTGGGTCGATCACTCAATTCGTGCCCGAACAACGCGTCGACCATTTGCTCGGCGGTCGCGCGTCCGGTGGTCCACTTGCCACCGCCGATCGTCCAGAGGTTGTCGACCCCACGATCGACATGGTGATACAGCTCGTGGCGGCGACTGGCCGAATAGGTGCCGCCCGATTGATCATCGCCGGTCCGGATGAGTGGTCTCACACCGACCGTGGCGAACTCGACGTCATCGGTCGTCAACGGTGCGACGTCACGCCCCATCGTCGAATTCACCGTTTCGAGAATCGACGCCACATCGGTCGGGTCGACCACGATCGATGCGTCATCGGAGTCGACCGGCGTGTCGGTCGGCCCGATGAACGACTTGCCCATCCACGGCGACACGATGACGTGGCGGCCCGAACGTGCGCGCGCGAACACCGCGTCGGTCACGCGCCCTTCGCCTCCGAGCGGTCGCGTCAGAACGTGAACGCCCTTCGATCGATCGACGCCCACGCCCATCGGTCGGCCGAGTGCCGCGAGAAGCGTGTCGATCCACGGACCGGCGGCGTTCACCACCACCCGCGCTCGAATCTCGCGTTCGACCCCGTGCGCCACGACGCGCACACCGCCCACTGCGAGACGCTCGCCGTGCGCCGACGCGACGAACCCCACCACCCTGGTGTGGTTCAACAGGTGCGCCCCGGCGAGAGCCGCCGACTTGGCGTAC